>JBNLAT010000053.1:0-19494 GCA_050302275.1 Thiohalomonadaceae bacterium | reverse complement strand
TCGATGGTGATCCCGTGGGTCGGCTTTCCACTGGGCGATCTGCTGAAACGCTTCAAGCCGACCAGCAAGGCAAAGTATGTGGAATTCACCACTCTCTACCGCCCCGACGAAATGCCCGGCCAGCGTATTCCGGTGCTCGACTGGCCCTATGTCGAAGGCCTGCGTATCGATGAAGCGATGCACCCGCTGACCATTCTTGCGGTCGGCCTCTACGGCAAGGAGATGCCCAAGCAAAACGGCGCGCCGCTGCGTCTGGTGGTACCGTGGAAATACGGTTTCAAAAGCATCAAGTCGATCGTCAAAATCAACTTCCGCGAAACCATGCCCGAGACCACCTGGCACCAATCCAATCCCGGCGAGTACGGCTTCTACTCCAACGTTAATCCGGCGGTGGACCACCCGCGCTGGAGTCAGAAACGGGAACGGCGTATCGGTGAATTTCTCAAACGCAAGACACTGCCGTTCAACGGTTATGCGGATCAGGTCGCACAACTCTACAAAGGCATGGATCTACAGAAGTTCTATTGAGGATGAAAAACGCGACACAACGAATAAAACCGATCATCTTTATCGCCGCGCTACTGCCGCTGGCGTGGCTGGTCTTCGGCGTGTTTACCGATAACCTCGGTGCCAATCCCATCGAGGCGCTGATTCGCAGCCTGGGCGACTGGTCGTTGCGTTTTCTGCTGCTAACCCTGCTCGCCACGCCACTCCGGCGCGCCATGGGCTGGAGCTGGCCGATCGACTATCGGCGCATGCTGGGGCTTTTCGCCTTCTTCTACGCCATGCTGCACCTGACCAGCTACATCGTGCTGGATCAATACTTCTCCTGGCCCGACATCTGGGCCGACATCATTAAACGGCCTTTCATTACTGTGGGCATGATCAGCTTCATCCTGCTGATCCCGCTGGCCGCTACCTCCAACAAGTTCAGCTTCCGCCGTCTGGGCCGAAACTGGCAGCGACTGCACCGACTGGTTTACCTGATCACTGCTGGCGTGATCCTGCACTTTTTCATGATGCAGAAAGTCGCTGATATGGAGAGTGTGACCTACCTGTTTATCTTCATCCTCCTCATGCTTGCCCGCCTGCCCGCACGCTGGTTCTATTCCCGGCACGACAACTCCTATACCTATTGAGCCGCTAAACTTGAATTCGTGGCCATTACCGACCACATTCAGGATCTGGCAAGAAGGGGCGAAGGCCCTTTTGAGGCCGCTTCTATGCAGTAGACTTGAAAACAGTTAATCTCTACTAAATATGTAGGTTATTGGGGCGCAAGCAGGCGCTCCAACTGTTTTCAGCCTGACAAAGACTTTTCCTGCGACTGTCCGAATGGCTTCAACACTTTGAAAAACAAGGAGTAAAACATGAGCTTTGAACTGCCTGCACTCCCCTATGAAGGCAATGCCCTGGAACCGCACATCTCTGCGGAGACTCTCTCTTTCCACCACGGCAAACACCACAACACTTACGTGACCAACCTGAACAATCTGGTCCCGGGTACCGAATTTGAAGGCAAGAGCCTGGAAGAGATCATCAAAAGTGCTCCGGCAGGTGGCGTATTCAACAACGCGGCGCAGATCTGGAACCACACCTTCTACTGGAACAGCCTCAGCCCCAACGGCGGCGGCGAGCCAAGCGGCGCCGTGGCCGATGCGATCAATAAGGCCTTCGGCTCCTTTGCCGAGTTCAAGGAGAAGTTCAGCACCTCAGCCGCCACCAACTTCGGCTCCGGCTGGACCTGGCTGGTGAAAAACGCTGACGGCTCCGTCGAAATCGTCAACACCTCCAACGCCGGTTGCCCGCTGACCGACGGCAAAACTCCGCTGCTGACCTGTGATGTCTGGGAACACGCCTACTACATCGACTACCGCAACGCCCGCCCGAAATATGTCGAGGCGTTCTGGAATCTGGTCAACTGGGATTTCGCGGCACAGAATTACGGCGCTTAATCCCTGTAAATATAGTCTCCCAGGCATTTGCCTGATGGGCTAAGCGGGGGTAGAATCCGCTGTTTGGTGAAAATGGCAGTCTCACTGGGACTGCCATTTTTATTTTCCGGGACGAAAGAAAAACCATTAAACAAACCATGTCGAACACATTGATGATGACCTATGCACGCCAGCCAGTAACCTTTACCAAAGGCTCCGGTTGCTGGGTGTGGGACAGCGAAGGTAAACAGTATCTGGATGCAGTCAGCGGCATTGCCGTCTGCAATCTTGGTCACGCCCATCCGGCGGTTACCGCGGCGCTTTGCGAACAGGCGGGCACCCTGGTGCACACCTCCAACCTCTATGGCATTGCCAACCAGCAGATTCTGGCGGATCGCCTCACCGCTATCTCTGGTATGGATCGCGCCTTCTTCTGCAACTCCGGTGCAGAGGCCAACGAAGCGGCGATCAAACTGGCGCGTCTCTACGGTCATAAAAAGGGCATCGATACCCCGACCATCATCGTCATGGAAAACAGTTTCCACGGTCGCACCATGGCCACCCTTAGCGCCACCGGCAACCGCAAGGTGCAGGCCGGTTTCGAGCCGCTAGTGACGGGTTTCCTGCGTGTGCCGTACAACGATCTGGAAGCGGTAGAAACCGTTGCCAAGAACAATCCCTCCGTGGTCGCGGTACTGGTTGAACCGGTGCAGGGCGAAGGCGGCGTTAACGTGCCGCAGGAAAAATATCTCAGCGCCCTGCGCGTGATCTGCGACAAGCACGGCTGGCTGTTAATGCTGGACGAGATCCAGACCGGCATGGGTCGTAGCGGCCGCATGTTCGCCTACCAGCACGAAGAGTTTGCGCCCGATGTGATGACCGTTGCCAAAGGTCTCGGTAACGGCATGCCCGTTGGAGCCTGCCTTGCCCGTGGCGAAGCGGCAGAGTTGTTCCAGCCGGGTAATCACGGCACCACCTTCGGCGGTAATCCGCTGGCCTGCTCTGCGGCACTGGCGGTGATCGATACGCTGGAAAAAGAAGAACTGGTGCAGCGTGCCGAAGAGCTCGGTCTGCGTCTACTCACCGCCTTTGAACTGGCGCTGGGCGAACAGGATTACGTTAAGGATATCCGTGGCCTCGGTCTGTTGATCGGCATCGAGCTGGATCGTCCCTGTACCGAACTGGTCAGCATGGGACTGGCCCGCGGCGTACTGATCAACGTCACCGCAGGCAACACCATTCGCCTGCTGCCGCCGCTGGTGATGAGCGACGAAGAAGCCGACACGCTGGTGCAACTCGTCACCGAACTGGTTAACGAATTCATCGCCCAGTCGGGTCAGTAATCCGAGGACGCATCCATGGCGACACGGCACTTTCTTACCCTGCTCGATCTCACACCCGCTGAACTGCAGCGGCTGATTCAGCGCGCCATCGAATTGAAGGCGATGCAGAAAAACGGCGAAAGCTACACCCCGATGCGCGACAAGGTGTTGGGGATGGTGTTCGAGAAATCCTCCACCCGTACCCGCGTCTCCTTCGAGGCGGGCATGGCGCAGTTTGGCGGCCATGCGATCTTCCTCTCACCCCGCGACACCCAACTGGGTCGCGGTGAGCCGATTGAAGATACCGCACGGGTACTGTCACGGATGGTCGACATCATCATGATTCGTACCTACGAGCATGAGAAGCTGGAAACCTTCGCCAAACACTCCCAGGTGCCGGTGATCAACGCCCTTACCGATATGTACCACCCCTGCCAGCTACTGGCCGATGTGCAGACCTATGTCGAACATCGTGGTGATATCGCCGGCAAGACCGTGGCCTGGATCGGTGACGGTAATAACATGTGCCACTCCTACATCAACGCTGCACGCCAGTTCGGTTTCAAACTGAACATCGCCTGCCCGGAAGGTTATGAACCTGATGCGGGGCTGGTTGCCGCTGCTGGTGATGCGGTGAGCGTTATGCGCGACGCAGGCGAAGCCGCCTCAGGTGCCGATATGGTTACCACCGACGTCTGGGCCAGCATGGGTCAGGAAGAGGAACAGGCGATCCGCGAAAAGGCCTTCGCTGCCTATGAGGTCAACGATGCGGTAATGGCCCACGCCAACAGCGACGCGATCTTCATGCACTGTTTGCCTGCGCACCGCGGTGAAGAGGTCAGCGCCTCGGTTATCGACGGCCAGCAGAGCGTGGTCTGGGACCAGGCGGAAAACCGTCTGCATGCCCAAAAGGCATTAATGGAATTCCTGATGGGTCACTCTCCATCCTGACTTCACAAAGCTCACGCTAGCTGCTACAAAAGCACTATGCGCAAACTACTCACACTTCTACTTCTTTTCCCCCTGTTCGCTCTCGCTGGGCCTCTCGAAGATGGCTTTACAGCCTTCCGTGAAGGCAACTACGCCAAAGCCTTCAACACCTGGAAGCCACTGGCCGAAGAAGGCAACGCCGACGCCCAGTACAACATCGGTCTGCTCTACATGAACGGGCTAGGGGTAGAGAAGAACAGCCGCACCGCCCGTCAACTCTTCATGGCTGCCGCCGAACAGGGACAACCCGACGCGCAGTACAACCTCGGCCTGATGTACTACAACGGCACAACCGTCTTCCGTAGCAACAAAGATGCATTTCAGTGGTGGGAAAAAGCTGCGGCACAGAATCACGCCCCGGCCCAGTACAACCTCGGGATTATGTACGCCTACGGCATCTGGGTAGGACAGGATGTGAATAAGGCTTTGGAACTGTGGCAGGCATCCGCGGCACAGGGAAATCAGGATGCAGTTAAGGCGTTAATCCGCGTTTACGAAGATGGACAGTTGGGAGTAAAGAAAGATCAGCAGAAGGCTGAATACTGGAAGGGACAATTAATCAGTTGAATCAGCACATTAACTATATCGGTAAGCAGCACCCTCTTAGCTCACACCTTCCTACCGAGACTTCCTAAAAAAGACTCTGTATCTCTAAGATACAACTCAACACGCCCTTCCGACCTGTTGTCCTGATCATAACGAACAGAAACACCTTTTCTCCCAAAGGTGCTAACCACACTAACGTTTCTAACACTCGTTAATGGAATAACAAGTTCGAGACCCATGAGTTCAGGAAGAAACGCTAAATTGAATGGAAATATGGGTCTAACCGTAATGTAACCACCACCGACCCTCACATCCAAACAATTTCTGGCGCCACCGAATTGAGTAAAAATATTCTTCATCGAGCGCCCAGACACCCATCTTTCGTGGAACTTCAAAATTCCATTTTGTAGATTTGGGAATTGTTTGTGATTTTTTGCTCGATAAAGAATTGATGCAAAAACAACGATGCCGCCCCAGATAAGTGCGGCCATGAAGAAATAATCGAAATACTTCTCAAAGAAAATATCCACAATATTCAATCCCTGAAAATAGCACTAACTGAACAGCCAAAGCTTAGTGAATTCGAACTACTCTACGGCAATCGCCTCGACAAATTCATCACCGTAGTGGATAGTGATCTCGGTATCGGGAGTGATATCTCCAATTGCGAACAGATCAAATCCGTCGAACTCGGCGCAGGGTGCTTCGTGGTGATTAATATAACGAAGCAGGTTCTGACCGTCGCGGCCTAACCAGCTACCGTCATCCTCTTCCACCCACAGGACGTGATCCCCACCCTTTTCCAGATCCGTGGTTTCCGGCCCTTCATAGGTACCGAGGAAATGTCCGTCCTTGATGTGAACCCGGGCGAAAAGCCCCTTGCCGTGAATACCTGATTCTTTGACGTAAAACAGTTCTGACAACTTTGACATACTTTCTTCAATCGGTAATGAAATAGAACAATTCCAACATAGCATGACGCGAATAATGACTCAATCGCTGTCATTATTCTGTCATATTTAAAGCTGTTTTTACGGTAAATCAGCAGCTTGCCTGTTTCGCCCCAGATCGCCTCTCCAGCTGTCACAGTATTGTCATTAACAGATGCTTAGATCGTTCCCGCTCAACACCTTTTTGGTTGGGTCGGTACGCACCAGGTGCGTTTAGTGCCGCCTGGCGCGGCTGATTCGAAACACTGTTTTTCCACTACAGAGATGGGGGTCCCCATGTTGAAGAAAGCTGCACTCGTCTCGGTTGCTGCTACCGCACTGTTCAGCGGCAGCGTTCTGGCCGAGTCTGCCCGCGATTACATCAGTATCGTTGGTTCATCTACCGTTTATCCGTTTGCCACCGTGGTTGCCGAACAGTTCGGTAAGACCACCAAGTTCAAGACTCCGAAGATCGAGTCTACTGGTTCTGGCGGCGGTCTGAAGCTGTTCTGTGCTGGTGTCGGCGTACAACATCCTGACATCACCAACGCTTCTCGTGCGATCAAAAGCTCCGAGATCGAAACCTGCAAAAAGAACGGCGTTAAGGATATCGTTGAAATCAAGATCGGTTACGACGGTATCGCCATTGCTAACTCCAAAAAGGCACCTCAGTTTGTACTGACCCCGAAAGACATCTTCCTGGCCCTGGCCAAGCAGGTTCCGGGTAAAGATGGCAAGCTGATCGACAATCCGTACAAGACCTGGAAGCAGGTTAACCCGTCTCTGCCGAATACCAAGATCGAAGTTCTGGGCCCGCCGCCGACCTCTGGCACCCGCGACGCCTTTGCCGAACTCGCGATGGAAGCTGGAGCCAAGAAATACGCCGACCTGAAAAAACTGCGTGGTTCCAAGGACGAAGCTGAAATCAAAGGCCTGATGAAGAAGCTGGGTATCCCCAGCAGCGCCTACAACAAGAAAGGCAAAAAGGTATTCAAAGCGGTTGCCCATGCCCTTCGTGAAGACGGTGCTTACATCGAAGCTGGCGAGAACGATAACTTGATCGTGCAAAAGCTGGAAGCCAACCCGGATGCACTGGGTATCTTCGGCTTCAGCTTCCTGGATCAGAATGCTGACAAAATTCAAGGTTCCAAGATCAACGGTATCGCTCCGAGCTTTGACTCCATCGCCGATGGTTCTTACCCGGTTTCCCGCCCGCTGTTCTTCTACGTGAAGAAAGCACACGTTGGCGTTATTCCGGGCATGAAGGAATACCTCAGCGAGTTCACCAGCGAGAAGGCTTACGGTGGTGAAGGTTACCTCTCAGATAAGGGTCTGATCCCGATGCCTAAGGAAGAGCGCATGAAGTACGCCAAGGTGGCAAAAGACCTGATTGACATGAAGTAACAGCAGTACGCGGCCGGGTCTTAGGGCCCGGCCTTTTTTACCCTCCGCAAGACTGGTAACAATGAATCCCTCGCTACTGATTATCACGCTGCTAGGAATCTCTTTCGCCGCTTTTCATCTTGGGCGTCGCCGTTCCCTGCGTCTTGCTGGAGACCACATACGCAGTCTCCATTCTCTGCCTAACCATTACGGATTCTATGCGGCACTCTGGTGCGGCATCCCTGCGCTGATTCTGCTTGGCCTGTGGCAGGCATTCGGCTCAGAACTTTTGATGCAACTGGTGATCGCCGATCTACCAGCATCAATTCGCGAACTCCCGGCCAGTCAACTTGGCCTGCTGCTGAACGATGTACGCAATCTGGTCAGCGGCAATATCGTTTCAACCCAGGCGACACCTGATCTTGTCGCGGCAGCGGAACACTATAAATCGCTACTGGCAACCAGTCGCGCCATCCTCAGCGTACTTCTGCTGGCACTTGCGATTGCCGGTATGAGCTATGCGTTACGCAACATCCGCCGCGAAATGCGTGCACGTAACGCCGTAGAAAACATCATTACCCTGTTTTTGATTCTCAGTTCTTCCATCGCCATCTTTACCACCATCGGCATCGTGCTATCGGTACTGTTCGAGGCGATTCGCTTTTTCCATACCATTCCACTGACCGACTTTCTCTTCGGTCTGGAGTGGAGTCCACAAACCGCGATCCGTCCTGACCAGGTCGGCTCCAGCGGCGCCTTCGGTGCCGTACCGCTGTTTGCAGGTACCCTGTTGATCTCATTGATCGCCATGAGCGTGGCCGTACCTATCGGCCTGATGTCGGCGATCTATCTGGCCGAGTATGCCAAGCCTCATGTACGCGCCATTGCCAAACCACTACTGGAGATCCTGGCTGGTATTCCCACCGTGGTTTACGGTTTCTTCGCCGCGCTGACCGTCGCACCGTTCATTCGTGAAAACGGCGCACTACTGGGACTGGATGTCTCCTCAGAAAGCGCACTGGCCGCGGGGTTGGTAATGGGCATCATGATCATCCCCTTTGTCTCCTCTCTCTCCGACGATGTGATCAACGCCGTGCCTCAGGCGATGCGCGACGGCGCCTACAGTTTGGGCGCAACCAAATCGGAAACCGTACTCAAGGTCATCGTCCCCGCGGCTCTGCCCGGCATCATCGGCTCGATTCTGCTGGCAGTATCCCGCGCTATTGGTGAAACGATGATTGTGGTCATGGCCGCAGGACTGTCCGCTAATCTAACAGCAAATCCCCTGCAGGCAGTGACTACCGTGACGGTACAGATCGTCACCCTGCTGGTCGGCGACCAGGAATTCGACAGCGCCAAGACATTGGCCGCCTTTGCCCTGGGGCTGATGTTGTTCCTCACCACGCTGGTACTGAACATTGTCGCCCTGCATGTGGTACGCAAATATCGGGAACAGTATGAGTAAGCAAGCACACAATCCGAAAGAAAAGAAAACTCTACGCACTGGCGAACTGGTTCAACGCAGTCTGGCGAAACGCTATGCTGCCGAGCGCCGCTTCCGCTGGTTCGGTATTTTCGCCATCAGTATGGGTATGGTTTTTCTCTCGCTGTTGTTCATTACCATCATCGGCAAAGGTTACAGCGCCTTCACCCAGACCTATGTCGAAATGAATGTGCATTTCTCGGAAGAGCACGTCGATCCACAGGATAACCGCAGCCACGACAGCCTGGCCGCTGGCGATTACAACGCGGTAATCAAAGAAGCACTACGTGCACAGTTCCCGAATGTCACCTCTCGTGGAGACAAGCGTTTGCTCTACAGTCTGGTGAGCAATGGCGCCTCCTTTGAGCTGCGAGACATGCTACTGGCCAATCCGGAATACACTGGCACGACACAAAAACTCTGGCTTCTTGCCGACGATGATGTCGACATGATCTACAAAGGCCACATCCACTATGCAGAAGGTGCAGACATCCCATCATCGATGAAGAAAAAAATCGAATGGGTGACCCAATTAAAACAGAACGGCCAACTGGAACGCCGCTTCAACATTAACTTCTTTACCCACGGTGATTCACGCGAACCGGAACAGGCAGGTATCTGGGGCGCGGCAGTCGGTTCCTTCTACACCATTATCGTAACCCTGCTGCTCTCCTTCCCCATCGGCGTTGCTGCAGCGGTCTATCTGGAAGAGTTCGCACCGCAAAACCGCTGGACCGATCTCATTGAAGTCAACATCAACAACCTGGCCGCGGTACCTTCCATCGTCTTCGGTCTGCTCGGCCTGGCAGTGTTCATCAACTTCTTCGGCATGCCGCGTTCGGCGCCGCTGGTCGGTGGGCTGGTACTCACCCTGATGACGTTACCAACGATTATCATCGCCGGTCGCGCAGCACTGAAATCGGTTCCGCCATCGATACGTGAAGCAGCATTGGGTATAGGCGCTTCACGCCTGCAAACTGTTTTCTATCACGTGCTGCCGCTGGCGATGCCCGGTATGTTAACCGGCACCATTATCGGTATGGCCCAGGCACTGGGCGAAACCGCACCGCTACTGATGATCGGTATGGTCGCCTTTATCGTCGACATTCCCGGTGGTGTATTCGATCCCTCCACAGTCTTGCCGGTACAAATCTACCTCTGGGCCGACAGCCCGGAACGCGCCTTCGTCGAACGTACCTCGGCGGCCATCATGGTGCTACTCGCCTTTCTTATCAGCATGAATGCCCTTGCGGTTTTCCTGCGCAAACGCTTCGAGCGTCGCTGGTGATCGTCATGCACACAAGAGGATTTCACAATGGACAATCTGGCCATGCCTGAAAAAATGAATTTCGATAACAGCAAATTTATCGCTGAAAGCAGTAGACCCACCTCCAAGGTTGATCGCAACGAACGCAGCACTGTCGGCCAACGACATGTGGACGATCCACGTGTTCGCTGTGAGGATATCAATGTCTACTACAGTGAGAAGCATGCGGTAAAAAATATCAGTCTCGATATCGGCAAGAATGAGGTGGTGGCGATGATCGGGCCATCGGGCTGCGGTAAGTCAACCTTCCTGCGTTGCCTCAATCGCATGAACGACACCATTCCAGGTTGTAAGGTCACTGGCCGCATCGAGTTCGATGGCTACGATATTCTGGATAAAAAGATCGACGTGGTACCGCTGCGTGCCCAGGTCGGTATGGTGTTTCAGAAACCCAATCCGTTCCCCAAGTCGATCTATGAAAACATCGCCTTCGGACCGCGTCTGCACGGTCTGGTGGAAAACCGCATCGAAACCGATGAGATTGTGGAAACCAGCCTGCGTAAGGCGGGATTGTGGGAAGAGGTTAAGGACCGACTCGACCAACCCGGTACGGGACTCTCAGGCGGTCAGCAGCAGCGTCTTTGTATCGCCCGCACCATCGCGGTCAATCCCGAGGTAATCCTGATGGACGAGCCCTGCTCCGCTCTCGACCCCATCGCCACTGCGATTATCGAAGAACTGATCGACGAGCTGCGTTCGCAATACTCCATCGCCATTGTTACTCACTCGATGCAACAAGCCGCGCGGGTTTCGCAACGCACCGCCTATTTCCACATGGGCGATCTGATCGAAATCGGTGATACCAACGACATCTTTACCAATCCCCGGCACGAACTGACCGAGGATTATATTACCGGCCGCTTCGGCTGATTCAGGAGCATCACGTATGTCACAACCTTTGGAAGGTCACATCGTACAGCGCTTTGATGGCGAGATGGGTAACCTACACAACCTCACCATCGAAATGGGCGGACTAGTACTAAGCCAGGTACAGACCATTCTAAAATCGCTCAAGGAAGAAGATCCCGACCTGGCGCGTGAAACCATCGTACGCGATCATGAAGTCGATGAGATGGAGCTGCAAGCAGACGAACAGGTGATTTCACTGATCGCCCGTCGCGCTCCTGTCGCTCGCGACCTTCGCGGCATCATGGCCCTGTCAAAAACCATCAGCGATCTGGAAAAGATCGGTGACGAAGCGTGCAAGATCGCAGCGGCGATCATCACCATCTATGACAACGACGATCAGAATCCCAGCTATGAACTGATGCGTGATGTACGCAAGATGGGCAAGCTGGCCGCAAAGATGCTGCGTCAGGCACTGGAAGCCCTGGATAGCCTGGATGAAGAACGTGCCGAGGAACTGACCGACGAGGATTATGATTTGGCTGCTGAATTCCAGACCGGCCTGCGTCGCCTGATGACCTTCATCATGCAGGACTCACGCAACGTCGGTCACGCGGTACATGCGGTGGTGATCATCAAGGCACTGGAACGTATCGGTGAATATTCCGGCAGTTTGGCGGACTATGTGATCTTTATTGTCAAAGGCATCGACGTTCGCCATCAGCATGGATAACAAAAAACCGGGCCACTAAGGCCCGGTTTCTTTCCTGTTACCAAGTCAGGCTTTCGCTTCGTACCATTCCTTACTGCGATTCACCAGTTTCACCACCAGCAACATCACGGGTACTTCAATCAGTACACCGACGACCGTAGCAAGCGCCGCACCCGATTCGAACCCGAACAGCGAGATCGCCGCAGCCACTGCCAGCTCGAAAAAGTTGGAGGCACCGATCAAGGCCGAGGGCCCAGCAACATTGTGCTTTTCCCCCACACGGCGATTGAGCCAGTAAGCCAGACCCGAATTGAAGAAGACCTGGATCAGGATCGGCACGGCCAGCAGGGCAATCACCAGCGGCTGTTCGATGATCGCCTCGCCCTGAAAGGCAAACAGCAGCACCAGTGTTGCCAATAAAGCGATGATGGAGAGATGGCCCAATGTCGCCAGTGTGGCGTCGAATATATCCTGCCCCTGTTTCAGTAGCACGCTACGCCAGACCTGGGCGATGATTACCGGAATGACGATATAGAGCATCACCGAGGTGAACAGGGTGTCCCACGGTACGATGATCGCAGACAGACCGAGCAACAGGCCGACGATGGGCGCAAAGGCGACGATCATAATGGCGTCGTTAAGCGCCACCTGCGACAGAGTAAACACCGGGTCACCGTTGGATAGACGGCTCCAGACAAACACCATCGCGGTACACGGCGCGGCCGCCAACAGAATCAGGCCTGCCACATAACTATCCAGTTGCTCGGCAGGCAGCAGCGGCGCAAACCAGTGGCGAATAAACAACCAGGCAAGGAAGGCCATGGAGAACGGCTTAACTGCCCAGTTCACAAACAGGGTCACACCGATACCACGCCAGTGCTCTCGCACCCGATGCAGCGCACCGAAATCGACCTTCATCAACATCGGGATAATCATTACCCAGATCAAAAGACCGACCGGGATATTGACCTGCGCTACCTCCATCCGCCCCAGCGCCTGAAACGGTGTGGGCAACAGTTGTCCCAGCACCACCCCGGCGACGATACAGAGCGCCACCCACAGACTGAGCCAGCGCTCAAACACACTCATCGGTGCGCCCGTGGCGTGTTTAACGGTTGTCTCGCACTGAACGCTCATAATCCCAGCTCAGCACTCACAAGGGGAATCAGTTTTTCACGGATTTCGTCGCGTACTTGAATGAACGATTCCAGCGGCTCGCCATGAGGGTCATGGAAAGGCAGATGGACACTTTTCACCGGTTTGGGAAAAACGGGGCATGTTTCTTTGGCGTTGTCGCAAACAGTCACCACCAGATCGATATCTTCCTCCAGAAATACATCCACATCCTTGGGAAAGAGATCGTGTGTCGGGATACCGAGTTTACTCAACGCGGTAATCGCGCCGTCGGCTACCTTGGGCTGCGGCTTGGTGCCCGCGGAGATCGCATGCAGCTTATCGATGAGATCGTAATTCAGCAGCGCCTCGGCCATTTGCGAGCGGCAGGAGTTACCGGTACAGAGAATCAAAACAGTAGGCAAATTATCAGGGTTCATGAACGTGTCCTGGTTCTGGTTACAGTAGGAGGAGTACAAGCTGCGGCGTCACTGCCACAGCAGTTTTCAGAGAGATAATCGATAAGTCCGTGCATTGCATTGAAGTCCGCCACATAACGGATGAAACGGCCCTCCTGACGGGAACTCACCAGACCGCCCTGACTCAGGGTCTTCAGATGAAAGGAGAGCGTCGCCGCCGGGATAGCCAACTCATCAGCAATTTGGCCGACAACCAGCCCTTCAGGACCAGCCTGTACCAACAGACGGAAAACCGCCAGACGGTTCTCCTGGGCAAGGGCGGAAAGGGCCTGAACTGCGGTATTGGCTTGCATACATCATTTCCATACTTATCGAAATATGGAATTTATACGGCAAGGTGGAAGGAAGCAAGTGAAGGATTTGTGACACAAATTTCGAAGTGGGAAATAACGTGACAGGTGGAATCTAGTGGCTCTAGCTAACCTCCAGCCACTTTTTTACTCTGAGTAAGTATCCAGAAAACTGTGCCAAAAATGACACCGAGAGCTGTATAAACAAGCATGCCAGCACCACTAACACCTAGCAACGACATATCACGAAAAGCATAAGCAATGACAATATGTACAATAAATTGATAAACAAACCAGAAGACTACTGATGACAATAGTACAACCCAATACCCTGCTTCTACTCTACGTGCTAAACCGATATAGAATGGTGTCCAAATCAGCAAAACCACTGGAAACAGAATAATAGACCTTGCCACAAAGTCTTCATAAAACCCTTGCGACTCAGAGATACCAATCAGTCCCAGAAAGGCCCAAAACAGACCTGGAACAAATCCAGTAATCACAGCAGCAACAAGTATATTTCTTATTTTCATTTAACTCTCTATTACAGTAAATCCATCACCGAGGGACATTACTCTTTCTCCAACTCATAAACATCGCCATTCTTTTCAGTAATTGTAAGACCATTGATAGAGAGCGCATAAGTATGAACAAATGTTCCGTTGTGGTTCTTCATAATCAACTCATCACTACTGAACTCACAAACCCCGACTTCCTTCATTTCGCTAATTTTTGCATCAAGAAACTGGAGGGAGACAGTACACTCACCATCCTTTCCAAAAGTATACTTTGTAATCACTCTGCCTAACTGACTCAAATATGGAGCGGTTCTCCAGGTACCATAAAGATATGTTTTCACACCATCTTCAGCTAGAAGATTTTCAGCAATGATGAGCAATGGAAGCATAATTAACACTGCAACATTGTTCATCTGACAACCTCCACCATCTGACTAGTGCCAATCAACGCACTCAAATCGTTAAGCATGTTTAAGCTCTCATTCACCAAGCGCAGACACTTCATCTTCGTATTTTTGAATTGCGGACTTGAGACACTGACCACTTTTACTGCCTTCAGATATGAACCAGTAGGCGTAAAACACAAATAAGACATTAGCAAGTGAAGAACTAATAACATCCCCATAGAACATTCCATGAAGAGCCAACCCTAGCACCGGCATAAGCCAAGGCCAATAGGGATTTATGGTGCTCTTAAAACTCAAGTCATCACTTAGATAACGCGACACAATTGCTTTTTCTTCTATCGTAAGATTCATGCTTCCTGCTCTCGTATACGCATTCAAGCCATATGCGCTATCATGGCGCCAAAATAAGTTACCCGCGCTCAACCACACACTTCATGGTTGAACAAGATATGGTAATTCATTCTCGATTTCACATTCAAATTTCTTTCCAGCACAAAACCTCCCGCCCTCATCAATTTCAACTTCCACGCATTTCTTGAAGTCGAGAATCTTAAATTGTTTTCCCTTATTCACCGGATCACTCAAGAACTCCAGAATCACTTTCTCACTATACGTAGAATACTTGCACAATTGGAATGGCGCAGATGTTATATCTATAATCGCATACTTGTAGGATGGTTTGGGTGCATCAAAACCATGAGGGATTTGTATCGCATTATTTTCACAATACCTAATTATCCTTTTCCTATATGGAATAGCTCGCTTTGTTGACGTCATCACTTCCTACCTAATCATATCCCCTTGAAAATATAGCAAACACAAACACACGATTTCTCTTCAACCCTACTCTCTTACATCAACGAGAAACACCCATCACAGAAGAATCGTTATATCTCGATATGCGGATAAATAACATGCATGAAGCAAAATTAATGACTGTATAACTAAGCCATTTCATTAATAAGCCAAACCAAAACTGTTTGAAATAGATCGCGTTGGATAATGATTCTAGTCTTGTTATCTTTAATGCTTGCTGCACCATTAGCTCTTGAGCTTCTTTACATGGCAATGTGTTGATTTTGTTATATGTCTCTGGATCCAAATAGTATCTCCCACCGCTTGAGTAGATAGATAGAAACACTGTACAGAGAAAGGCTACGATCACACTGGCCAGTAGTGAATACTTAATGTTAGATGACAACTTCATAGTAATATGACGATATTCCGCCCTCTAAGTACCGCGCATTGATTACAGTAGTTACTGTTGTAAAACACATCACCCAATAGAAAAACAACGATTCACCTACAAAAGGTAGCTTGAATTTTTTACCAATGGCCAGGAAATAATATTGACAGCACTCCCTCGCCAGATGACTCCAGATTTGGTTTTACCAGTAATTATGGTGGGAAGCAATTGGGGGAGAATGGGGGTGACAGAAAGGTTTGCTGGGCATGACTGCCCAGCCTACGGTAGGTATGGGGTGTTGTCGGATTACGCTGTGCTAATCCGACCTACGACAATTGGCTTTTCTTTGCGTACTTTGCGTCTTTGCGGTGAATACTTTTCTGGATTCCCGCCTTCGCGTGAATGACGAACGCTAGCGTTCGCCGCGAACTTCCTCTTCCATCTGTTCCAACGTGGTATGGCGTACGTCTTTACCCATGACTAGATAGATAACGTATTCACAGATGTTACGAGCATGGTCACCGATACGCTCCAGCGCGCGGGCGGCCCACATGGTGTCGAGTACGCGGGAGATGGTACGAGCATCTTCCATCATGTAGGTCATCAGCTGGCGCATCAGGGCGTCGTACTCTTTGTCTACCTTGAGATCTTCACGCACTACGCCAAGAGCTGCTTCCTTGTCCATGCGGGCAAAGGCGTCCAGCGCATCATTGAGCATCTGGCGCACGTGGTTACCCAGGTGTTCCAGTTCGACGAAGTGGCTTTTGTTGATCTCGGCATCGGTGAGGCGCACGGCCATGCGTGCAACCCGCTCGGCCTGATCGCCAATACGTTCCAGATCGGTGATGGTTTTAATTACCGCAACGATCAACCGCAAGTCACTGGCGGCAGGTTGGCGACGTGCCAGTACCCGGCTGCACTCTTCGTCGATGGTGACTTCCATCGCGTTAACCTTGTAATCGTTATTGATAATCTCTTCACCGAGCTTGCTGTCGCTTTCGACCAGCGCAGTCAGCGCGCCTGCCAGTTGTTGCTCAACCAGACCGCCCATCGCCATGACGCGGTTGCGCATGTCTTCCAGCTCAGTGTTGTACTGCTGCGAAATGTGTTGCCCGAGGTTCTTGTTTTCCATGCTGCTCCTCCTGACGGCGACTTAACCGTAGCGCCCGGTGATGTAGTCTTCTGTCTGTTTTTTGCGTGGGTTGGTGAACAGCGTGTCGGTGTTGCCGAACTCCACCATCTCACCCATGTACATAAAGGCAGTATAATCCGAAACCCGCGCCGCCTGCTGCATGTTGTGGGTAACGATCACAATAGTGTAACGATCTTTCAATTCGTAGATCAGTTCCTCAATTTTTAAAGTTGAGATCGGATCCAGTGCCGAGGCAGGTTCATCGAGCAGCAATACCTCGGGCTCGATAGCAATCGCACGGGCGATAACCAGACGCTGCTGCTGGCCGCCGGAGAGGCCCAGCGCCGAGTCGTGCAGGCGGTCCTTTACCTCGTCCCACAGTGCAGCACCGCGCAGCGCCTTCTCTACCACCTCGTCCAGATCACGGCGGCTTTTCTTGCCCATGATACGCAGGCCGTAGGCAACGTTTTCATAGATCGATTTGGGGAATGGGTTCGGTTTCTGGAACACCATACCGACGCGGCGACGCAGTTCGGCGACGTTCACGCTTTTGTCATACATGTCTTCGCCGTCCAGCTCGATGCGACCATCGATGCGCACGCCATCAACCAGATCGTTCATGCGGTTGAAGCAACGCAGCAAAGTCGACTTACCGCAACCGGACGGACCGATAAAGGCGGATACGCGCTGCTGCGGGATCTGCATGTTGATGTTTTTCAGTGCCTGCTTTTCACCATAGTAGAGATCGACATCTTTTACCTCGATGCAGATCTTTTCATCTTGGAGATGCAGGTGACGTTTTTCGCGCTGCATGGCGCTGATGTCGATGCCGTGAGTCGGTGTTGAATCGTTCATCGCTCGCTACTCGCTTAATGTTCCAGGGCGCGGTATTTCTCGCGCAGATGATTTCGAATGGCAATCGCCGCCAGGTTAAGCATCACGATCACCAGCACCAGCAATAGTGCGGTGGCATAAACCAGCGGACGGGCCGCTTCCACGTTCGGGCTCTGGAAGCCGACGTCGTAAATGTGGAAGCCCAGGTGCATAAATTTTCTATCCAGATGGAGGAATGGCGCGTTGCCATCCAGTGCCAGCGACGGCGCCAGTTTAACCACACCGACCAGCATCAGCGGCGCCACTTCACCGGCGGCACGGGCGACCGCCAGGATCAGGCCGGTCATCATTGCCGGACTGGACATGGGTAACACAGTACGCCAGAGGGTTTCTGCCTTGGTTGCGCCAAGGGCCAGACTACCTTCACGAATGGCACGGGGGATACGCGACAGCCCCTCCTCCGTAGCAACGATAACCACCGGCACGGTGAGGATCGCCAATGTTAACGATGCCCACAACAGACCGGGGGTGCCGAAGGTCGGCGACGGCAGCGCCTCAGGGAAAAAGAGCTGGTCGATATTGCCGCCAAGGAAATAGACGAAGAAGCCGAGACCGAATACACCGTAAACAATCGACGGTACACCGGCGAGGTTATTCACCGCGATGCGAATCAGGCGGGTCAGCGGCCCCTGCTTGGCGTATTCGCGCAGATAGACTGCGGCAACCACACCGAACGGAGTGACGAAGATCGACATCAGGATCACCATCATCACCGTGCCGAAGATCGCGGGGAAGATACCGCCCTCAGTATTCGCCTCACGCGGGTCGTCGGCAACGAATTCCCACAGCTTGGCGAAGTAGAAACCGACCTTGCCGAAGAAACCCATCGCATTCGGTTTGTATGCGCGAACGACTTTGGAAAGCGGGATGGTGACTTCACGCCCATCCATCACCACACCGACCAGACTGTCGCGCCCAATCTGCTGATAGAGTTCGTGCAATTGCCCCTGCAATGCGCTGTATTGCTGTTGCAGTGCGGCACGCTCCTCGGCGATCTCCTGATGTTGCTGACTACCCGGCGCAACACCGTCCAGTTCCAGGCGGCGCTCCGCCAGACGCAGTTTTTCGATTTGATAGTTAATCGCGCCGATATCGCCCTTTTCGATGTCCTTAATCTGATCGCGAATTTCATCGGCACGATCGATCAGCGGTTGCAACGCACTCCATGCCTGTTCTTCACCGCTAATGACTTTATCGCCTTCGTGCACTTCCTTGAGGTAACCGTAAAAGTTGCCCCACTCGTAGCGCTCGATGGTTATCAGGTTTTCGGGGAAGTGCTGCTTCTGCAGTCGCGCTTCCAGCACCCAGCGGAAGTCGAGGCCGAGGGTGTCGCGGTTACCGGTTTTGATCAGCAGACGCTTAAGCGCTTCGCCCTGAACATTGAGCCCCTGCACTTCATCCTGCACCCGCTCCAGCGGCACGAACTCGCTGTCGTGCACCTCACCGACAAGACGGGTGATGCTGCCGTTCTTTTCCAGATGTTCCGCTTCCATGATCGGTTTGGCCCAGAAATGGCCCAGACCGCGCACCGCGATCAGAATCAACAGCGCCGCGACCATCACGATGCTGATGCTCACCGCGCCAGCGTTCATCCACACCCAGGGTGCGCCGCTGCCAAACCACTTTTTCAGATCGTTGAACATGTCGCTATCCGTTACAGACTGCTGTACTTGCGGCGCAGGCGCTGACGCACCAGCTCCGCCAGGGTGTTAAAGATAAAGGTGAACATGAACAGTACCAGCGCGGCGAGGAACAGCACGCGATAGTGGGTACTGGCCACCTCTGACTCGGGCATCTCCACCGCGATGTTGGCGGAGAGAGTGCGCATGCCCTGGAAGATGCTGAAGTCCATTACCGGGGTATTACCGGTGGCCATCAATACGATCATGGTCTCGCCCACCGCACGACCGACGCCGATCATGATGGCGGAGAAGATGCCGGGGCTGGCGGTGAGAATGACCACCCGCATCATGGTCTGCCACGGTGTCGCGCCCAGTGCCAGG
>JBNLAT010000052.1:0-20246 GCA_050302275.1 Thiohalomonadaceae bacterium | reverse complement strand
TTACTTCCTCGGCGGCAGCGCCAGTTGGGGCAACATCCGCGGTCTGCTCGGTAATAACATCCGTGGTCTGAACATCTATGAGGAAGGTAGCTACGAATCACCGCGAGTCGATGTCTGGGGGCTTTCCGATCTGGACCTGTTCAAGGAAGCGCACAAGGTGCTACAACACGAGAAGAAACCTTTCTTCGCCGTGATCCAGACTTCCGGTAATCATCGCCCCTATACCATCCCGGCGGACCGCAACGGCTTCGAACTGAAGCATGTGCCACAAGCAGAGCTGGAAAAGTACGGCTTCGAATCGGAAGAGGAGTTCAACTCCTACCGTTTCATGGATCACAGCATCGGCTACTTCATGCAGAAGGTGAAAGAGGCGGGCTATTTCGATAACACCGTGTTCGCCTTCTTCGGTGACCACGGTATCGCCGGTAACGCCGGGGAACACACCTACAAGGCCGATACCCAACTCGGCCTGGGCAAGAACCGCGTGCCCTTCGTCATCTATTCGCCGGAACTGATTCCGCAGGGCAAAGTACTCGACACTGTCGCCAGCGAGGCCGACGTAATGACTTCACTGGCCAGCCTCACCGGCCACGCCCACACCAACACCACCCTCGGCCGGGATCTGTTTAACCCCGCCTTTGACAAGGATCGTAATGCCTTTATCATTGCCCCCTCGGCCAACACCGAGATCGGCGTGGTCAACAATGACTATTTCTATTCCATGCCGATCACCGCAGAAAAGGGCAAACTGCATCGCCTCGACAGCGATGAGCCGCGACAGGACGTCAGCACCGAGCAACCGCAACAGGCGGAGAAGATGCGCGAACTGACCCGCGCCCTCTACGAGGCGGCCCGCTATATCAGCAATCACAATCCCAAACCTCGACGGGATTCGACACAACAGTAAAGGCATAACAATGAAGGTACTGGTTATCGGCAGCGGTGGGCGCGAACACGCCCTGGGCTGGAAAGCGGCGCAGTCGCCGGATGTGGAGAAGGTTTTCGTCGCCCCCGGCAACGCCGGCACCGCCCGTGAGGCGAAGCTGGAGAACGTGAATATCGGTGTCGAGGATATCGAAGCACTGGTCGCCTTTGCCCGTGATAACCAGATCGGCCTGACCATCGTCGGCCCCGAGGCACCGCTAGTGATCGGTGTGGTCGACGCCTTCGAGGCCGCGGGCCTACCCTGCTTCGGTCCGAGCAAGACCGCTTCGCAACTGGAAGGCTCCAAGGCCTTCACCAAGGATTTCCTCGCCCGTCACAACATTCCCACCGCCGCCTACGCCAACTTTACCGAAATCGATCCGGCGCTGGCCTATATCAAAGAAATGGGCGCACCTATCGTGATCAAAGCTGACGGCCTGGCCGCGGGCAAAGGCGTGATCGTCGCCATGACCGAAGCCGAGGCCGAAGCGGCGGTACGCGACATGCTCGCCGGCAACGCCTTTGGCGAAGCGGGTCATCGCGTGGTGGTCGAAGAGTTTCTCGACGGCGAAGAGGCGAGCTTTATTGTCATGGCCGACGGAGAACACATCCTGCCGATGGCCACCAGCCAGGACCACAAGCGGGTTGGCGAAGGCGACAGCGGCCCCAACACCGGCGGCATGGGTGCCTACTCCCCCGCCCCGGTGGTCACCCTGGAAATCCATGACCGCATCATGCGCGAGGTGATCGAGCCGACGGTACGCGGTATGGCCGCCGAGGGTAACCCCTACACCGGCTTCCTCTACGCCGGTTTGATGATCGATGTTGACGGTGCACCCAAGGTGATCGAATACAACTGCCGCTTCGGTGATCCGGAGACCCAGCCGATCATGATGCGCCTGAAGTCGGATCTGGTCGCCCTGTGCCAGACCGCGCTGGAACGCAAGCTGGACACCGTTACCACCGAATGGGATGAGCGCGCTGCCATGGGTGTGGTTCTCGCCGCGGGCGGCTATCCCGGTGACTACGCCAAGGGTGCCGTGATCAACGGCCTCGACGGCGCCGACTCGGCCGATGCTAAAATCTTCCACGCCGGTACCGCAACGAAAGACGGTGCTGTCGTCACCTCAGGCGGCCGGGTACTCTGCGCCACCGCACTGGGCTCGAGCGTTAGCGAGGCAGCGCAAAAGGCCTACCAACTGGCAGATAAAATCAGCTGGGATGGAATGTTTATGCGCCGGGACATCGGCTATCGGGCCATCGCCAGGGAAAAAGCGGGCTCATAGTCACCCAATAGTCACTATTGTTTTTCCTTATAAATCAGTGCACTAAGAAAAATGGGCCGTTCACGGCCCATTTTTTCCGAGACTTGGGGCCACGGATTCGGCTAGAATCGGCGGTTCAAAAATTTTAACCCGCTGAATTAAAAGCGATTTCAAAACATTTTTGCAGGAGCTAGATCCATGTCAGCAAAGCATCCCGTGATTGCGGTAACCGGTTCTTCCGGCGCCGGGACCACCACTGTAAAGAATGCCTTCGAACACATTTTCTTCCGCGAAAAGATCAAGCCGCTGGTCATCGAAGGTGACAGCTATCACCGCTACGATCGTGCCGCGATGAAAGAGGCAATTGCCAAGTTCGCCGAAGAGGGCAAGAACCTTTCGCACTTCGGTCCGGAAGCCAACCACTTCGACCTGCTGGCCGACACCTTCAAGGCCTATGGCGAAACCGGCAAGTGCAAACGTCGCTACTACATCCACAGCGATGAAGAGGCCGTTGAGCACAATGCCCGCCTGGGCGGCACTAGCTACACCGCCGGTCAATTCACCCCCTGGGAAGACATTAGCGAAGAGACCGACGTACTGTTCTATGAAGGTCTGCATGGCGGCGCCAGCGACGGCGACATTGACGTTTCTGCCCACACCGACCTGCTGGTAGGCGTGGTTCCGGTTGTAAACCTGGAGTGGATCCAGAAGATCTTCCGCGACAACGCCCAGCGCGGTTACAGCGCAGAGGCCATCGTCGACACCATTCTGCGTCGTATGCCTGACTACGTGAACTACATTACCCCGCAGTTCTCCCGTACCGACATCAACTTCCAGCGCGTGGCTACGGTCGATACCTCCAACCCGTTCATCGCCCGCGACATCCCGACTCCTGACGAGTCTTTCGTGGTGATCCGCTTCCGCGATCCGAAGAAGTTCAACGTGGACTTCCCGTACCTGCAAAGCATGATCCCCAACTCGTTCATGTCACGCCGCAACACCATCGTCGTCCCCGGCGGCAAGATGGGCTTCGCCATGGAATTGATCCTGGCGCCGATCATTCACGACATGATTGGTAGCAAGAAAGGCTGATTAGCAATCAGTACAAAAAAGAAAGGCGGCCAATGGCCGCCTTTTTTTATTACTACAACTTCATTATTCAACAAACTTTCTCCGGCAAACCGTAATCAGCACCGGCGATAACAGCAACAACAACAGAACACTGAAGCTCCCATTACCTCCATCTTCATCGCCGCCACCGCTACTGGCAGAAACAACGTTTACGGTTCGTTGAACCGGAACCGCCACGTTACCTGCAGTATCGGCAACGTTGTAAGTAAGGATATAGGTTCCAATAGTGGAAGTGTTGACACTGCCACTCATGCTGGCCGTCAGTCCTGTGTCGACATTATCACTGACACTGGCCCCTAAATCGGTATAGGTATCGCCCTGAGTCACCGTTTGTGTTGCTGGCCCATTCAACGTGATCACCGGTGCAGTCTGATCGGTAACATTCACCGTTCGCGTTACTTGCGGTGCAGGGTTACCACCACTATCCGTCACATCATAAGTCAGAAGATAGTTACCGATAGACATTGTATCCACTGAACCTGTAACCACAGCGTCCAGGCTCTGATCGATATCATCGGTAATCGTAACCCCAGGTTCGGTAAACGTTGAACCATGTGCGACCGTAACGGGATCACCTCCCAGCAAGGTAATCGTAGGAGGCTCATCACCACTCCTAAGTATGGTCCCGGCTTCCCCTACTGCTATATATTTGGCACCGCTCCATGCTATGCCATTCAGGAGATTTGATGTACCTGAAGCTTGTGTTGTCCAGGTGATACCATCTGGGCTTGTCAGAATGCTACCCGCACCGCCCACGGCAAGAAACTGACTACCATCCCAGATGACCTGTCCCAATCCGTTGCCTGTACCTGAAGTTTGGCTTGTCCAGGTCACACCATCCGGACTGGTCAATACAAGCCCACTAAAACCAGTAGCCACATAATTTGAACCGCCATACACAACAGCACTCACTGTCGTCGTGGTACCGGAGGTCTGCGATGTCCAGATTGAGGCATCAGGGCTGGTCAGAATCACTCCCCCGTCTCCAACAGCAACAAACTGTACCCCATCCCAACACACCCCATTGAGATTAGTCGTTACACCGGATGTCTGCGTATTCCAGTTCGCCCCATCCGAACTGGTGACTATCGTGCCAGTCTGGCCCACCGCAACATGCATAGACCCGCTAGTGGCAATGCCATAGAGAAAACTGGAAGTTCCAGATGAGTTTGATGTCCAGCTAAGACCATCTGGACTGGTAAGGATGGCGCTTAACGAATTGATGGCAATGTACTGCGAGCCATCCCATATCACTTTCTCGATATTACCTGGCACACCCGATGTCGTACGCGTCCAACTCACACCATTTGAACTCTTAAGAACAGCACCGCCGTAACCAACAGCAAGAAATTGCGTGCCATTCCATACCAGATCATTTAATCCGTCGCTCACGCCAATGGTTCGTTTCGTCCATGTCGTTCCATCTGAATTGCTCATCAATGTACCGCCATAGCCCACCGAAACAAGCTGCACGCCATCCCAGGCGATACCATACAGGGTGCTAGTGGTGGCTGAAGACTGAGCGGTCCAGGTTATGCCATCCGAACTTCCAAGTATCGTACCTGCAGTACCAACAACCACAAAACTGGTTCCGTCCCAAACAACATCGTATAACCATCGGGTCGTTCCGGACGTTTCCGAAGTCCAGTTCACTCCGTCGTTACTCGTTAGTATCGTCCCGACATAACCTACAGCAGTCAGTTTTGTTCCATTCCAGGCAACACCATACAAATGATTCGTTGTGCCGGAAGTTTGTGCCGTCCAGGTCACCGCATCCGGACTAGTCCAGATAATGCCTGAACTGCCTACGGCCACATATAACGCACCAGTCCATAGAACATCGTGCAACCAGTTTGTCGTGCCACTAGTCTGTGTCGTCCAGGTAATCGCATCAGGGCTGGTCAGAACGATACCTGGATAACCCACAACAACGAACTGCGAACCACTCCAGACGACACCTTCCAAATATCCCGTTGCCAGACCAGAAGAACGCGTTGTCCAGGTTATACCGTCAGGGCTGGTCAATATGGTTCCCATAGAACCGACCGTAACGAATTGGCTACCGTCCCATATAACGTCGTACAGATATTGTGTCGTACCAGAACTGCGCAATACCCAGTCAATACCATTCTGGCTGGTCACTATCGCACCAGCTCTACCCACAGCAACGAATCTTATTCCATTGCCCGCAATGGCGTTTAAGGTATTTCCCTGTGGAAGAGGATTCACCCATGCCCAATCCACACTAACAACAGCATTAGCAGGCGCTGGGAGAAACAATATTCCGAGTGCAAGGAATGCTGTGAAAAATATTGTTCTCAGCTGTGCGATGGAGGTGGTTGTGACTCTAAACATGTCTATCCCCTGATAAGTCTATTCCGTTAAGCAACGACTATATGAAGCCGGCGAAAGCTTACCTTTAATGATAATGATTGAGGACTTATTCAGAGAGGAGGATAAAACTACATCTTCCCTGAAGCATATCCGTTCTTGTTGTTACTTCGCTGCCACAGCAGTACTAGATGAGAATTTAAAGATCGTTACCGCAGCTCATCTCACATAACCTGTAACGACTCTACTTTATGGTAAATCCGCTCACTCTCGCAAGTACAGCCTGGCAGGCTTGACAAAAAAAGCGGCCAATGGCCGCCTTTTTTATTTCTGTCGGTACAATCATTCCGTCACTGTTCGCCGCAGCAGAGTGAAGTTCCAAATCAAAATCAGCAACGATATCAATCCCAAACTACCACCTCCTCCGCCACCACTGCTCGGTACTGCCACCACAGTGACGGTACGAGTAACTGCAATCGCCGCGTTACCTGCCGTATCAGACACGTTATAAGTGAGGATGTAGCTGCCAATGGTCGTCGTATCAACACTGCCGGTAACCGTAGCCGTTAAACCGGTATCGACATTGTCACTAACCGTTGCGCCTGGGTCAGTAAAGGTGGCGCCCTGATTAACACTCATCGGATTACTGCCAATAAGTGTAATTACCGGTGCGGTTTGATCGGTGACGTTAACCGTCCGTTGCACCGGTGTTGCCGCATTGCCACCATTGTCAGTGGCGTTGAAGGTAAGGATATAGCTACCTACCGTATTGGTATCGACGCTGCCACTGACTACCGCCACCAGACCGGTGTCGATGTTGTCGCTGACCGTTGTCCCCAGATCCGTATAACTCGAACCCTGCGCAACCGTTTGGCTCGCCGGACCGATAAGCGTGATCACCGGTGGTGTGGTATCAATGTATAGAGAGACTGCTGTAGACGACACATCACTGACTGTGGCGCCCGCATGACCCGGCCAACCCGTGTAGGTCGATGTTGCGGTAAGCACATAGATGCCATCACCCTTGCCGGTCAGATCCACCGAGCTGCTCCACTCACCAACACCACCGGCAGAGATCCCGGTTGCTTCGGCAACGCCATCCAGAAACAAATCGACGGTACCGGTCAGTTCACCGCCGGTACCGGTTACAGGAATCACCGCTGCGGATACATAGCTCCCGTCCAGCGCCGGGTCGATCGCCGGGGTAGTGGTCATCACCCCGTTACCACTTAAAGCGAGCAAACCCGACGGGGTCGGTCCCTGGATGTTTAACTGCGCAAGGCTGAAATAGAAAAGCGTCAAACTACTGTAGTCCGGAATGGTGCCGGTAAAGGCATTACCGTCGAGCGTAATATCTGTCAGTCCAGCCGGCAGCTGCGCCAATGAAGGCAGGTTGCCATCCAGTTGATTGTTGTTGAGATACATAATGCTCAAATTCGTGAGCGTGCTGTAGTCGGGGAAACTCCCGCTCAACTGGTTGTTGTAGAGCGCGAGAGAACTAATGGAAGCAGGAAGTTGTGCTGCTGTCGGCAAGCCACCGGTTAACTGATTGTAATAAAGGTACAGCGTACCTAATGACGTCAGTGTACTGTAATTGGGAATGGTACCCGTCAGCAGATTACCGGAAAGATCGAGACCAGTTAAACCAGGCGGTAATAGCGACGCATCGGGTGGGCTGGTATCAAACCAGTTGCTACTGAGAAACAGCCACTTGAACTGCAGCAGTGTAGAGTAATCAGGAAAGCTGCCGCTCAGTTGATTATTACCCATGCCAAGAGTTTCGATATTTGGCGGCAGTAGCGAAGCCGTTGGCAAACTCCCACCAAGAGAATTGGAATAGATATGCAATGTTTTCAGCGCCGACATGCCGCTGTAATCGGGAAATGGGCCTGCCATTTGATTGCTGCCGAGCTCAAGTGTTTGCAAGCTTGACGGGAGTTGTGCCGCGGCTGGCAAAGTGCCGCTCAGCGTGTTGTTGTTGAAGGACATGTTGGTGGTCATGGAGAGACCACTTAAATCGAGTCCACTAATATCGCCGACCAGATTATTGGAACCCAGTGATACCTGTGTCACCCGACCACTGACGTCGAAGGTAACACCGTACGGAGGATTGGTAACCGTATCCATCGATCCTGTGGCAGCAGCCCAGCCGGTATTGTTCGACCAACTTGCACCACCGGTCGCATTGTAGAGAGCAACCAGTGCCGCATCATCGTTCGTATCCAGTGCAGCAGCCGGCAACGGTTGCATGGGATACAGTAACAGGAGCAGCAAAATGACCCGCGCACTCCAGCTCCTTTTTTCCGTTCCTGTTTGCGGCATCATAGCGACACCTCCTGTTCAGATTTTCGATTTGGCCCTCTTTGGTTCGAAATAGAGAACGAGTAAGAGTAGTAAAAACATCCAGCCGATACTACCGCCGCCACCGCCACTACTGCTCGGTGGTGTCACCACATTGACCGTACGGGTCACTGCGATTGCCGGGTTACCGGTGGTGTCCGATGCGTTATAAGTGAGGATGTAACTGCCAGGCGTTGAGGTGTCGACCGAACCGGTAACTGTTGCAGTTAAACCGGTATCGACATTGTCACTGACGGTCGCGCCCGGATCGGTGAAAGTATCACCCTGAGTTACGCTGACCGGATTACTACCCAACAGCGTGATCACAGGAGCAGTCTGATCGGTCACGTTAACCGTACGAACCACCGGCGTCGCAGCATTACCGGCGTTGTCACTGACATCATAGGTAAGGAAGTAAGTACCAACAGTACTGGTATCGACACTACCGGTTACCGTTGCGATCAAACCAGTATCTACGTTATCGGTGACTGTTACTCCGAGATCGGTATAACTCGATCCCTGTGCCACCGTTTGTGTTGCAGGCCCGACAAGTGTGATCACCGGAGCAGTGGTATCGACTTTAATGGTGATCGCTGTCGAAGGCACGGCGCTTTCCCTGGTGTAGGGATAACCGGGCCATGCATTATAGGTAGAGGTAGCAGTGAGCAGATAACTACCTTGCGTCTTGCCACTCAAATCGATCGTGCCGCTCCATTCGCCAACACCACCCACACTGATCCCTGATGCTACAGATGCACCATCCAGATAGAGATTGACCGTAGCGCCAATTTCACTGCCTGTGCCGCTGACAGTAATTATCCCAGCCGGCTGGCCACTGCCCTCCAGTGCCGGATCGATCGCCGGTGAGGTGGTGAGAAAACCGAATAGTATCGACAGTCCAGCGGGCATCGGCCCCTGGATATTCAGGGATGTCAGAGTGTATGAGGTCAACGTGGCACTGGTACTGTAATCCGGAATGGTGCCACTCAGGTTATTGCTGGAAAAATTAATGCCGATGATGCCTGGAGGTAGTTGTGCAACCGGTGGTAACGATCCATCAAGCTGGTTACCGTTCAGAGAAAGATATTGCAGTGCAGCCATGCTGCTGTAATCGGGAATAGAACCGGTTAACAGATTGCCGCTTAAATCCGCATCCTGCACGGTTACCGGAAGTTGTGCTGCGCTTGGCAAGCCGCCAGAAAGCTGATTGTTGCTCAAATAGAGTTTCCCCAACGGCAGGCTACTGTAGTCGGGAATCGTGCCGGTAAATTGATTACTCTCGATATACAGGGTCGTTAGCGCCGTCGGTAATTTACTCACATCAGGCAAACTGCCGCTTACCTGATTATTCGTCAGCGTGAGCCAAGTCAGAGAGGTCAGGCCACTGTAGTCTGGAACAACGCCTGTAAATTGATTACTCCCCAGCTCCAGGTACTGCAAACCTGCCGGTAATTGTGTAGCAAGCGGCAACGCGCCGCTTAGAAGATTACTGGTTAGGTATAAATGGGTGATCGGCAGTGTGCTGTAATTCAGCACACTGCCAGTGAACTGGTTGGAAGAAAGGCTGAGATATCGAACATTCGGCGGCAAGGTAGCCGCTGTCGGCAAGCTGCCACTCAATTGATTCGACTGAAGCGTTAATGTGGTGATCGAACTCATCCCGCTGTAATCGGGCACACTGCCGCTGTACTGGTTATAAGGTAGATGGAGTAACTGTAGATTCGGCGGTAACAGCGCAGCTGCGGGTAGATTGCCAGTGAATGAGTTGTTTTGCAGATAGAGTGAGACAAGCGATGTGAGCGTACTGTAATCGGGAAACGCACCGCTCACCTGGCTGCCGCTGATCTCCATATGTTGCAATGAGCTGGGCAGGGAGACAGCAGCGGGCAGACTGCCCAGATTGTTGCCATAGAGAGTAATACGGGTCAGCCCGGTCATGGCGCTGAAATCAACGGTGCTGATATCGCCGACCAGATTGTTGTACCCAAGGCTGATACCGCTCACCCGACCGCTGACATTGAAGCTAACACCGAAGGGACGATTAGTCGTATCGTCCATCACCCCGGTACTACCCGACCAACCGGTATTGTTGGTCCAGCTCGCACCACCGGTGGCATTGTAGAGCGCCGCCAGAGCCGTATCGTCGTCGATATTAAGCTGGGCAGCGTTGACTGCCGATGACAGCAGCAATGCCAGCAGGAGAAGAAATGGCGTGAAAACGCTGTGTGGCGGGAGGTACCGCTCCGCCCCGTTAGCCGTGCGGATGTCCATGTTGGCCCCCTCCTTTCCTGATTATTATAGTAGGTTATTACCTGCTATCATTTCAGAAACTGGGGGTCAGGCAAATGCTTCAAAAGGGGTAAACGGTATCAGGCGCTATCTTTTTCTGATTTTGCGGCCGCAGTGTCCACCACCGAGGCCATCCCCAGCTCCTGCCGGGTATCGAGAACCGGCGCCGCATCCAGATCCTGGGCATCCATCATCTCGGCCAGTCGCTGCACTGAGGCGAGGATCTGGGATTGCTCCCAATCCTTGAGTTGTTGAAAACGCTCGATAAAACGCTCCTGTAACAGGGTCGGCGCCGCGGCGAGTTGCGCCTCACCATCCGCAGTAAGGGTGACATGCACCTTGCGCCGGTCGCTCTCGGAGCGGAGCCGTAGCACCAGATGGCGTTTTTCCAGGCGGTCGAGGATCGAGGTCATGGTTCCCTGACTCAGGTTCACCTCCCGGGCCAGATCCCCAGCGCTCATACGCTTGTGCCGTGCCAGTGCCTGTAATACCAGCAATTGCGGTCCGGTCAGCCCTGCCTGCTGCATCAGGTGGCGCGAACGCATGTCGATGGCGCGAATAATCCGCCGCAGGGTAATCAGTACATCTGTATGTCTATCCATTCTCTCGCACCATCAAATAGCGGCATTTTCGCCTAATAAACCTTCCTGAACAAAGGATATATTACTCGCACTTTTGACCATTATCACTTGAAATCAACAAGTTAAACCCAATATAATCGCCAACTCAATTGTTTGTACACAAAATATTCTACAAACAAACCCCATCCAACGACATTGGAAGAACCATGACCGACAACCCCCGGCTCGTGCTACGCCGACCGGTACTGGAGGACGGCAAGCGGGTCTATGACCTTATTGAACGCTGTCCGCCGCTGGACCTCAACTCCAGCTACTGCTATTTCCTGCTTTGCAGCCATTTCAGCGACACCTGTGTGGTCGCCGAGGATAACGGCCGTCTGGTCGGTTTCCTCTCCGCCTACCTCATCCCCGACCGTGCCAACACCCTCTTCGTCTGGCAGATGGCGGTGGATGAAACCGCCCGTGGCCAGGGGCTGGCCGGGCGACTGCTGGACTACCTGCTGGCACAACCCTGCTGCGCCGATGTGCGTAGTGTAGAAACCACTGTCTCTCCCTCCAATCAGGCTTCGCGCCGCGTCTTTGTTCGCCTGGCGGAAAGGCTACACAGCGACAGCCACGAAGAGTCATTTCTTGAGGCCAGCCATTTCGGCAGTGAGGCCCACGAAGAAGAACGCCTGATCCGCATTGGACCATGGAGTGCGGGACAGCACCAACAGGAGCAACAATTATGAGAATTTTTGAAGAACTTGAATCGGAAGTCCGTGGCTATGTGCGTGCCTTCCCGGCGATATTCGACGTCGCCAAGGGCTCGTTTATTTACGACGAACACGGTAACGAATACATCGATTTCTTCGCCGGCGCGGGGACGCTGAACTACGGCCACAATAACCCGCTGATCAGCGAGGCGCTGATCGAGTATCTGCAGCACGATGGCATCATCCACTCACTGGACAAGGCCACCGTGGCAAAGAAAAACTTCCTGCAGAAATTCCACGATACCATTCTGGCACCGCGTAACCTGAACTATAAAATCCAGTTCACCGGCCCGACCGGTACTAACGCAGTCGAAACCGCGCTGAAACTGGCACGTATGGTCAAGCGTCGCTCCAACGTTATCGCCTTTACCAATGGCTACCACGGCCTGACCATGGGCTCGCTGGCGGTCACTGGTAACGACTTCTACCGCGACGAATCCTACGGTGCGCGCAACAACGCCGACTCGGTGCCTTTCGATGGCTACCTCGGCCCGGACATCAACACCATCGACTACCTGCGCAAGTTCCTCGAAGACGGCTCCAGCGGTATCGATCTGCCTGCGGCGATTATCGTCGAAACAGTACAGGGCGAAGGCGGCATTAACGTTGCCAGCGTTAAGTGGCTGCAGGAACTGGAAGCGCTTTGCCGCGAGTACGACATCCTGCTGATTATCGATGACATCCAGGTCGGCAACGGTCGTACCGGCACCTTCTTCAGCTTCGAACGCGCAGGCATCAAACCGGATATGGTCTGCCTCTCCAAATCCATCGGCGGCGGTCTGCCGATGGCGATCCTGATGATGCGTCCCGAACTCGATCAATGGCAACCGGGCGAACACACCGGTACCTTCCGTGGCAATAACCTCGCCTTTGTTGCTGCCACCCAGTCGTTGAGTTACTGGGATAGTGATGATTTTGCCGAAGCGGTGAAGTACAAGGGCAGGATTATGGAAGAGGAGCTGAGCAAGATCGTCGACAAGTACCCGCAACTCGATATCGAACTGCGTGGCATCGGTATGGTCTGGGGTCTGGATATCCCGCGTAGCGGATTCGCCAGCATGGTCTCCCGCGAAGCTTTCGAAAATAATCTGATCATCGAGCTGGCCGGTGCCGACGACAACGTGGTCAAGTTCCTGCCTGCATTGACCATCGATGAAGAGACCCTGCGCAAGGGAATGACCATTATCGACAAGGCTATCGGCGATCTGCTGAGCCAGAGCGACGATGCTCGCAAGGGGGCCACCGCATGATTGTTCGTACGCTGGAAGAGATCATCGGCACCGAACGCGAAGTGCACGCTGAGAATGGCAACTGGGTGAGTCGACGTTTTGTGCTTAACGACGACGCTGCAGGTTTCTCTTTTCACGAAACCATCATCAAAGCCGGGACCGAGACGCACATCTGGTACAAACACCATATCGAGGCGGTCTACTGCGTCGCCGGTGATGGCGAGATCGAGGATCTGAAAACCGGCGAGATCCACCCAATCAAGGATGGCACCCTCTACCTGCTCAACGACAACGATGAACATCTGTTACGTGGCGGCAGCGAGGATATGCGCCTGATCTGCAGCTTCAACCCGCCGATCATCGGCCGCGAAATGCACGATGAGGACGGCGCCTACCTGCCGCACCCACAACAAGCCAAGTATGATGAAGCAAGAAAAAGTTAAATGAAAAAAGGCCCGCGTTGCGGGCCTTTTTTACACACAAAACGTAGCCAACCTAGATTTTGCACCACGGACTATTATCCGCGAATACATAGTCAGGATAACCATTGCTGTCTTGATCCCCAGGATATGAACTTGCCGGATACAAACACCAAGTTGTACTGGTATCATCCATATAATAGAAACCCGCGGACGTACCATACGCCGTTATCCCTGTAACAGTAGGCGTGGGTGATAATGTACCGCCAGCCTGACTCGTAGGTGGGGTACCTACGATTACACCACCATCACTCCAACCATAGGTAGTAAAATCGATGTCGGTACTGAGTGTACCACTCGCTTGCGTAATCGTTGGTGTATCCGCACAAGTATTATTTGTTGAAGTGTATACATTCGTTGTTTGTGTAACCTGACTACCGGAAAAGGTTAGTTCCCACATCTCATCACTAAAACCATTGAGAAAACAGGCCGTTCTCCACGTCCCATTTAATGGTCGCGAACTACCAGACTCGGCCAGTACATAAAGAGATGCCTGATTGGTATTTCCGCTTCCGCCACCACCACACCCAGCTATTAGCAATACACTAGTTACCGAAATCAAAACTGCCTGCCGCATTCTTCTGCTTAAACTTGTTATTGAAACAGCCATGCCTATTCCCTTTTGAAAACTTGATAATTGGATACCATTATCCGTCTGAAAAATCCACACGGATGGTACCAAGATATGCAGGGTATTTCTTGAGTCGGAATGACACCTGGTGAAGTGAATCTATCCACTCATTACCGTAGACTTGCTATGCTCTGACCATGCTACACATAGTCGTTTCCATTCTCTCGCTGCTAATGGCCAGCGCCATCCTGCTCTTCGGTGTCGGACTCCAGGGCACCCTGATCGCCCTGCGCGCCGGGGTAGAAGGATTTGCCGTCGACACCACCGGCCTGATCATGGCGGCCTATTTCATCGGCTATGTCGTGGGGACCTACATCTGCCCCTGGCTGATCCGCCAGTTTGGTCATATCCGCAGCTATGCCATCCTTGCCACCATCGCCTCCGCTGCCGCAGTCGCCTTTCCCCTGTTTGCGATTCCCTCGGTCTGGTTTGTGTTGCGTATGATTACAGGCTTGTGCATCGTCGGCCTGTTCATCGTTATCGAGAGCTGGCTCAACGAAGTTTCGCCCAGCGAGAGTCGCGGCCGATTTTTTGCCGTCTATATGCTGACCACCCTGTTGGCGATGGCCTTTGGCCAGTTCATCCTGCTCGCCGGGGATATTCGCGATTTCGATCTTTTCGCCATTACCACCATTCTAATCTCGCTGGCGCTGGTGCCCGTCGCGATGACTCGGGTGCGTCAACCGGAACCGGTAGAAAGTCCGCCGCTACAGTTCGCCACCCTCTACAAAAATTCGCCACTCGGGGTTATCGGTACACTGGTAGCGGGCGTGGTTAACGGCGCTTTCTGGGGGATGGGGCCGGTCTTCGCCAGCGGTATCGGTTTGAGTGAACTGGATATCGCGCTGTTTATCAGTCTTACTGTGATCGGTGGTGCCTTGTTACAGTGGCCGGTGGGCATGCTTTCAGATCGCCTGGATCGCCGTAGCGTCCTGACAGCCAGCACGCTGCTGGGTGGTGGCGTAGCATTAGCCATGCACTATCTGTTGGCCCCCTATCCGGGCAACATGGTGCCGTTGATCGGCGGTTTTATCTTCGGTGCCTTTGCCTTCAGCCTCTATGCCCTGAGCGTGGCTCACGTCAATGATCGCCTGGAGTCTGGACAGGCGTTGAACGGCGCCCGTGGCCTGCTGCAACTCTACGGAATTGGCGCCGCCATCGGACCGATGTTCGCCGGTCAGATCATGCAACGTTTTGGCCCAACCTCCCTGTTACTGTTCTTCGCCGTAAGCATGTTGCTGTTCGGCCTCTTCGCCCTCTATCGTATGTACGCCAGTGAAGCCACACCCACTGAGGAACAGGGCGAGTATGTGCCGATGCAACAGACCTCACCGGTGGTGCTGGAGATGGACCCGCGTCTGGAAACCGAGGTGGAGATACCTTCGTCCATCACCACCGTGGTAGAAGAAGACGACACAACAACACCCCACCGCCGTACTGCCGATACGCGATCCTGAATAACAGGATGCTGGAGGAACGCCGTTATGAGTAGCTTGAAACTGTATGATCTGCCGCTTTCCGGCAACTGTTACAAAGTACGCCTGCTGCTCGCCATGCTCGGAGTGGCATACGAAAAGATCCCCACTGATAGCACTGCGGGTGAAACACAAACTTCCACGTTCAAGCAGCTCAATCCACGGGGTCAGATTCCCGTATTAAGTGACGAGGGCAATGTGATCTGGGATTCGATGGCGATCCTGGTCTATCTCGCCCGTCGCTATGGTAATGGACAGTGGTTGCCTACCGATGCGTTGAGTGAGGCGCGGGTGATGCAGTGGCTGGCGGTATCTGAAAATGAACTGCTCACTGGCCTGGCCAAAGCACGTGCTGCGATGCGCTTCAATCGACCCTATGATCCCGAGCAGTGCCGTGCCGATTCGGCACAGGGCGTCGGCACCATGGAACTTCGACTGAGTGAGGCGGAGTGGCTTGCGGCGGACCACCCGACCATCGCCGATATCGCCTGTTATCCCTACGTCAATCTGGCTGACGAGGCAGCGTTCTCATTGGAGCCCTACCCAGCCGTGCGTGCATGGCTAAAGCGAGTCGCGGGGTTGCCCGGCTGGGAGCCGATGCTGTAGCGTCACTATTCACCCTCACCAACGAGTTACCGATGAAAGGCAAAGAGTATATTGCACCCTGGGAAAAGGTGTTTGATCGCATCATCTCCCCACTGGAAGAGTTTATTCACCGTCAGACCACCAGTGGCATTCTGCTGATGATCTGCGCGGTACTGGCACTGATTATCGCCAACAGTCCATGGAGCGACGCCTATCACCACTTCCTGCAACTCCCGCTGACGGTCGGCGTTGAGGGCTTCCAGCTCAGCAAATCGGTACACCACTGGATCAACGACGGTCTGATGGCGCTGTTTTTTTTCGTCGTTGGGCTGGAGCTGAAGCGGGAGATTCTGGTCGGCGAACTGGCCAATCCGAAACAGGCGCTACTGCCGATCATCGCCGCGGTGGGGGGGATGGTGGTTCCCGCAGGGATCTATATTGCGGTCAATCCCAGCGGCCACACCTTCGATGGTTGGGGCATTCCGATGGCGACCGACATCGCCTTCGCCCTCGGTGCGCTGGCACTGCTGGGTAAACGGGTCCCCACCAGTCTGCTCACCTTTCTGGTCGCGCTGGCCATCGTCGACGATCTCGGCGCGGTCACGGTAATCGCGCTCTTTTATACCGAGACCCTCAACTACCCGGCCCTGTTACTGGTCGCGATCACCCTCGGTCTGCTGATTACCCTCAATCTGGGCGGCGTCCGCTGGACGCTGCCCTATATGCTACTCGGTGCGGTGCTGTGGACAGCGATGCTGAAAAGTGGTGTGCATGCCACCCTGGCAGGGATTTTCCTCGCCTTCACCATCCCGATGCGACCGAAGTACGACCCACAGCGCTTCCTTTCGCATATCGATGATATGGTCAGCCAGATCCGGGATGCCTTTCAGCGTGAAGAAAATATTCTGGTAAACGATGAGCTTCGCTCACGGGTACGAGCACTGGGTGAAGGGGTGCGCCTGGTCCAGGCACCGGCACAAACGCTGGAGCACCAGATGCATCTCCCTTCGGCCTATTTCGTCATTCCCATCTTCTCCCTGGCCAATGCCGGGATTCCTATCGACTGGTCATCGTTCGATAGCGTGATCAGTCATCCGGTTTCTATCGGTGTACTGGGAGGACTGCTGCTGGGGAAACTGCTCGGGATTGTCGGCTTTAGCTGGTTTGCCGTACGCCTGGGGATCAGCAAACTACCGAAGGGACTTAACTTCCGTCATGTCATCGGTGTCGGACTGATGGGGGGGATTGGCTTCACCATGTCGATCTTCGTTGCCGAGTTGGGTTTTGCCCACTACCCACAGGATCTACTGATGGCCAAAACGGGGATTCTTGCCGCCTCGCTGCTGGCCGGGGTCTCCGGTTATCTGTGGCTCTATTTCACTTCTAAACGCGCAACCGGCTGAATCAGAAACCGAAGTCCAGGCCACCGTAAACGCTGTTAATATCGTCGCCGCTGATATCGTTGTACTTCTGATATTCGAACTGAAGACGGACCTTCTTCGAGAGCTGGAAACTCACCCCGGCGCCGAGGGTGAAGTCAGAACCATCGTCGCTGCCGATTTTCGTCCCCGAGAGAACATTGTCCAGATTCCACTTGTAGTATCCGGCGCGGGCAAAGATATCTACCCGGTTACTCACTGGATACCGCCCCATGGCAGTGAGTTCAAAACCATCAACATCGGAATAGGTATCAGACGCGCCGCTCGCCTTGAATTTACCCAGATTGGCATAAGCCAGGTCGAGGGAACCGTAAGTGGAGAAAGAGACCCCGGCAAACAACTTATAGCTGGACGGTTTCTCGTAACCACTGACATCAACGCTGGACTGACCTGCGTAAAGCCCGACATGACCAACAGGGCCGGCCTGGAGGTTCGAGGAGAAAAGTGGCAACGAGGCCATCAGCAACATCGCTGCAGTACGGCGTGGCAACATTCGGCACCTCCCTGGTGGATAGAGACGTTCCCTAAGTTATAGCGGAATTGCGTCAACCAACCAGTGACGCAGTTGCCAATTCAGGCATCCAGCAGGGTGGCGTAGAGGTCGTGCTCATCTGCCGCGGTAATCTTCACATCGACCACATCGCCCGATTCCAGCGAGCCACCGTTTTCGACCACCACCACGCCATCGATTTCCGGCGACTCTGCGTAACTGCGAGCGATGGCGTTCTCTCCTTCCACCTCGTCGACAATCACCGCGTAACTTTTTCCAACACGCTGCTGCAACTTGTCGGCACTGATCTCCGCCTGTAGCGCCATAAACCGCTCCAGTCGCTCCTGTTTCACCGCTTCTGGTAGCTGGTCGGGCAGATCGTTGGCTGCGGCCCCCTCGACAGGTGAATAGGCAAAGGCCCCGGCACGGTCCAACCGCGCTTCACGCAGAAAGTCGAGCAGTGTTTCGAATGCCTGCTCCGTTTCACCGGGGAAACCGACGATAAAGGTAGAACGCAGGGCGATCTCGGGGATCATGCCGCGCCAGGTTTCCAGTCGGCGCAGCATGTTTTCACTGTCGGCAGGACGGCGCATCGCCTTCAAAACCTGTGGATCGGCATGCTGTAACGGCACATCGAGATAGGGCAGCGCATAACCCTCCGCCATCAGTTCTACCAGACGATCGACTTTGGGATAGGGATAGATGTAGTGCAGCCGCACCCAGGCATCCAGCGAACCCAACTGTTTGACCAGGGTTTCGATGTCGTTTCTCAGGGGGCGCCCCTGCCAGAATTCGGTACGGTATTTGAGATCGACACCGTAAGCCGCGGTGTCCTGGGCGACAATCAACAACTCCTGCACGCCATCGTCGACCAGCTTTTCCGCCTCATCCAGAATTCCGCCAATCGGCCGACTGACCAGCTTGCCGCGCATCGAAGGGATGATGCAGAAGCTGCACTGCTGATTACAGCCCTCGGCGATCTTGATATAGGCGTAATGGCGTGGCGTAAGTTTGATCCCACCGGCAGGAACGAGATCGGTATAGGGATCATGCTGCGGTGGTAGGTGCGCATGAACCGCCGCCATCACCTCATCCAGCGAATCGGGGCCGGTCACCGCCAACACCTGCGGGTGAGCGCTCTGCACCACACCCTCCTTTGCCCCGAGACAGCCAGTGACAATCACCTTGCCGTTTTCTGCCAGTGCCTCGCCAATGGTCTCCAGTGACTCCTCTACCGCGGCATCAATAAAGCCACAGGTGTTGACCACCACCAGATCCGCCTCGTCGTAGTCAGGGGCGATAAGGTAGCCCTCGGCGCGCAGGCGAGTGAGTATTCGCTCCGCATCGACGGTGGCCTTGGGACAACCAAGGCTAACAAAACCAACCTGGGGGATAGTGCGGGACATGAAAACGTGATCCTTGGCAATGACTATTGCCCGCTATTCTACACTCTGCCCGTCCAGGATGGACTTATTCCACAGCAGGATATATAACCGATCGAATGGTTAGCGCGTAAGGAGAAGGTATGCAATATCGCAAACTCGGACGAACCGGCATCGACGTTAGCACCATCTGCCTCGGCACCATGACCTATGGTGAGCAGAATAGTGAGAAGGAGGCGCACGGCCAGCTCGATTACGCCATCGACCAGGGCGTTAATTTTATCGATACCGCCGAACTCTATGCCATCCCTCCCCGTGCCGAGACCTACGGCAAGACCGAGGAGATCATCGGCTCCTGGCTGAGCAAACGGGGTAAGCGCGACGATGTCATCCTCGCCAGCAAGGTCTGTGGACGCGGAGGAGAGTGGATAAGCCATATCCGCAACGGCCAAACCCGTCTAGACCGACACAACATCATCAAGGCCATCGACGGCAGTCTGAAGCGACTCAACACCGACTATCTCGATCTCTATCAGCTGCATTGGCCGGATCGTAATACCAATTTCTTTGGCCGCCTCGGCTACAGCCATGACCCGGATGACCATCCCACGCCGATTATCGAAACCCTGCAACTGCTTAACGATTTGGTGCAGGAGGGAAAGGTGCGTCACATCGGACTCAGCAACGAAACCCCCTGGGGTTTGTCGCGCTTCCTGCAACTCGCTGAGTGGATGGAGATGCCACGAGTAGTTAGCATCCAGAATCCCTACAGCCTGCTGAACCGCAGCTTTGAAATCGGCCTGGCGGAAATCGCCATCCGCGAGGATTGTGGACTACTTGCCTATTCACCATTAGGTTTCGGGGTACTCAGTGGCAAATACCTGGATGGAGGATTACCGGAAGGCTCAAGAATACGCAAT
>JBNLAT010000051.1:0-20393 GCA_050302275.1 Thiohalomonadaceae bacterium | reverse complement strand
CTGTGGTTGGCCGATCCTCACAATCAAAACCACCCGCAGCAAGGGTACGGAAAAGGTCTGCCCACAGAAAGAGTGCGGCTTTGCCGAACCGTATGAAAAAGCCGAAGCGGAAAGCGCTGAAGACGACGGATAATCGACGCGAGTCATTCGTGTTTCTGAGTGATAGTAAGTTGGAGAATAGTCACCATGAGTAAGCCTTTTGTCGCCATCCTGATGGGATCGGATTCCGATCTGCCGACCATGCAGTCGACCATTGCGGTACTGAAATCTTTCGACGTGCGTTATGAAGTGCGTATCCACTCGGCACACCGCACTCCCGAAGCGACCCATGAGTATGTGACCGATGCGGAGAAGCGCGGTTGTCAGGTCTTTATCTGTGCCGCGGGTCTTGCCGCGCATTTGGCGGGTGCGGTATCGGCGATCACCGTGCGTCCGGTGATCGGTGTGCCGATGGATGGCGGTCCGCTCAAGGGACAGGATGCGCTGCTCTCTACGGTGATGATGCCCGGCGGTATTCCGGTGGCAACTGTAGCGATCGGTAGTGCCGGGGCGAAAAACGCCGCTTATCTTGCTGTACAGATCATGGCGATTGCCGACGACGATCTGGCGCAGGAACTGCGTGATGAACGTGAAACCAACAAGGCCAAGATTCTGGCGCGTAACGACGAAGTACAGAAAGAGCTGGGCCTGGATTAAATTGCGATGAGCGCCTTTCAGCTACGCACAGCAAGGCGCGTGCTGCTCGGTGGCGGCATCGTTGCCTACCCCACCGAGGCGGTTTACGGTCTCGGTTGCGATCCCCACAACGCCGCTGCAGTGATACGACTGCTGGAGCTGAAACAGCGTTCCTGGCGGAAGGGATTGATCCTGATCGCCTCCCACCGCCATCAGCTCGATCCCTGGCTGGAACCGATCGGTTTGAGCATGGAGCAACAGCTGGAAAAGAGCTGGCCCGGCCCGGTCACCTGGTTATTGCCTGCCCGTCCCGAAGTCCCTGAATGGTTACGTGGCGAGCACGCCACCCTGGCGGTGCGGGTTACGGCACATCCGCTTGCCGCTGCACTCTGCGAAACCTTCGGTGGTCCTATCGTCTCTACCAGTGCCAATTACGCCGGCCACCGTGCTGCACGTAGTGCGCTGCAGCTGCAACGGGTGATGGGTGAACAGGTCGATTATATTCTCCACGGTGACGTGGGCGATCAACTGAGGCCGACCGAGATCCGCGATGCTGAGAGCGGACAAGTTGTTCGCGCTGGCTGACAGGATTCCGTATGAGTAGCACCGATCTCGATGCCGTCAGGCAATACCTGCTTTCATTGCAGCAGCGCATCGTCGATGCACTGGAAACGGAAGATGGTGGTGGCCAGTTTATCCGCGACGAGTGGCAACGGGATGGTAGCGGTGGACTTGATGGCGGTGGCATTGTTCGTTTGCTGAGTGAAGGCGCGGTATTCGAACAGGCGGGGATCAACTTCTCCCATGTGCGCGGCGCAAGTTTGCCCGGTTCGGCAACGGCCCATCGACCGGAGCTGGCCGGTCGCTCCTTTCAGGCGATGGGAGTCTCGTTAGTCATCCACCCACGCAATCCCTATGTGCCGACCTCGCACGCCAACGTGCGTCTTTTCGTCGCGGAAAAAACAGGTGAAGAACCGGTCTGGTGGTTCGGTGGCGGTTTCGATCTGACACCCTACTATCCGTTTCATGAGGATGTGATTGCCTGGCATAAAAGGGCAAAGGCGGCCTGCGATCCGTTTGGTGACGATTGCTATCCGAAATATAAAAAGTGGTGCGACGAATACTTCACCCTTAAACATCGTGGTGAAACACGTGGCGTCGGCGGCATATTTTTCGACGATCTGAATACGCCCGATTTCGAGAGCTGTTTCGGTTTGATGCGCAGTGTCGGTGATGCCTATGTCGATGCCTATGTGCCGATCGTTAACCGACGCAAAGCGACACCTTACAGTGAACGGGAGCGTGATTTTCAACTCTACCGGCGCGGCCGCTATGTGGAGTACAACCTGGTCTATGACCGAGGCACGCTGTTTGGGCTGCAGTCGGGCGGACGTACCGAATCGATCCTGATGTCGCTGCCACCTCTGGTGAAGTGGCGCTATAACTGGTCGCCGGAACCTGGTACCCCCGAGGCCGATCTCTACGACAACTATCTCCGGCCACGCGACTGGCTGAACGAAGCATAAGGTTAGGCATGGCGAATACCCTTTACTGGCACGACTATGAATCCTTCGGTATCGATGCGGTGCGCGATCGCCCGGTGCAATTCGCAGGCATTCGCACCGATGAAGATCTGAACATCATCGGCGAACCGCTGAATATCTTTGCCCGGCTTTCGGACGATGTGTTGCCGCAGCCCGGTTCGACCATGGTCACCGGCATTACCCCGCAGGATTCGATCGACAAGGGAGTGTGCGAAGACGAGTTCATTAGCCGCATTCTGAAGGAGTTGGCGGAACCGGGTACCTGCGGCGTGGGTTATAATTCGATTCGTTTCGACGACGAGATGACCCGCAATACCCTCTACCGCAATCTCTACGATCCCTATGCCCGCGAATGGCAGAACGGTAACTCGCGTTGGGACATTATCGATCTGGTACGCGCCTGTCGCGACCTGCGACCCGATGGTATCGTCTGGCCGGTTAAGGAAGATAACGGTCGTACCAGTTTTAAACTGGAAGAGTTGACCGTGGCCAACGGCATCGGTCACGAGCAGGCTCACGATGCGCTCTCTGATGTTTACGCTACGATTGCCGTGGCCAAGCTGATCAAGGATAAGCAGCCCAAACTCTACGACTTCATCTACAAACTGCGACGCAAGCAGGAGGTGAACAAGTACATCGACTTGCGTGAGATGTCACCAATTCTGCACACCTCAGGGATGTACGGTAGCGATCACGGCAACACCCGCCTGGTGATTCCGCTGGCGATGCACCCGGTGAATAAAAACAGTGTGATTGTTTTCGACCTGTCACAGGACCCGAAGATATTGCTGGAGTTAGGTGCCAATAAACTGCGCGAGCGACTCTATACCCGCAGTGACGATCTACCGGAAGGGACAGAGCGTCCCGCGTTGAAACAGCTGATTATGAACAAGTGCCCGGTGCTGGCGCCGCTGACCACCCTGGATGGCGCCTCGGCAAAACGTTTGCAGATCGATCTGGTGCAGTGTCAGCAGAATCGTCAGGCGGTGCTGGCCGCACGCAAGACGATTCAGGAGAAGATCAATAAAATTTTCCAGCCGCAGGAGTTTGAACCGCAAACCGATCCGGATTTGATGATCTATGGCGGTGGTTTCTTCTCCGATGGCGATAAGCGCAGCATGCAACGCATCCACGAAACCGCCTCTGATGAATTGGGTAAACAGAGTTGGGTCTTCGACGATAAACGTTTGCCTGAGATGTTATTCCGTTTTCGCGCGCGCAACTATCCTGAAACCTTGACTGCAGACGAACAGGGGCAGTGGCAGGAGTTTTGCCGTCAGCGTTTGCAGAGTGGTGAGGGAGGCTTCCTCAGTTTTGAGCAGTTCTTCGCCGAGATTGAACGGATAAAGAGTGAAGATAGCCTCGATGAAAGAGGCTCGAAACTACTTGCCGAAGTAGAGGCCTACGGGCTGGCGCTAAAGCAGAAGCTGGCGGGGTAAGGCGTTATTCAATCAGGCCGCTGAGTGTCTGGATAACATCCTGCTTATCCCACTCAATGCCGCCGAACAGGGCGTAACGGATCGTTCCTTTCGGATCGAGAATAAAGGTGGTGGGGACGGCGGTGATCATCCAGTCCTCGACCACATTGCCTTCCGGATTTAGCAGCACGGGAAAATCGATTTTGATCTGGTGCTGGGTGAGAAACGCCTGCACATCGTGTTTCTCTTCGGCCATGTCGACGGACAGAATGGTAAACGGTTTTCCCGCCATCTTCTCCTTCAGTCTTTGCATCGACGGCATCTCCTTGATGCAGGGGCCGCAATAGGTTGCCCAGAAATTCACCATCACCACTTTGCCTCGATAGCTGCTCAGGGTATGGGCCTTTCCCTGTAGATCGCTAAGAGTGAAATCGGGGAGTGGCTCGCCGCTGTAGGGAGCCAGTTCGCCAGCCTGTGCATTGGACAGTGCGAAAAGAAAAAACAGCATTAGCAGCTTTCGCATAATTACTTCTCCAGATCGTGCAGGGTGTTGAGGGCGTCTTTAACCAGATCGGGCAGACGTTGGCTCAGGGCCTTTTCCTCTTTAGTGGCATCGTTGCGGGCATAAAAACGGCTCCGCACCTTGGGCAGTAGTTCAACATGGACGCGGCTGCCGCCTTTTTCCAGTGTCTGCTGCAGCTTCTTCACCCAGAAGCGGGTGGGACTGTTGCCCGGTTGCATGATGACGATGGGCAGGCTGCTTTGGTGGACAACATCCAGGTATTCCAGCGGCTTGCCGGGTTCGGGATTGTGTGCCGAGAGGATCGGGAAAAACAGAATGGCACCGAGTAGATGTTTGTCGTCCGGGTGTTGCTGTTGCCAGATGCGGGCACCGCGCAGCGCCGGGATGGCGCCATAGCCACTGGCAGTGAGCGCGACACGCTTATCGGTCTTGCGTACCGCGTGGTCGATCAGCTTTGCCACCTCTTCACCTTTCAGACTGCGCATACTGCTGGGGGCAATGGGCAGAAAATGGGCGCCGAGCAGGTCGGCCAGCCAGACCTCGATGCCGCGCCCGGCCAGTACCTCCCCCGCCGCGGCCTCGGCATTTCCCATGCCCTGGTCGCAGGGAAAGCCGAGTAGCATGGTGTCGCCGGTTGCAGTGAAGTAGCGCAGGTCCATCTCCACCTCAGGGCTGAGCTGGACCGTATCATGCTGTACTCCCGCATGGAGCATGGGGGAGAGCAGGGTAAGTAACAGCAGTGCGAAGGTCTTATTCAAAACGGCTACCTGTCGCTGGGAAAACAGCACCATCCTAGCACAGCGTCGTAGCGGGGACAGCCGACTACTCGGGCTGGTTGCGCATGAAATCCGCGGTCTTCGCAAAGGCGGCTTCCAGCTCCTTGCGTAGCGATTCGTCAAGCCTGACATCGGCCATCGCCTGAACCATGCAGCGCATCCACACATCGCGTGCGGCGTTGTCGATGGCAAAGGGCATGTGGCGCTGGCGTAGTCGAGGATGACCGTACTTCTCCGTATAGAGCTGCGGCCCGCCGAGCCAGCCGGAGAGGAACATAAACAGCTTTACTTTCGAGCCGTGCAGGTCTTTGGCATGCATGGCGCGGACGCTTTCGGCCTCAGGCAGGCTGTCCATCAGCTGGTAGAAGCGTTCCACCAGTTCGCGGATTTTGGTTTCGCCGCCGATGCGGTCGTAGTGGGGGTTGGTGATAGACATGGGATTTTCTACCGTCAGGGGGAGAGGAATAGTCCTGTAAATTCAACAACTAATTGCAACGGGGCGAAATTATACTACACATTGATGAGTGAACAGTGCATCCGCTTGTGTCATATAGCGTGTATATGGGTAGTTAGTTAAAGGCCAGACACCACACCTGGCAAGACAAAACCATCGCCCAACGAGGCCACAGTGAGCATCGGCAAATTTTCCGCAAAGATTCAGCAACGACTGAGTAATCTGCGCAACTTCCCCTGGGTGTTGCTGTTGCTGATTCTCGTCCTGGTGCTGATCTACTGGGCCTACAGTGTACGCAGTCATCGCCAGGAGGTGGCGAATGATTTCGGTCAGGGCGTCACCCATGCGCTGCAGTTGCTACAGGAGCGTTTCAGCCTTTATGAAAATATTATCCTGGCCACGCGCGGGCTCTATCTCAGTTCAGACGAGGTAAACGAGGGGGACTGGCGCAACTTTATTCGTTCGATGAAGTTACTCAATAACTATCCTGGTGTGGAGAGCATCGCCTTCGCCGACTTTCGCGCCAGGGATAACGCTGAATTCGATGACTGCCTCAGCAGAATAGATATTGATGCGCTGGTAGCGAAACCCTCTGAGCAACGCGAGATATCACTCGTCGCGCTGAATGTGGAACCAGAATCCAGTAGCCAGTTACTCCATTACGATTTTGCCGCAGAGAAACAGACGGTCATGGCGATGCGTCAATCATGTGAGCAGGGGCGGGCGATACTGAGTGGCATCCTTAGCGATCCTTTCAATGGACGAAAGATAGTCAGGCAGGCACTGGCGGTGCCGCATAGTGATCCCAGCACCCAGCATGGACACCATCACTCAGGGATGGGCTGGATTGTCGTCACCTTCGATGCGGAGTTCTGGCTCAGCAATATCGCCACGGCACTGCAAAACAATAACTTTACTCTGACGGTCGCCGAGGTTAATGGCGACATCTTCTTCGATACCCGTGAAAAGCGGGAGGACGAGCCCCTTTTCAGCAAGCAGATCACCATCCCGCTGGGGGGACATAAATGGGCAGCAACCTTCTACTCCTCGCTGGACTTTGAACATCACCGTAGTAACCCATTACTCCATCTTTTCCCAGTCACCGCGCTGTTCCTCACATTACTGTCACTGACCGTTGTTCGCTGGCTGCAAACCAGTCGCCAGCATGCGATGGAACAATCGATCAAGGTATCGCAGGAGCTGCATGAGAGTGAGACGCGATATCGAGAACTGTTTGAAGGTAATCGTGCGGTGGAGTTGCTGATCGACCCGCAGGATGGTTCGATTATCGATGCCAATTACGCGGCAGCTTCCTACTACGGTTATAGCCGCAAAAAGCTTCGCAAAATGCGTATCTCTGAGATTAATACACTCAGTGAGGAGGAAGTTACGCAGGAGATGGAGCGTGCTCGAGAACAGAAGAATGACTACTTTATCTTTCGTCATCGTCTGGCCAGCGGTGAAGTGCGTGATGTGGAGGTACACTCCGGACCGGTCGAAGTGGGCGGCAGGACACTGCTCTACTCCATCATTCATGATGTAACGGCGAGGATGCGCAGCGAGCGAGCCTTGCGTGAAAGCGAGGAGCGTTACTCGACCATTATCACTACCGCCGGTGAAGGTTACTGGTTACTCGACCTGGCGACTTACCATATTCTCGATGTTAACGACGCCCTTTGTCAGATGCTAGGTTACAGTCGCAAAGAGCTAATCGGGTGTAAGCCAACCGAATTTATCGACGAGGAAAATGCCTCGCTTTTCTGTAAGCAGGTTGAACAACGCATTGCGCAAAAACAGCGCAGCTATGAAGTGGTGATGAAGCACAAGGATGGCCATGATGTCATTGTAAGGATAAATGCTACCAATATGCCGCACGGTGAAGAAGGTGTAGTGCAGTCGTTCGCCTTTATTACCGACATTACTGAATGGAAGCGTTCGGAAGAACAGTTGCGCATCGCTGCGACCTTCTTCGAAACCACCTCTGAGGCGATCATTGTTACCAATGCGGACAATCACATTATCGCCATTAATCCGGCGTTCTCCCGCATTACCGGATACAGTGAAGAGGATGTGCTGGGCGAAGATCCGAAGATTCTCAGTTCAGGACGTAACGACAAGGCGTTCTATCAGGAGATGTGGCAAAGCCTGCTCCATCAGGGCAGCTGGCAGGGTGAGATCTGGAATCGGCGCAAGAATGGCGAAATCTATCCTGAGTGGCTTTCCATCGTCGTCATACACGGAGACGAAGATGCAAAAAAACAGTATATGGCGGTGTTTAGCGATATCACTCAGCGCAAGAAAGATGAGGAGAAGATCTGGCGGCAGGCAAACTACGATGCACTGACCGGTCTACCCAATCGCAATCTGTTCAAGGATCGCCTGGAACAGGCGATGAATGCGGCGCAACGCGAATACTCCAGTCTGGCCCTGCTGTTTATCGATCTCGATCGGTTTAAATCGATTAATGACACCTTGGGGCATGCCATTGGCGATAAGCTATTACAGGAAGCTGCTGCACGCCTGACTAACACAGTGCGCAATACGGATACGGTGGCGCGTCTGGGTGGTGACGAATTTACGGTGTTGCTCTATGACATCAACAGTAACAGTGAGATTGATCGTATTGCGGAAAAGCTACTGCATAAATTGAGCGAACCGTACAGTCTCGAAGGCCGTGAAGCCTTTGTCTCAGGAAGTATCGGTGTCACGCTTTATCCAGGCGACGCCAACAGTATCGAACAGTTGTTGAGTAATGCCGATGCGGCGATGTATACCGCCAAGTCTGCGGGTCGTAATGTTTTCCGTTATTTCACTCAGGCGATGAATGAAGCGGCACAACGACGCCTGATGCTGGAAACCGATCTGCGTCGTGCGATGCAGAACAATGAGTTGTCACTGCATTATCAGCCGGTGCATAACATTAAGGGCAAGGTGATCGGTGCCGAGGCATTGTTACGCTGGACGCATCCCGAGCTAGGAGCTATTTCGCCAGAAGAGTTTGTGCCGCTGGCCGAGGAGATCGGTATCATCATTCCCATTGAGCGCTGGGTGTTGCTGCAGGCGTGTAAAGATACGGTAGAGTTTCAGAAATCGGTGCGGCGCAAGTTTTATATCGCGATTAATATCTCCAGTCTGCAGTGTCGCAACGAGCAGTGCCACATCATGCTACAGGAGGCGTTGGCTGAAACTCAGATCGCTCCGGAGAGCATCACTCTTGAGATCACTGAGCGAGTGATGATGGAGAGCACAGAGACGGTGATGGCGATCCTGAATGAAGTGAAGTCGATGGGCGTGATGCTGGCGGTGGACGATTTCGGTACCGGTTATTCATCCCTCAGCTATCTCAAACAGTTCCCCATTGATGTGCTGAAGATTGATCGGGCCTTTATTTCAGAATTGCCGGGTGACAAAGATGATGTGGCGCTGGTGGAGGCGATCGTCGCGATGGCCCATAGCCTTAATCTGGAAGTGGTGGCGGAAGGTGTCGAGACCCAGGAGCAATATGTCTTCCTGCAGGGTTTGGGCTGCGACCAGCTACAGGGATTTCATTTCAGCGAGGCACTGCCGCGGCAGGCATTTCTCGATTATCTGAAGGCACACAAGTAGAACACGGCCCACTGCACGACTCTGGTAGAATGGGTACATGGATATTTCTGATCTGCTCGACGACCTTAACGAAGCCCAACGCGCCGCTGTTTGCGCCCCTCCCGGTAATCTACTGATCCTCGCTGGCGCCGGGAGCGGCAAGACCCGTGTCCTGACCCATCGTATCGCCTTTCTGATCCGCACCGGCGAGGCCTCCGCCTATGGGGTGCTGGCGGTGACCTTTACCAACAAGGCAGCCAACGAGATGCGCGGGCGGATCGAGCATCTGTTACAGATGCCCGCTTCGGGTATGTGGGTCGGTACCTTCCACGGTATTGCCCACCGTCTGTTGCGGGCGCACTGGCAGGAGGCGGGTCTGCCCCAGGCATTCTCCATTCTCGACAGCGATGATCAGTACCGCCTGATCAAACGCATTCTGCGTGAGTTCAGCCTCGACGAAAACCAGTGGCCGCCGCGACAGATTCAGTGGTACATCAACGGCAAGAAGGATGAAGGGTTGCGCCCGCAACATATCGATCCCTGCGGTGATTTCCACGAGGAGCAGATGCTGCGACTCTACCGCGCCTATGAGGAGGCGTGTGAACGTAACGGCGTGGTCGATTTTGCCGAGCTGCTGCTGCGTGCCCACGAGTTGTGGCTCAATCATCCTGAGCTGTTGGCCAACTATCGCAAACGTTTTCGTCACATTTTGGTAGACGAGTTTCAGGACACCAACGCAATTCAGTACGCATGGTTGAGACTCCTGGCCGGTGAGACGGGGCAGGTCTTTGCCGTCGGTGACGATGACCAATCGATCTACGGCTGGCGTGGCGCACGGGTGGAGAATATCCATCAATACCAGAACGATTTCGCCAATGTGGAACTGATCCGTCTGGAACAGAACTACCGTTCCACCGCAACCATCCTCAAGGCAGCCAATGCTCTGATCGCCCACAACACTGATCGTCTCGGTAAGGAGCTGTGGACCGAAGGGGAAGCAGGTGAATCGATCCGCCTCTATGCGGCGTTTAATGAGTTAGACGAAGCGCACTTTATCGCCGAACGGATCGGCGACTGGTCCGCTCACGGCAATCCACGCCGTTCCGTCGCCATCCTCTATCGTTCCAACGCTCAGTCGCGGGTACTGGAAGAGGCGTTAATGCAGGCCTCGATTCCGTACCGTATCTATGGCGGTCTGCGCTTCTTCGAGCGTGCCGAGATCAAGGATGCGCTGGCCTATCTACGTCTGCTCAACAATCGCCGCGACGATCCTGCCTTCGAACGGGTAGTGAATACGCCAACCCGCGGTATCGGCGCACGCACCGTCGAAGCGGTGCGGGAACGGGCACGGGATAAATCGATTCCCCTATGGCAGGCAGCAGAAGAGATTGTTGCCAGTCAGGCGCTACCTGCCCGTGCCTGCAATGCCCTGGCCGGTTTTCTGCAACTGGTCGACAGACTCGGTGTGGAGACAGCAGAGCAGCCGCTGGATCAGCAGGTGGAACATGTGGTGGCCCATAGCGGGTTAATTCCGTTCTTCGAAAAAGAGAAGGGAGAAAAAGGGCGTGCCCGGGTGGAGAACCTGGAGGAACTGGTCTCTGCCGCGCGTGAGTTCGAGTATGAAGAGCTGCTACCCGATGAGGCGAGTGGTGAAGAGATAGCGCCGCTGGATGATCTCTCCGCCTTCCTTGCTCATGCTTCATTGGAGGCGGGCGATACCCAGGCGGGCGCTCATGAAGATGCGGTGCAGATGATGACCCTGCACTCGGCCAAGGGCCTGGAGTTTCCGCTGGTCTTTCTGGCGGGTATGGAAGAGGGATTGTTCCCCCACCAGTTATCCAGCGAGGAGCCGGGACGCATGGAGGAGGAGCGTCGCCTTGCCTACGTCGGTATGACCCGCGCTATGCGCCAGCTCTATCTCACCTATGCCGAGGTGCGCAGGCTTTACGGTGAAGAGCGTTATACCCGCCCCTCACGTTTTATCAGCGAGGTCCCCGCCGAATACCTCGAAGAGGTGCGCCTGGGTGGTCGGGTTTCGACCCCGGTATTTCGTCGTCAGAGCCGTGCCGAGGATGAGATGGAGTTTGCTGTCGGCAGCTTGGTGCAGCACCCCAAATTCGGCCTGGGCACAGTGTTGCAATATGAAGGCAGCGGCGCGCAGGCTCGGGTGCAGGTCAATTTCGACGAGGCGGGCAGTAAGTGGCTGGTACTGGCCTATGCCAAATTGGAGCACGGTTAACTCCCGTACCGTTCCTCTCGCCCTGTTTTCCGCATCATTAATCAGCTTCTGTAACCATTTTTCTCGCGCTACCAATTTAGAGGTAAAAGCGCGCTCGTTTGGTTTGTCCACCACAACGAATCATGCAGAATGGCTACAATAAGTTCTGTATTGCATAAAAAATTCCAGTGTTGAGCCACAGCTTACCCTGATAAAAATGAAGAAAAACGGCAGCGAACGATGGGCTAAATTGAGGGAGACAATGCCCGGTTTTTTACGGACATTTATTCCGTTGATCAGCTTTTTCTGTCTGATCATCGTTCTCAATTTTACCGTTGATATCCTCTACGAAAAGAAACTGTTGCAGACAGAACGGCAGCGGCAGTTACAGATGTCACTGCAATCGTTGCAACGGGATATCACCGGCATCGTCCGTTCGCTGCTCTATCTTGCAGAGGGCGACACACTGCGTCGTTTTATCAATCAGCGAGATGTTGCGGATACCCAGCAGGACATCGCTGCTTTTGCCCGGCGTATGGCGCGTTATGATCAAATACGTTGGCTTGATTTCGACGGTATGGAACGGTTGCGCATCGATTACCGCGATGGCAAGACGCATATTGTGCCGTCGCAGGATCTGCAGGATAAATCGGATCGTTACTACTTCAAGGAGGCCATCGTTTTACCACCGGGTACGATTTATGTTTCGCCGCTGGATCTCAATATGGAACACGGCCGAATCGAGGTGCCGTATCGACCGATGTTGCGCTTTGCGACACCCACCAGGGGAAAGGATGGCAAAACCAACGGTCTGTTAATCCTTAACTATCAGGCCTCGATTATGCTGGATAATTTTGCCGATACGCTGGCTGCACCGAATACAGATCTGGCACTGCTCAATGCGCAGGGTTTCTGGTTCTACTCCTCCCGAGGGGAATCTGCGTGGGGCTTTATGTTCGATCAGGATGAACGCTTTTCTAACAGCTATCCACGTGCATGGCGTGAGATAGCAACACACACGCAGGGGAATATCGAAACCGACGAAGGGCTCTTCACTTTCGCCTCCTTCGATGTGCTGGAGGTGAGCAGAAAGACCGGAACGGGCGATGCCCTCTTCCCGCAGCTACAGGAAAAACCGCTGCCGTTTAATAACAATCGCTGGATTGTGGTGACCCGCTCTCCTCTCAATATCATCAGTGCAATCAATTACGAACACTACTCGCACTACACACTGCTATTACTGTTATCGCTTACCGTGCTGGCGTTACTTAGCTGGCGCAGTGCGCGTGTCGCACTGGAAAAGAATAACCTGCTGGATCGACTCTCGTTGCATGCCACAGTAATGGAAAATGCTACCAACGGCATCATGATTACCGACCGTGAGAATCGCATTGTTTCGATCAATAACGCCTTTACCGAACTGACTGGTTACACCGCGGAAGAGGTGCTTGGCAAAGACCCTTCCATTCTCTCTTCCGAACGTCACGGCGAGGCATTTTTTGCCGATATGTGGTTCGCCCTGGAAGAGCGAGGTCATTGGGAAGGGGAGCTGTGGAACCGGCATAAAAACGGCGAGCTCTATCCCGAGTGGGTATCGATCACCGCGGTGACGGATCGTAACGGCGAGCTATCCAATTACATCGGTATTTTCTCGTTGCTGTCGGAGCAGAAAAGTACCGAGGCGCGTCTACGTGAACTGGCCAACTCCGATCCACTGACTGGTCTGATCAACCGCAACCTGTTTCTCGATCGTGCGGCTCAGGCGTTGGTTAGTGCGCGACGCAGTCAGAGTAAAACGGCGATCCTGTTTCTCGATCTGGATGGTTTTAAACCAGTTAACGATTCCATGGGACACATTGCGGGCGATTCAGTATTGCGTGACACTGCACGGCGCTTGCAGGATACCGTACGCGGCTCCGACACGGTGGCGCGTTTTGGTGGCGATGAGTTTGTGATTCTGTTGACCGGGCTCAAGGATGCGGAAGAGGCGGCGGTGGTTTCACGCAAGTTGATCGAGGCGGTCTCGCAACCGCTGGAGTTCAATGGAATGGAGTGTCGAATCAGTGCCAGCATCGGTATCAGTGTCTGCCCCAACGATGCGGAAACGGTGGAGTCTTTAATCAAGTGTGCCGATGTGGCGATGTATGCGGCGAAAGAGAACGGTCGTGGTCGCTACTGTTTCTATCGGGACGGTGAATCCGGTAACAACTAACTTTTTCTACTTGTCTATTTCACCTTCGTATTCGCGGATCACCTCTTCGATCTGCGCAATGGCATCTTCCAGACTGTCCTTGCGTCCAGTGACTGGATGTGGGCGCTCCCCAGCCCTGGGGATCGGTTGCTCACCCTCGGAGGCGATAAAGCGTAGCGCCAGCACACTGATGTTGTCGCTCTGCGGATAGCTCGCCTGTTCGGCCCGTTCCGCCAGTTCGTTCAGTGCCTCGTCGAGGGTTTCGCGCTGCTCCAGCAGCGTACCCAGTTGGGCATCATCGAGTGGCCCCCAAAGCCCGTCGGAGCAGAGCAGGACGATGTCGTTCTGTTTCAGGGTGACGCGATTACTGAGGCTGATTTTGGGCTCTTCGCGACGACAGCCGAGACACTGGGTGATCTGATTGCGCTGCGGATGACTCTCCTGCTCCCAGCGGCTGATCTCACCTCGCTGGAATAGATGCTCCACATAGGAGTGATCGGTAGTGCGGTAGAGTGGCAGACCGCCCTGATAGACGTAGAGTCGGCTATCGCCGACATGGGCCCAGCAGGCTTCCCCTGCCTGGATCAGACAGAGCACCGCGGTGGTGCCCGGTGTCGCCGGTGGCGTCTGCTGCTCGCCGAACTCGACGATGCGTCGGTGTGCCGTTTGCACCACCTGGGTGAGGAACTCGCGTATTTTGATAATGGGCCGTGGTTCACGCAGGAAGATCTCGCGTGCGGTGTGCACCAGGATCTCCGCCGCCACTTCTCCGTAGGCCTGTCCACCCATGCCGTCGCCCAGTACCAGCAGGATGCCTTCCTCGGTCTCTATGGCGTCGAAGCGATCCTGATTGCTGCTGCGGTTACCCAGGCGATTGGCCTGTCCGATCTCGTATTGCATCAGGAGCCTCCCTTGATCCATGAGAGGCTGCTGGCGATACGGCTAAGGACGGAGTCGTCACTCTGGCTGCTGCGTCCATCGCCTTTCGGCGGGCCGCTACCGTCGTTGAGGGCACCGAGCAGTTCATCGATACTCTGCGGGCGGTACATCGGATCGATCTCCATCGCCCAGTCGATGGCGCGCAGCAATTTCTTCGAATAGCCTTTTTTAAACGCCTCGGTGGCGGGCTTCATCTCGTCCTGCATCCGGCGCTCTTCGGCGGGTGGCGGGGCATGGCCATCGAGGCAGGCGCGCATGGTGGCGCCGATGGCGTAGATATCGGTCCAGGGGCCGACGTAGCCGCCGGACATCGACTGTTCGATGGGGGAAAAGCCGAGGGTCAGTACCTGACCGGGCTGGTACTTGCGGCTGGTCTGCATCTGGTGCACCGCGCCGAAGTCGAGCAGTACCGGGCTGCCTCCGGGGCGCAGGTGGATATTGCCCGGTTTGATGTCCATGTGCAGCAGGCCCTTGCTATGCAGTAGCTTGAGGCCGTCGAGCAGCGGCAGGAAGACGTGGTAGAGGAATCTTTCACTAAGGCCGCCGTTGTGGCGCTTAATGTAACCCTGCAGATTTATCCCCTTAACGAACTCCATCACCATGTAGACGGTGTCGTTGGCGCGGAAGAAGTTCACCACGTTAATGATGTTGGGATGCTTGATCGCGGCGAGGGCGTTGGCCTCCTGGAAGAACATACGCCGACCGTGGGAGAACTGCTCGGCAGAGGCATCGTCGATGGTGTGAATGGTACAGCCGTCGCTACCGCGGTAGGCCAGCTTGCGCGGCATGTATTCCTTGATCGCCACCTGCTCGCCGGTATCGACGTCTTCCGCCAGATAGACGAGGCTGAAGCCGCCGCCGCCGAGCTGTCGGTCGATAATGTAATTTTCCAGCCGGGTGTTTACCCGCAGGGCATGTTCGTCAGCCATTCATTCTTGCCTGTTATCGCCTTCGAGGTGTTTCTGCCCGGCGCATCGTTTACCATTACCGCGAGTCTACCAAAACGTTCACAGGAGTATCCATGATTCGCAGCATGACAGCATTTGCCCGCAGGGAGAACCAGGGCGACTGGGGGGCGCTGCAACTGGAGTTGCGTTCGGTGAACCACCGCTATCTGGAAGTCAGTCCGCGCCTGCCGGAAGAGCTGCGGGTGCTGGAAACCAAGTTGCGTGAGCACATCGCGCAAAAGCTCGGTCGGGGTAAGGTCGACTGCAATGTCCGTTACCAGGCGCCGCAGAGCAGTGCCGAGGGGATGCAGGTTAACCTCGAACTGGTTAAACAGATCGCCCACGCCAGCCGTGAAATCGACAACATCCTCTACAACGCCGCGCCGGTTAATTCGCTGGAAGTGCTGCGTTGGCCCGGGGTGCTGGAGAGTGCCGGGGTCGACGAGGAGCAGTTGCAGGCCGCACTGCTGGAGCTGCTCGATCAGGCACTGGCTGAGATGATCGACAACCGCGAGCGTGAAGGGGAGAAGCTAGAGGCGATCATCCTGCAGCGCTGCGACGCTATCGAAGAGGTGGTTGCCCAGGTACGTAAACGACTACCCGAGGTGCTGGCCAACCTGCGTCAGCGGCTGGAAGATCGTCTCGCCGAGCTGAAACAGGAGCTCGACCCTGCGCGACTGGAGCAGGAGATGGTGATGTCGATGCAGCGACTCGACGTGGACGAAGAGATGGATCGTCTCGCCACCCATGTTGCCGAGGTGCGTCGGGTGCTGAAAAACAAGGAGCCGGTGGGCCGCCGCCTCGATTTCCTGATGCAGGAACTGAACCGTGAGGCCAACACCCTCGGTTCCAAGTCCGCCGACAGCGAAACCACTAAGGCCTCGGTAGAGCTGAAGGTGTTGATCGAGCAGATGCGCGAGCAGATCCAGAACATCGAATAACCGCTTTTCGGGAGTTACGCATGAGCGACAAGGGGCAGGGTACCCTCTATATCATTTCCGCCCCTTCGGGCGCGGGTAAGACCAGCCTGGTGAAGGCGTTGCTGGAGAGTACCGAGGCGATTCAGGTTTCGGTTTCCCACACCACCCGACCGATGCGCCCGGGTGAGATCCACGGCAAGGATTACCACTTTACCGAGGTGGAGAGCTTCAAGGCCAAGATCGACAGCGGCGATTTCCTTGAGCATGCCGAGGTCTTCGGCAACTTCTATGGCACCTCGCGTAGCGCGGTGCTGGAGATGATGGCTCAGGGTGTCGACGTGATCCTGGAGATCGACTGGCAGGGGGCGGCACAGGTGCGCCAGCAGATCCCCGAGGCCGTGAGTGTCTTCATTCTGCCGCCGTCGCGGGAAGAGCTGGAGCGACGCCTCCGCGGTCGTGGCACCGATGCCGATGAGGTGATCGCCCGCCGTCTCGGTGAAGCGGTGACCGAGATGGGTCACTACGCCGAGTTCGACTATCTGGTGTTTAACGACGATTTCGATACCGCCCTGGCGGAGCTGCGTACGATTGTGCTGGCGCGGCGTCTGCGCAGTGCGGCGCAGATCGTTAGCAACCAGTCCAGACTGGACGCACTGCTGGCCTAAGGGGCCTGTCGCACGGGCCTTTGACCTCTACGCGGTTTGACGTAGAATACGCGGTCCTGCCACGTATATGCATAACCGGAGTAAACCATGGCGCGAGTCACTGTAGAAGATTGCCTGGACAATGTAGACAACCGCTTCCAGCTGGTGCTGGTTGCCACCAAGCGCGCCCGCCAGATCGCCAACGGCAGCGAAGCACAGGTGTCACTGGATAACGACAAGCCGACCGTTCTGGCCCTGCGCGAGATCGCCGATGGCTTCGTTACCCGCGATATTCTGGAAGAGGCCCCCATCGCCGAGGACACCGCCCCGTCCATGATCACCGAGGCCGAGGTTCGCGACGAAACCACCTGATTCCGGTGGCCACTCAAGCAGAAAACGTCACCCCCTCCGATCAGGATGTGTTCCTGATCAGTGATCTTTGTGCCCTGCTTGAGGAGTACCTCGAACCGGAACAGGTTAAGGCGGTCTACGAAGCCTACCTGTTCGGTGCCGAGGCCCACGAGGGCCAGCGCCGCCTCAGCGGCGAACCTTACATCTATCATCCCCTTGCGGTAGCGCGCATCCTTGCCGAGATGCGTCTGGATCACCAGACCATCGCCGCCGCCATCCTCCACGACGTTATCGAAGATACCCCCACTGCCAAGGAGCAGTTGGTGAGTCAGTTTGGTGAAGAGATCGCCGAACTGGTCGATGGCGTCAGCAAGCTGACCCACATCGAATTCGAGAGCAAGGCCGAGGCCCAGGCGGAGAACTTCCGCAAGATGATGCTGGCGATGGTGCAGGATATTCGCGTCATCCTGATCAAGCTGGCCGACCGTCTGCACAACATGCGTACCCTCGGCGTGATGCGTCCCGACAAGAAACGCCGTATCGCCCGCGAAACCCTCGATATCTACGTCCCCATCGCCACCCGTCTCGGTCTGAACCGCATCCGTCTGGAGCTGGAGGATCTCGGCTTTGCCGCCTACTATCCGCTACGTGCGCGGGTGCTTGCCGAAGTTGTCCGAAAGGCGCGGGGCAATCGTCGCGAGGTGGTACAGAAGATCCAGAGCTCTATTGAGGAGCGACTACGTCAGGAAGGATTGCTCGGCGAAGTTACCGGTCGCGAGAAGCACCTCTACAGCATCTATCTCAAGATGCGTAACAAGAACCTCTCCTTCTCCGATGTGATGGATGTGTTTGCTTTTCGCATCGTGGTCGACAAGGTAGACACCTGCTATCGGGTGCTGGGTGCGATCCACAATCTTTATCGCCCGCTACCGGGCAAGTTCAAGGACTACATCGCTATCCCCAAGGCCAACGGCTATCAGTCGTTGCACACCGGTTTGCTGACCCCGTACGGTTTTCCCATTGAGGTACAGATCCGCACCGCCGATATGGACACCGTCTCTGAATCGGGCATCGCCTCCCACTGGCTCTACAAAACCGGTAGCGACTCCTCCAGCATCGCCCATGTGCGCGCCCGCGAGTGGCTGAAAAATCTGCTGGAGTTGCAACAGCAGGCGGGCGATTCGCAGGAGTTTCTGGAGAGCGTTAAGGTCGATCTCTTCCCCGACGAGGCCTACGTCTTCACTCCCACCGGCGACATTATGGAATTGCCGCGTGGAGCCACCGCGGTCGACTTCGCCTATGCGGTACATACCGATGTCGGCAACAGCTGCGTCGCCGCCAAGGTCAATCGCCGACTGGCGCCGCTACACACCGAGCTGCATAACGGTCAGACGGTGGAGATCATCACTTCCCCCGGTGCCAAGCCCAATCCCACCTGGTTGAACTTCGTTGTTACCGGCAAGGCGCGCAGTACCATTCGTAACTACCTGAAGAACATGCAGCGCGAGGAGTCGATCGATCTCGGACGACGTCTGCTTAATCGTGCTCTGGCCGATATTCATCTCAAACTGGATCAAGTCGATCCGCAGCAGATGCAGGACCTGCTGAATGAGTATGGGGTAGAGAGCGAAGAGATTCTGCTGGCACAGATCGGTCTGGGTAATCGCATGGCGCCGCTGGTCGCGAGGGCGCTCGCCGATGGTGAGATTACGAGCGACAAGGAAGAGGGTAAGGGCAGTCGACCGCTGGCGATTAAAGGCACGGAAGGGACCGTGGTCAGTTTCGCCAAGTGTTGTCGCCCGATCCCGGGCGATCGTATTGTCGGCCTGCTCACTGCAGGGCGCGGTATAGTGATTCACGCACACAGTTGTAAAAACCTGGCGGAATTCCGCAAATACCCGGAGAAGTGGATCGACGTACAGTGGTCCGACGGCGTCGAAGGAGAGTTCCCGGTCGACCTGCGAATTGAAGTTCAAAATCGGCGCGGCGTGTTGGCCACCGTTGCCGCGGCAGTTGCCGAAACTCAGGCCAATATCGATAACATCAGTCTCGACGAACGAGACGGACAACACACCACACTCAATCTAACCGTATCGGTTACCGGTCGTGTGCATCTGGCGCGGATCATCCGCCGTCTGCGTGCTATCGAACAGGTATTGCGTTTAAACCGTCGCTAGAAGCCATCTCAAAATGGTCTTCGTGCCCAGATACTGTGTTGCAAAGCCTGCTGCGGTGCTCATTTACTACCGGTAAACTGTGCTCCTCGCAGGCTCTGCGCCTTGTCTCTGAACACGAATCCTAATTTTGAGACGGCTTCTAATTACACTGCATTAATAAGTTATCAGCCAATTGTAGGGAACGAATGACATGAATTACCGTCTGCTTTTCGTCCTGATTTTTGTATTTTCTCTATTCGCCTGTAGCGATCCCAACGAACGTAACGAAAAGGGCCAAACCCTGTTGAATCTCGCTGCCGAGGCAGGCGATTTGAAGCAGGTTCAGGAACTGCTTGATGACGGTGCCGATCTCAGTTTGCGCGATCACTGCCTGTGGACGCCACTGTTGCGCGCCGCGGCCAATGGCCACAATGCAATCGCCGAACTTTTACTGCAACAAGGAGCTGACCCGGACGATCAGGACGAGGGACTCTACAGCACCGTGATGGTCGCCGCCGGCAACAACCATCCGCAGATGATCGAGTTGTTGCTAAAGCATGGTGCCAGTATCGATCTTGCCGATGGAACCCTGGGCTGGACTGCGCTGATCTGGGCTGCACGGGAAGGCCATGTCGAACCGATTAAAGTGTTGATGCGCTACCACGCCAATGCCGACATCCGCGACCAGTCCGGCAACACCGCTTTAACCTGGGCGGTACAAAAGGGACACCTCAATGTGGTGAGGGCGTTGCTCGATGCCGGTGTGCCACCCAACCAGACCGACGGCAAAGGTAATACTGCGCTGACACTCGCCAGTCGTTTAGGCAAGAACGATATCCTGGAACTGCTGATTGGCGCGCTAAAGTGAATGCGCAGATTGATCGTTCACTAAGCTGTTTTTCTTACAAAACCAATCAGAAATATCTGACATATATCAAGAAAAACGGTGTGAAGTGCACTCCAGAATACTGCTCACTGAATGGTAAGTCCCAGTGAACTTTTGTATGATGCGGCTTCAGTTTTAACCCCCCAGTTGTAGACATTGCAGGGAC
>JBNLAT010000050.1:0-20844 GCA_050302275.1 Thiohalomonadaceae bacterium | reverse complement strand
GCAAAGGCGACCTCGGCGCCGCTGTCCGGCGGTAGCTGGTGCAGGGCGTTGGCACTGGTGAGAAAGTCAATGGATTTAAAGGGATTTCGCGGCATGTCTGTGGAATTTGTCCTGGTATTTGCGGTCACTTGGTTATGCCTGTGGCGTGACATCTATAACCAGCCGTGATTGACCCGGAGGGGCCAAAATTGGTATATAGACACGCTGCTTGGCTAATGTCCGGGGTGTGCATGAGGGTATCACGCTCGTCTTCCGGTCAAAACATAAAAAACCAACAAGGACCTGATTACATAAGAAGGTCCGAATCATCAACAAGATGAGGAGATGAAAAATGAAGAAGTTTGCTATTGCTGCTGCCGGTGCTGCTCTGATGATCTCTGCCCAGGGCGCTATCGCCGCCGACGGCGCGACCATTTACAACACCGTTTGCTTCGCCTGCCATTCTACTGGTGCTGCTGGCGCTCCCAAGACCGGTGACAAAGCCGCATGGGAACCGCGTATCGCCCAGGGCATGGACGTGCTGAAGCAGCACGCTGTTCAGGGTTTCAAAGGCACCAAAGGTGTCATGCCGCCCAAAGGTGGCCGTGCAGATCTGCCTGACGCAGATATCGAAGCGGCTGTTGAGTATCTCGTCTCCAAGGCTCAGTAATTAAGCCCGGAGACATCAATCTGCAAAGTGTCTGAAATACTGGGGAACCAATGAAGAAACTAGCTTTTGCCGTTCTGGTAATGTTTGGCGCCACTGGCGTTGTGTCTGCAGCCGGTGACGCTGCTGCTGGAAAAACCAAGGCCATGACCTGTGGCGCCTGCCACGGTATGGATGGGAACAGCATGATCCCGACCTTTCCCAAGCTGGCTGGACAGCACGCTTCTTATATCGAGAAGCAGCTGGCTCAGTTCAAGGCGGGCGAGCGTACGGATCCGACCATGAGCGGCATGGCAGCGCCTTTGAGCGCTCAGGATGCGGCTGATCTGGCGGCCTATTTCTCCACTCAGAAGCGCGTTGTTGGTGCTCCTGCTGATATGGAGAAGGCGGCGGCTGGTAAAAAGCTGTACGAAGGTGGTGATGCAGCGAAAGGTGTCTCTGCCTGTATGGCCTGTCACGGTCCTTCCGGTGCCGGTAATCCTGGCGCGGGTTTCCCCTCTCTCAGCGGTCAGCACAGCATGTATGTGACCAAGGCATTGAACGATTTCCGTTCCGGTGCCCGTACTACTGACCCGCAGAAGATGATGCGCGACATCGCGGCTAAAATGAGCGATGCCGATATTGCGGCGGTAGCAGAGTATATCGCCGGTCTGCATTAATCTTCGTTGTAGATTGCTGTAATAAATGAAGGGTGGCTCAGGCCACCCTTTATTATCTCTAGCGTTCTAGTTCTACGGTGTTGCCTCGGCAAGCACCGCAGGTGTACATAAGAAGCCGTAATTAATATTGCAAACGGCGGAGTTCGGTGGCGCAGTGTGCCATGCCGAAGATGGTGAATCTCTTGAACGAAGCAACCCACACCACGCGTCCACGACGCAGTTTCTCTCTGGTTCTGGTGGAGTTTCTTGGCTCCATGAATCTGGCGATCACCATGCTGGTGGCGATCTCTATCGCCGCGGTGATCGGTACGGTGCTGAAACAGAATGAGCCCTATACCAACTACGTGATCAAATTCGGATCGTTCTGGTTTGAGGTGTTCAAATCCCTCGGCCTGTTCGATATCTACGGTGCGCCCTGGTTTCTCGCCCTGCTGGGTGTTCTGCTGATCTCGACAGGGGTCTGTGTCTATCGCAACACCCCTTCGATCATCAAGGATATGCGCAACTTCCGCCTCGATGTGCAGGCCAAGTCGCTGGGCGGTTTCCACCACAAGGATGAATGGCACACAGCGGAAGGGACGGAAAAGACCCTTACCTCTCTGGGTGGCCGGCTACAGAAACTGGGTTACCGGGTAAAGGTGAAACAGCATGAAGGCCACACTACCCTGGCGGCAATGAAGGGCTCGGTGGGTCGCCTCGGTTATCTGCTTTCCCATGTCTCGATTGTGGTGATCTGTCTCGGTGGTTTGATCGACGGCAATCTGCCGCTGCGCATCGCCGAGTGGCGCGGTGATATCGCTATCGAAACCCGCAGCATGCCGGCCAATCTGGTGCCGGAAAAAAGCGTGTTGCCGCCGGACAGCAGCTCCTTCCGCGGTGCCGTCTCCATTCCCGAAGGATCGAAGGCGGACTTTATCTTCCTCGGTATGCGTGATGGTTATCTGGTGCAGAAACTTCCCTTCGCCGTAGAGGTGGTCGATTTCAATATCGAGCACTATTCCACCGGAATGCCCAAGCTGTTCGAGAGTAAGGTCATTATCCATGATGACGAACGCAAGGAGCCGCTGGAGGCGACCATTAAGGTTAACCATCCGCTGGTCTACAAGGGTTATTCCATCTATCAGTCCAGCTTCGCCGATGGTGGCTCGAAGATTAAGCTGCTGGCCTGGCCGCTTGCGGATATGGGCGGCAAGGCGGAAGAGTTTAACGGCACCGTTGGTGGCGATATCCCACTACAGGTCGGTGAGAACGACTATATGCTGGAACTGGACGACTTCAAGATGTTCAACATCTTCCCGCTGCCGGAGAACGACCCCAGTGGCAAGAAGAATATGAACTACGGTCCCAGCGTGGTGTTCAAACTGCGTGCCGCCAACGGTGAGGCGCGTGAGTACGTTAATTACTTTAGCCCGGTGATGTTCGACGGTCGGCCCTTCTTCCTCAGCGGTATGCGTGCCTCTACCGGTGAGGATTACCGTTTCCTGCATGTGCCTGCCGATCCCGATGGTAAGGTTGACCGCTTTATGCACTTCCTGGAGCGGGCAAAAGATGGCAATCGCATCCATGAGGTGGCACAGCGTCAGGCGACCAATGATCTGGGTGCACCGGTCGGTGATCCGGTTAACCAGCAGTTCACCAAAATGATTGAAAATCTGGTGAGCGTCTTTGTTCACAAAGGGCTGGATGCCATCGCCGAGGAGACCCGTAAACGGGCGCCTGCGGACAAGAGTGAAGAGGCGCTCTCTTCCTACGTCAAACTGATTCAGGTGATTCTCGGTAACGTCTATCTGGAACAACTGCGTGATGAGGGAGTCGATACCCGTCAGGGCATCAACGACACCGATGCGGTTTTCTTTGACGACGCCCTCAATGCTATTTCGGCGCTGCCCAGTTACGGTTCGCCGTTCTATATGGAGTTTAAGGACTTCACACAGGTCGAGGCGTCCGGGCTACAAATAACCAAGGCGCCCGGTCAGAATATCGTGTATCTTGGTTGCGTCATGCTGATGCTGGGTGTCTTCTTCATGTTCTACCTGCACCACCGCCGTCTCTGGTTACTGGTGCGTGAGGATGCTGAAGGCAGCGCGGTACTGTTTGCCGCCACCGGCCATCGCGAGCGTAGCGCCTTCGACGACGAGTTCGATTCCCTGCGCCGGGATCTGCGCCATCACACGGCTGCTGAAGAATAGTTAGATCGGGCGAGACAGTCCGACGAGGAGGAGTAATGTCAGTAACAGAGAGCATTATGCAAAACGAATTTGACCGTCCCTCGCTGCTCAAGCGTCTGGGTCTTTACGACTGGATCTGGGCCCTGCTGGTGGTCGCCGCTGCCATCTGGACCTACAGTGCCTATTCCGCACTGATGGACAGTTTTGAGGTGGGTATCCTGTTCTTCTCCACCATCGGTCTGGTGGTCTTCGGCTGGAGCTGGAAGCCGATGCGTACCCTGAGTCTGGTGGTGGCGCTGCTCAGTCTGGCCTCGGTCGGTTTGTACGGCGACGAGTTGGCCCGCGGCGAGAGCAACTTCTTCCTTAAGTTCCTCATCTCCAGCCAGTCGGCGATAATGTGGATGAGTGCGCTGTTCGTTATGGCCACCATCGCTTACTGGTTTGCCCTGGCCATCGGTTCCACTTTTAGCGGTAAGGTGGGCACCGCCCTGACCTGGTCAGGTGCCACCATGGGTCTGGTTGGCCTGATGGTGCGCTGGCGCGAGTCCTATCTGATGGGCTCTGATATCGGCCATATTCCGGTCAGTAACCTTTACGAAGTCTTCATCCTCTTCGCCATCATTACCGCGCTGATGTATCTCTTCTACGAGCGCCGCTATGACAATCGCGCCATGGGCGCCTTTGCCCTGACCGTGATCAGCGGCGCGGTGGGCTTCCTGCTCTGGTACACCTTCGACCGTGGCGCCCATGAGATCCAGCCGCTGGTACCGGCACTGCAGAGCTACTGGATGAAGATCCACGTCCCGGCCAACTTCGTCGGTTACGGCGCCTTTGCCCTGGCGGCGATGCTCGGTGTGGCCTACCTGTTGGTGGAGAAAAAGCCGGAAGGGGTTTTGGCGAAGCGTCTGCCCAGCCTGGATCAGCTCGATGACATTATGTACAAGGCGATTGCCCTCGGTTTCGCCTTCTTTACCGTGGCCACCGTTCTCGGCGCGATGTGGGCGGCGGAGGCCTGGGGCGGTTACTGGTCCTGGGACCCGAAGGAGACCTGGGCGCTGATCGTCTGGCTTAACTACGCTGCCTGGTTGCACCTGCGTCTGACCAAGGGTTGGCGCGGAACGCCGCTGGCCTGGTGGGCCATCGTCGGTCTGTTCGTCACCCTGTTTGCCTTTATCGGCGTGAATATGTTCCTTTCAGGGCTGCACTCATACGGCCAGTTGTAATTAAGGGACACAAAAAAAGCCCCGCATTGCGGGGCTTTTTTGTCTCTGCCGCTAATGGCCTTAGCGGTTGCCGCCGTAGACGTAGCGGGAGAAGGCGGCCATGTCCTGACTGAGATGACGGAACAGCTGGTCCAGGCTGACAATGGCGTCTTCCAGGATGTTTACCGCGATAAACGGGTGCTCAACGCGCAGACGCTGATACATCACCTTACTCAGGCGGATCAGGCGGGTGTTATCGGTCATGGCGATAATGCGTACTGAGCGCGGCTGGCTGTCGAAAAAGGACATGGAGCCGATCATACCGCCGGACTTGGCGCGGCCGACTTCGACCATATCGCTGCCGGATTGCTGGAACAGGGCGGCCTCGCCTTCGACTACGAAGTAGAGCGCTTCGCCGACTTCGCCGATGTCGGCGATGATCTCATTTTTTTTGAACCGAACCTCTTCGGTGAACTCCAACAGGGTCTGGATCTCGCGCGGGGTCATCGCCTCGCAAAGATATTGCTGGTTAAGGAATTCATTCAAATTGATGTGTTTGCCTTCGACCATGTCAGACCCTCATTCATGTAATTGTTATGCGCTTAGCATAATCCACCTGCGCCTTACATAAAAGGGCGCCGTCCGCGGTGGGCAGTATTCTGAGCATCGGTTATAGTAGCGAAAACCAAGCAGCCGCCCGACGGCTGGATAAAAATCTGGAGGATGAATATGCGTAAATTAAGTGCGGCCTTTTTGCTCGCGTTAACGGCGTTCTGCTTTAGCGGTGGCGCCGTGGCCGAAGAGTTTGTTGCCGGCCAGGACTATGTAAAGCTTTCGACACCTGTTCCCGCTGCTGGCCCCGGTAAGGTGCAGGTGGTAGAGCTGTTCTGGTATGGCTGTCCCCACTGCTACGATTTCGAACCCATTCTGGGCGGTTGGCAGGAAGACAAGCCGGCTAACGTCGAGTTCGTACGCATCCCGGCGATCTTCAACAACCCGCGCTGGAAGCTGCATGCCCAGGCCTTCTATACCGCCGAGGTGCTGGAGATTATGGATAAATTCCATAAACCCTTCTTCGAAGCGATTCAGCGAAAGCATCAGCGTATGGCGAGCAAGGAGGAGATTGGCAAGTTCTTCGAGCAACTCGATGTGGATGCCAAGACCTTCGACGACGCCTTCGAATCCTTTGCCGTGCAGGCCAAGGTACGTCGGGCCGCTGACCTGACCCGCCAGTACGGTATCAGCGGTGTGCCGACGGTGATCGTCAACGGCAAGTATCGGCTGGAAGCAGAGCTGGCTCGGAGTTATGAACGCATGACTCGTATTATGAATGCGCTGATTGCCCAGGAATCAAAACAGTAACATTTTGTGTCTTCGCACCCTGAGCCTTCGGCGCAAGACTCAGGGCACGCTCCTGATGATGAAGTCAGCGCTGGAGTTCGGCAGCATTGCTGCACACTCGCTAATTTCCGCCTGGCTTCTAGACTAAATAAAAAAGAAGATCAGCGAGGGCATCAATGAAAGCGGCAGAGTTGTTCGTCCGTTGCCTGGAAAACGAAAAGACTAAATATGTCTTTGGCATTCCGGGTGAAGAAAATCTCGACGTGATGGATGCACTGCTCGACTCGTCGATTCAGTTCGTCCTCACCCGCCACGAGCAGGGTGCCGCCTTTATGGCCGATGTCTATGGCCGCCTCACCGGACGTGCCGGGGTCTGTCTTGCTACCCTCGGTCCTGGCGCGACCAATCTAATCACCGGCGTGGCCGATGCCAACATGGACCATGCCCCGGTGGTCGCCATCGCCGGGCAGGCGGATACCAATCGATTGCACAAGGAGTCGCATCAGGTCCTCGACCTGGAGCAGATGTTCCAGCCGGTCACCAAATACTCCTCCCGCCTGCTTACCCCGAACACCATCCCGGAAGTGGTGCGCAAGGCGTTCAAACTGGCGCAGACGGAAAAGACCGGCGCCAGCTTTATCGAATTTCCGGAAAATGTCGCCGAGATGGAGGTGCACGATCACCCACTGCCGGTGAAGAATCCGATGCTGCCGGAACCGGCGACCGATCAAATCGAACGGGCGGCGCAGGCGATTTCTAATGCCAATGCGCCGATGATTCTGGCGGGTAACGGGGTGATTCGTGCTAAGGCGTGGCAGCAGCTGGTCGACTTTGCCGAGCGCCTTAACATCCCGGTGGCCAATACTTTCATGGCCAAGGGGGTGATGCCGTTCAAACATCCGTTGGCCCTCGGTAGCGCCGGTTTGCAGGCCAAGGATTTCATCCACTGTGGTTTTGAAGGGGCCGATGTGATCATCTGCATCGGCTACGATCTGGTGGAGTATCACCCCCATCTGTGGCACCCGAGCCGCGACCGGATCATCATTCATATCGATACCATGCCCGCCGAAGTGGATGCCTACTACACGGTGAAGGTCGGGGTGGTCGGTGACATCAAACATGCCCTGCTTCGTATCGGCGAACTGGCGACGCCACATCAGGGCCATCGCATGCGCTCCCTGCGCGAGGCGTTGGTGAAAGAGATGAATGCCTGCAGCAAGGATGACGGTTTTCCGGTTAAGCCGCAGAAGATTATCTGGGACCTGCGCACCGCGATGGATATGGAGGACATCGCCATCTGTGACGTTGGCGCGCACAAGATGTGGATGGCGCGGATGTTCCGCTGCGAGGTGCCCAATACCTGCATCATCTCCAACGGTTTCGCCAGTATGGGTATCGCCCTGCCGGGGGCCATTGCCGCCAAGCTGGCACTGCCGGAGCGTAAAGTGGTAGCGGTGACCGGCGACGCGGGTTTCCTGATGAATGTGCAGGAGCTGGAGACGGCGGTGCGGCTGAAGACCCCCATCGTGGTGCTGATCTGGAACGATAGCGGCTATGGGTTGATTAAGTGGAAGCAGATGAACCAGTTCGGTCGCATTTCCCATGTCGATTTCGACAATCCCGATTTCGTTAAACTGGCCGAGTCCTTTGGTGCGGTCGGGGTCCGGGTAGAGAGCACCGCGGAACTGCTGCCCACCTTGAGAAAGGCTCTGGAAAGCGATAGCGTTACAGTCATTGATTGTCCGGTCGATTATGGAGAGAACCTCAAGCTCACCGCCGCCCTGGGTGAGATGATCTGCCCGGTCTAACCTTTTTACGGAATCTCAAATGGATAATGCACAGCTGTCCCCGGCAGGGGGCCAACGTCTGCGACTGCTCAGCTACAACGTCCAGGTTGGGATCAACAGCGTCTATCCGCACCACTACATCACCAAAAGCTGGAAACATCTGTTTCCCGCCAAGCACCGTTTCCAGACCCTCGACAGAATCGCCGATGTGCTGCGCAGCTACGACGTGGTCGGTCTGCAGGAACTCGACTCCGGCAGTCACCGTACCAACTATGTCGACCTGACCGAGTATCTCGCCAACAAGGCGGAGTTTCCTTTCTGGTATCACCAGACCAACCGTAATCTCGGCAAGCTGGCGCAGCACGGTAACGGGTTGTTGAGCAAGACACGCCCTACCGAGATCAGTGAACACAAACTACCGGGGATGATCCCGGGGCGCGGCGCGTTGATGGTGCGCTACGGTCATGGTGACAACTCGCTGGTGGTGATTATGCTGCATCTGGCGCTGGGGCCACGAGCCCGTGCCAGACAGCTCTCCTACATTTCCGATCTGGTCTGCGCCTATCCCCATGTGATCGTCATGGGCGATATGAACTGCCCGCCCGATAGTACCGAGATGCGGAGGTTTTTCCGCGACACCTGTCTGCGCGAACCGGAAGAGGAGTTCCATACCTTTCCCAGTTGGCGTCCGGAACGCAACATCGACCACATTCTGGTCAGCCCATCCATTGAAGTGATGCAGTGCAGTGTGTTGAGTCACGCCCACTCCGATCATCTTCCGATTGCCATGGAGGTCGCGTTGCCCGAAGGGCTAACGCTGGTGTGAGCGGCAATGAGCGACGACGAACTACAGAACTGGAAGAGCAAATACTACGATGCCCTCGGTGAACTGGAGGCGAAGGAGAAGGCCTGGGCGGAGAGCGAGCAGATCCTGCGTACCGGACTCAGTCGCCTGAGCCTGGCGGCGGATGCCAGTAACGATGTGCTCAATCGGCAACTGGAACGACTGCGTAATCTGTTGCGCGGAGGTAGTAACGAACGCGAGCTGCGCGACCTGCTCGATTCTATCTCGCAATCCATCCTCAAACTTGATGAGCAGCGCAAACGCGTACAGCGTCTGCCGCGCCCCGGTGAGTTACTGGAAGAGGCGCTGGGCCGGATCGAATTCCCCCGTGGCATGGGTCATCGGGCCAAGGCGGTACAGAAAAAATTGTTACAGGCAGAGGGCGGCGATCATCAATCTCTGATCAAGGAATTCGTTGACCTGATCATGGAGGCGTTGCGCTGGGTCGAAGGCGAAGCGGACGAGGTTGCGCCACCCCCGGTGAGCGAGAGCAGCGAAAAGCGCGGTCTGTTGGGTAAGTTGCTAGCCCGCGAAGAGAAGAGCGTTAAAGCGGAGTCGCCTACAGAAGAAGATAAGTTGAATGTTGCACGGAATCTGCTGCAGGAACTGGTTGAGGGATTGATCGAGCAGGCGGATCGACGGGAGCTAATGTTGCAACGTATCGAGCGCGGCAACCATGAAAGTCAGCTCTATGCGCTGGGGCGTGAATTGATCAATAGCCTCAAGCCGGTGTTGAGTAACGCACCGACACCGGTAGCGACGGAAAACCTCTCATCGCATGAGATTTTGCTGCGCCTGATCGAACGTATCGATGTCCCTGCACGACTGGCAGAGAAGGTGGTGGCGATCAAGGAGCTGCTGGCCGCTGCCGATGATGCGCATACCGAACAGGCGATTCGCGCCATCGCCGATCTGATCAGTGAAATGCGTTCTCAGGTGCAGGATGAGAAGAGCGAGATCGAGACGTTCCTCAAACAGATGAGCGAACGACTGCAGGAGATCGACAGCACCTTCCAGGAGAATGTGCTCAATCAGCGGGAGTCGTTTAGCGAAGGCAAGGAACTGGATAGTGCGGTGAAGGAGCAGGTGCAGGGAATCGAAGACTCGGTAAGCATGGCCCAGGATATCACCTCGCTGAAACAGGCTGTGCAGCAGCGGGTTGAGACCATTCGTAATCACATGCAGGAGTTTCGTGCCGCCGAGGAGCAGCGTCTTGCCACGGCGGAACAGCAGGTCGAGCAACTGACCAGCAAGCTAAACAGTGCGCAGAAAGAGTCGGACAAGCTGCGCCAGCGGATCAAAAAAGAGCGGGATATGGCGATGGTCGATCCGCTCACCGGCATCCCCAATCGCTTTGCCTACAATGAACGACTGGCGCAGGAGGTGGCACGTTGGAAGCGCTACAAAAATCCGTTGGTGCTCTCGGTGTGGGACGTCGATAACTTCAAACGGATTAACGACAACTATGGTCACCAGGCAGGGGATAAGGTGCTGACGGTGATCGCCCGTCTGTTTCAGGACAAGGTGCGCGAGACCGATTTTGCCGCCCGTTTCGGCGGAGAGGAGTTCGTGCTGTTGCTGCCGGAGACGGATATGGAGCAGGCCAGCGTGGTCGCCGAGCATATCCGCCAGAGTGTGGAAGCGTGTGAATTTCACTACCGTGGTAACCCGGTACCAATCACCATCTCCTGCGGTTTGAGCGAATTTCGCGAGGGAGATAACCCGGAACAGGTATTTGCCCGGGCCGATGCGGCGTTGTATAAAGCCAAGGAGAATGGTCGGAATCAGTGCAGGAGCGCCTAATGCTGCAACCATCTGTGGCGATGATGCGTTTGATATGAGATGAAAAAGGCCTCTTCAAACCCCGTACTTTTGCCTAACCCCTTTGATCGGGGTAGCAATGACTTCTGGCGGGTCAGGTTGTTCAATGCCTATCTGGTACTGACCCTGCTGGTGTTCGGCTTTTTCGCCCTCTATAACTTCACCGTTGCCAATCTTTATGCAAATGGAATGGCCGATGTCATCGGTCTGCTACTGGGCTTTATCACCATCGCCGATTATCGCTACAACCAGAAGGTGGAGCGTACCTCCTGGTTTGTGGTGTTGAATGTGATGTTGCTGACCCTGGCTATTATCTTCATCTCGGCCAAGGACTTCGGCATCCTGATGTGGTCGGTCTTCACCCCTATTTTCGCCTTCTTCCTGCTCGGGTTACGCCGTGGCCTTCAGGTGACCCTGTTCTTTTACACCATCCTGATGGTGCACCTGTTTATGGTGCTGGGGAGTCAGGTCAGCGCACATATGTTGGTAGAGTTTGTCGCCGTATCGTTAGCCCTCTGCGGCGTGATTTACTACTACGAGCTTAACCGCGAAGTAACCTACGACCTGATTCATCGTGCCTCGATGGAGGACGCGTTAACCGGTCTCTATAACCGCCGCTGGTTCAACAAGCGTTTCGATAGTGAATATCTGCGTGCCAGGCGGGACGAGCGTCCGTTTTATTTCTTCATCATGGATATCGATCGTTTCAAGCGCTACAACGATACCAACGGTCACGACATGGGTGATGAAGTACTGCGGCGCATCGCTGAGGTGTTAGACGACAGTATGCGTCGTTCCGGTGATGAAACTTTCCGCCTGGGCGGCGAGGAGTTCGGTGGCATCATCAACAGCGACAGCCCGCAAGAGGCGCTGGCACACGTGGAGAAGATTCGCCGCGATATCGAGGCACTGAATATCGAAATTGCGCCGGGCAGCGGCCAGGTAGTCACCGCCAGTTTTGGTGTTTCGATCACCCAGCCCGATGAAAATATCCGTACCACCGAGGTTTACCGGGTGACCGACCAGGCCCTTTATCGAGCCAAGGAGGAGGGGCGCAACCGGATCGTGATGGAGCAAATCGGCGCTGAATCTTCACTGGTAAATACCTCCTCTTCTAGCTGAAGCACAGACGGATGAGTGGTCACCATTCCCATAGCCAGGATAATGAACCGCGCCTGCTGCTTGCGCTGCTGTTAATTACCCTCTTTATGCTGGTCGAGGTTATCGGCGGCATCCTCTCCGGTTCCCTCGCCCTGTTGGCCGATGCGGGCCACATGCTGACCGACGCGGCTTCACTGGCATTGGCCTGGGGCGCTTCACACGTCGGCAAAAGACCCGCGGATGCCCTGCGTACCTATGGCTATCAACGTCTGCAGATTCTAGCGGCCCTGATCAACGGTCTCGCCTTTATCGCGCTGGTGGTCTGGATTGGCTACGAGGCGATACAACGCCTGTCGGAACCGGTACAGGTCCAGGGTGGCATGATGCTGGGCGTCGCTGCCGTTGGCCTGGCGGTAAATATCATCGTTTTCTTTATCCTTCACGGCGGCCATCAGCATGATCTCAATCTGCGTGGTGCCATGGTCCATGTGCTGGGCGATCTGCTCGGCTCCGTGGCTGCCATCGTTGCTGCCGTGGTGATCCTGTGGAGCGGCTGGATGCCCATCGATCCACTGCTCTCCATTCTGGTGGCGTTGCTGATCCTGCGTAGTGCCTGGTTTGTGGTCAGGCAGTCTGCGCATATCCTGCTTGAAGGGACCCCGGAAGATGTCGACGTAGAGCTGTTGCGACGTACGATTACGTCGAGCATCGACGAAGTGCTTGATGTGCACCATGTGCATGTCTGGTCATTGACGCCAGAGAGGCCGCTACTCTCCATGCATGTCACGGTGACAAACACCGACTGCTGTGCCGAAGTGCTGGTGAAGGTGAAGCAGATACTGGTGGAGCGTTTTGGGATTGAGCACTCGACTGTACAGGTTGAGACAGGAGGGTGCGCTGACGACTGAGATGGTGCTCGAAGGGATTGGCATTCAATTTTGTGCAAGTACCCGACAGTCCTGACTCGGGCCATCCCTGGCCCTCGCCCCTGCGGGGCGTCGGCAGAGCCGACGTCCGCAACGGCTCTCCTGCCGTTGCGTCGAACCTAGGTTCGAATCAATCATACGAACTCCCCATATAGATAAGGCCCCTCTCTGAGGGGCCTTATCTATATGGCGCGCCCGACAGGATTCGAACCTGTGACCTTCGGTGTCGGAGACCGATATTCTATCCAGCTGAACTACGGGCGCGTGAGGGGCACAAGGATACCGGGCAACGGCGATGGCGTCCACAAGCCAGTAGGGTCGCTATAGCGGGAAATCTGCAAAACAATTCACAGGACTTTTACACGGAATTTACCCCGTGCAGAACTTAACGATATACTTATCCACTCCCGCGCTACCAAACCTTTGAACAACCCCCATGCGGCAGAAAGAGTGCCCCGATTGGTCTAAGGTCTGGGAAGCGCCAGATTTCCCCTCAATCATTTAGGAGTTCACTGTGGACAAACTGGAAACCCGTACTGGTATGCGCGCTGCGATGGCGTCCTTTGCCGCGGTTCTGCTGCTTGGTCTGGCCGGCTGTTCCGGCAACGACGGCGCAGAAACCATGAGCGCTGCCGAAATCGACAAACTTATCGCCCCGGTGGGCCAGCTCAATACTGGCGCCCCGATCACCCTTGATAGCACTGCGGCCGCTCCCAGCGAATCTGCGGCAGCCCCCGTGGAGAATAGTGAAGCGGCTCCCGCTCCTGCTGCCCCGGCTCCGGCTGCCCCTGCAGCGCCTGCCGCAGCACGTAGCGGCAAGCAGGTTTACGACACTACCTGTTTTGCCTGCCACGCCATCGGCGCTGCCGGTGCGCCCAAGTTTGCCGACAAGGCAGCCTGGGCACCTCGTATCGCTCAGGGTATGGATACACTGGTCACCCATGCTGTTAACGGCTTCCAGGGCCAGACAGGCGTTATGCCTGCACGTGGTACCTGCGGCAACTGCTCTGACGACGAGTTGAAGGCCGCGGTTCAATACATGGTGGATAACGCCAAGTAAGTCCCGCTGTTAGTTAGCTCAAAAAAGCCGGGCTTTGCCCGGCTTTTTTTGCGTCTGCTCGCCGCTGGTCGGACTGGTTTATAACTTACTTGAATGGTCGGTTATGGCTGCTAGGGTTAAGTTGAGCCTTGCCCGTTATTCGGGTCCGGCACTGGAAGTCGTACCGGAGGTTCAGTCATGGGTACTCATATGGGCGTACATTCAGCCTCATCACATCCGTCGCCAACGGTTAGTCGAGTTAACAGCGACAGCCCCTGGTTCTGGCTGGCCGCCGGTTGGCGCGATTTTGTCCGTGCCCCGGGGGTAAGCCTGTTGATTGGTTTACTGGTTACTGCGGCCATGCTCGCCGTGATTGCCCTGTTGCGTCCCAGTTCCTATCCCTTTCTTGCCGCCGGAGTCTTTGCTGCGGTGGTTTTCCTGGGTCCGGTATTGGCGGTGGGGCTGTATGAGTTAAGCCGTCGCATCGAGCATCGTAAACCCGTTGGCCTGGCACAGCTTCATTTTGGCTGGATGCGTAATGGTAGCGGTGTGCTAACAGCGGGCGGCGTGCTGCTATTTTTTATGCTGGTCTGGTACCTGTTGTCGATGGTGGCCGGTGTACTGCTTTTCGGAATGAATGCCGCACCAGGTGCTGCGACACGCATCGACAATATCGGTATGTTGGCGATCTTCTGTTCTGTGGGTTTTGTTGTGATGTCGGGAATCTTTGTTCTGATGGTGGTCTCGGTGCCCATGCTCATCGACCGGCCGGAAGTCGACATCGTGACGGCAATGCAAAGTAGTATCGAGGCGGTAAAAACCAATCCCGGTGTGATGCTGCTGTGGGCGATGTTAATCGTACTCTTCACCGCATTGGCCATCGCCCCGTTATTCCTGGGGTTGAGCGTGGTGTTTCCTCTGCTGGCTTACTCCAGCTGGCATGCCTATCGTGATCTGATCGAGCACTAAATCATTCCATCTCCGTAACCACTGCAAGCCTGATAGAAAATCGGGTCGACATGGGGCACTATTGTCGGAAAAGAGGTGTGACGACACCCGGGTAGCTTGCGGGTTAAGGAGAACCGACAATGATGCTCATCCCCATCCACAGCCGGATCAACTGGAAGCGCCCGCCGTTGGTGACGCTGTTTCTGATCGTGCTCAATGTCCTGATCTTTGTAAGCTTCCAGCTGGATGACGATGAGCAGGTAACGGCTGCACTCGAGTACTACCAGAAATCGAAGTTGGCGGAGATAGAGCTGGAGCCAGCCCTCACTTATGCACAAGAACATGATCGTTATGATCTGACCGGTGTGCTCTATGGTGCGAGTGCAAAGGATTTCCCCTATTGGGTAATGCGGTTGCAGACCGATTACGCTTTCATGAATGCATTACGTAATGACGAAATCATTACGCTGGACGATCCCAATTACGAACAATGGAAGGAGAAACGGAAGAAGTTTGACGAGTTGTATGAGTCGATAACCTTTGTCGAATACGGTTTACGTACAGCCAGACCGACAGTGATAACGATGTTTAGTCATATGTTTCTGCACGCCGGGTTTGGCCACCTCTTCGGCAATATGATCTTTTTGCTGGCGGTCGGTTTCCTGGTGGAAGCGACCATGGATCGAAAAAGTTATCTTGCCCTCTATCTTCTTGCCGGCCTGGGTTCAGCGACTTTCGATATCCTGATTAGTGGCAATGCGCTTATGCCAGGAATCGGCGCCTCGGGGGCCATCGCCGGTTTGATGGGTGCCTATACCGTCCTCTATGGAATGACCCGAATCCGTTTCTTCTATTTTATCGGCGTCTATTTTGACTATGTCACGATGCCCGCGCTGGTGTTGTTACCGCTCTGGTTGGGTAACGAGGTAGTGCAGCAGTTGATGTACGGAAATAGTGGCATTAACTTTCTGGCCCATATCGGTGGCCTGATTAGTGGCGCACTACTGGCGTTATTGATCAGAAGTTATTTACCAAGTTACAGCCTGGAGTTTATCGAAACAGAGAAACAGCAAAAGCAGGATGCTCAGGATCTGCTGAAGGTCCGTGGCCTGATGGCGGAGTTCCATCCCGAGTCAGCGTTACCAATACTGCGCAAACTCTACAGTCGTGATCCGCAAAATCGTGAAATTCTGGCTCGTTACTATGAGTGCAGTCGCATCAATCCGGCCAGCGATGAGTACCACGCAATGGCCCATGCAATCTTCTCTCTGCAAGATGACGATGTGGCGACCAATCTGCTGGTGCGTGAAACCTTCAACGAATACCTGCGCCTGGCACGACCGCGTACCCGAATGGGGGCGTCACTGATTTGTGCACTGGCAAAACGTTTTGTGCGGCAAAAGGATAGTGTTGAAGCTGAACGGCTGGTTCATATCATCGTCGCGAAGAATGTTGCCTGTCCGGATCGAGAGTTGCTGGTGAAAAATTACATCCGACTACTCGAAGAGCAGGGGCGTGAGAAGGAGCGTGAGCGACTGGTTAAATTGTTGCCAGCCGAAGGCTAGCTCGCCGGGGACGCACCCGATAACTGCGCCAGGAGGCCCATGTACTGGCTGACCTGGGGGTGTAGAGTATGGTTAGGGAAATTCTTCAGGAGATATTGCAAAGCCTGTTGTGCCAGATCGTCGCGCTGTAACTCCTCACTCAGAATTTTTGCCATCTCCAGATAGACCTCTGGCGTGTGTGGATTGTTGGCAAAGCGCTTATGGAATCCCTGGGCTAACTGCACCGCCTGTTTCGATGCTCTGCGACGACGTAGTTCCTGCATGACAGGTAAGTAACAGGCAGCCGATTCAGGCTGGAACGGCTGTCCCATTTGCTGACAGTCCAGATAGATGGCGGCAGCATCGGCAAAGCGACTGGCCTGGCAGAGCAGGCTAAAGTAGTGCGGTGCAAAACGGGACAGGTTATCGAGCTGGCCGTTGCTTTTGAGATAGACGTAGATACGGCGCTTTAACTCCATATCCTCTGGATGTTCTTCCATCAACGACGCCATCTCCGCAACCGCGGCGGCTACATTTCCTTCGGCAATAAATCTTTCCAGCAACGGCGAAGTGATCTGACTGTTTTTGAGCGGTATATCTCCGCCTTCATCATGCAGTACTTCAGGAGCTTGCATACCCAGCGCTTCGTGGTATTGCAGCACCACATATCCCATGAGATGAAAGCCAACCATCATGAAGTAGGTGCTGATAGCTATCCACAGTGGTACGACTAATGGGTCGGGAAGAAAGGGCGCAACAAAGTAGGAGAACTCTCCCTCAACGGAACTGAACATAAAGAGGAAGACCACCATAATCATATAGGGCCAGCCGATACGGAAGGCGATGCTAAACCAGTTGACAGGATTCAGGGCATAGCTGAGTTCTTCAGTCACCATCATGGCAATGATGAGTGCCGGCGGCAGAAAAGAGGTGATAAAGATAACGCTGAGGGCAAGGAACTCATTTAGCGATGAGACAAGCACACCCACGCCGAAATTGAAAACGGCAAAGACGAAAAATAATTTAAATGGGAGTTGGTAGTTTTCATTAATCACGTCCCAGGTGGGTTTGGGTGGTGTCAATTCACCATCTGCTGTGTGTTGTAGTACGACGGCAGAGTATTTAATCGCGACGACATAAAGAATGAAGTTAAACAGCGGCCCGCCGAAGAAAAATGCGGCAAGCATTAGCCCTGCGGCCAGCAGTAAGGGATAGGGGTAGAGACCATAGAGGAAGAATTTCGGGATGCGGTTCCAGAAAGGAGTGATGGCAGTGCCCTGGGTCATACACGGATATCCTTTCTGTGTTCTGGAACGGAAGGTTCAGGCTAATTTATGTCATTAGAGAAATCAATTTAAGGGGGAGTTCTGTTTTTCCTTCAGGAAAAAGAAAGGGCAGCTTACGCTGCCCTTTTTATTCGTTTACCTGCTCGCTCAGGCGTAGGTGTCGACGCCACCGCTTTGTTGCTGGCTGTTATTGTCAGTGCGCGGTTGCGGCTGTTCGTTGCTACCCTCTTTCGCGTCTTCGACCGGGTTCTCTGTCTCGGCAGCGTTACGCGACTCGCTCTTCAGCTGTTGCTGGGTCTGAGGGTAGAGCGGCGAGAGGCCGGACTGTGCGATAGATTGATTGTTTACGTCCATATCATTTCTCCCAATTCGGAGACTGCTAGCTATTAAATTCTAGCAGAAAAGTGCGTTTTCAATGCAATCGCGCTGCAGGTATTGGTGGGATGAGTGTTTTCAACGGGTATACTGTAAGTGAGTACACACCTATTTCTGGCAGTGGGGGCAGTAGTAGCTGGCCCGTTGCCCCAGCACAACCTGTTTTACCGCGCCGCCGCAGCCTGGACAGGCTTCGCCCTCGCGGCCGTAGACCTTGAGTTGCTGGGCAAAATAGCCGGGCTTGCCATCGCCGCCGACAAAGTCGCGCAGTGTGGTGCCACCCTGTTTGATCGCCTCGGTTAGCACCTGTTTGATCGCTGCGACCAGGCGTTCCAGTCGCTCACGACTGACTTTGCCAGCGGCGGTTTTCGGATTGATGCCCGCCAGATAGAGCGACTCGCTGGCGTAGATATTGCCCACTCCAACCACGATCTTGCCGTCCATGATGAACTGCTTGATGGTGGCCTTGCGACCGCGCGAGCGTTGGTAGAGGTAATCGGCATTGAAGTCAGTGCTCAACGGTTCCGGGCCGAGAGTGCGCAACAATTCGTGGGTTTCAGGATCGCCGGGTGTCCAGAGTACTGCACCGAAGCGACGTGGGTCGGTCAGGCGTAGTGCCTTGCCATTATCGAAAACCAGATCGAAGTGATCGTGTTTACCCGCAGCGCTATCGGCTTTAATGATGCGCAGGCTACCGGACATCCCCAGATGCAGGATCAGGGTGCCGTGGTCAAAGGAGAGCAGCAGGTATTTGGCGCGGCGCGCCACTTTCTCGATTTTGTGGCCACTGAGTTTTTGTTTCAGTCCGCGTGGCACCGGCCAGCGCAGTTTGCTCTGTCGTACGACGACATCGGTAACCACACGATTTTTGCTGTGCGGTTCGATACCGCGACGGGTAGTTTCGACTTCAGGTAATTCAGGCACTAACGTTACCGGTATGTGGGGGCTATCGTTATTCGGTTTTTTCGGTAGCAGGTTTGTCTGCAGTGTCGTGCTTCGGCAGGGTCAACAGTTTGTCTGCCAGCTCTGCCGGGAAGTGGTATTCGATTCCCAATTCAGGACGAGCCAGTACCAGATCCGGTGTGAGTGCAGTGAGCAACAATCGCAGCGGTTTATCGGTGTCTTTGAACTGGAGAGTAATCTTGTCACCCTTGCTACCGTCGTAGGCTTTGACCGAGGTGGCGGCAGAAAACTTCCAGGCGTCGAGCAGCTTGGTGATGTTATCCGCGCTATCAAGCTGTTGTGTCGGTTCAAGCTGCCAGCGATTTTCCTGCCATGCTAGTTTCAGTTTTGGTAATTCGAGTGCGGTAATGTTACTTCCCGCGGGCAACGGCTTCATGCTGACGAAGGTGGGCCAGGCGCTGATCATAAAGTAGTAAAGGTTATCGGTGATCAGGTGAACCTGACTATCGAGTAACACATAGCGGCGTTGGTCCAGCGGTGTAGCACTGCCGAAAGCGATCTTTATATTGTTGTTGAGGGTGAGTACCGCCTGCGGTTTGTCGAGTTTGTAGTTTGGCAGCTTGGTTGAATCAGCAGCGAAACGGTTAAGGCTTTTACTCTCGGTAATACGCAGTAATGACTCGATGCGGAATTCACTGGCGGCGATCTGGATCGGTTGCAGTAGTTGCCACTGACCGTCATCGCCTTTGGCCAGTTCCACCGCTTCCTGATCGGGACGTTGGATCAGGATATGGTTTACCTCATCACGCTTGAGTGAAAGCAGTAGCGGTGCTTCGGCAGGTTTCTCGATGCCCGGCTCGTAAATCGCCAGCAACACCAGAACACCGACGATCACTAACAGTGACAGATTAATGAGCGTATTTTTTTTCATATCCTGAAAGTGCTTTTCTCTGCGCCCTTTGCGTCTTTACGGTGAGAAGTTTTATTGTTTACGTCGTTTCCACCAGATAGCAAAGCCACTACCCAACAGCAGGCCGGGAATGATCAGCAGGAAGCCTGCACCGATCATCAGTGACAGCATCGGCGTGATCTCCAGCTTGGTATCCGGCGCAGCACGTGGTGGGATCTTGATCATGCTGTCATCGTTGCTCAACCAGTTGAGCAGACGCGAACCGAGATCCTGATTGGCGCCATTACCGAGGAAACTATTGGCGAGGAAGTCACCATCGCCGATCACCGCAACACGTTGCTGGTGTTTGCTGTCGCCTTCGCCCTGATCGCGGCTCAGCAACATGCCGATGGTCAGCGGGCCAGGGATATCCTTCTCCTGATCGAAAGAGACGCTGCCCTGCATCGGCCCGGTTTCGGACCAGCTACGTCCGAGGCTGCGCAGTAGCGGAGTGCTCTGCCAGTTGTCACCAACCATGTTGATGGCGTGCGCCTCAGGGAACAGGGTCAGGGTGGTGAGTTCCTCTGTCACCGGATGGCGTGGATACTCGGCGACGACGATGAAGGCAGCGTTCTTGATCCCCAGCATCTGGCCGGTGGGATCGACCAGGGTGCCGGGGACAAAACCGATCCCCAATTGTGTGGCCAGCGCTTGCAGGCCATCGTCTTCGCCCGGATCGTTGAGCCAGAGCAGGTTTCCGCCCTTTTCCACATAGCTCTGGATCAGTTTGACCTCACCTTCAAGCAATTTGGCTTGTGGGCTGGCGATCACCAGTACCGCGGTGTCGTCCGGTATTTTGGGATCGGCGGTCAGATTAAGGGCTTCCATCTTGAAGCCCTTGGCGATCATCTGTTTGCCCCATTCGCCAAGGTCATGATTGGCCTGACCATCGAAACGGCGTTCGCCGTGGCCATTGAGGAAGACGATCTTTCTTTCGCCGCTGCGCATTAGTCGTTGCATAGCATTGGTTAACGACGGTTCACCGATGCGTTGCAGGTTCTCGCCACGACCGCCGTACTCGACCCGCAGTTCGCCGTCGATAGTGATACCCAGTTCCCGCACCTTGTCCGGATGCTGATCCGGATCGATGTAGTTCAACACGATATCCGGTTTGACCCGTTGATAGCGGCTGATCAGTTCACGGGTACGTTTGCGCAGGCCGGTGACATCGTCATCGCGGGTGAAGGAGGTGAGGGTCACCGGGCCATCGAGTTTTTCAAGCACTGCCACCGAGGCTTCGGAGAGGGTGTGGCGGCCACTGGCGGTCAGGTCGGCCTGGAGATGGTAACGGGTGCTGAGCCAGGC
>JBNLAT010000049.1:0-20926 GCA_050302275.1 Thiohalomonadaceae bacterium | reverse complement strand
GGTGCCCGGGGCCGGGATCGACAACTTTGCCTGGCGCAAAGTTGGACGCATGTAGTGCGCCAGAAGGGTGCAGGCCATGGACGGCCTGCATCAACCGCACGGTCACCGTGCCGGTTTACACATAAGTATCCGGTATGATCCCGTTACAAAAATGGAGTTGGTGCCCGGGGCCGGGGTCGAACCGGCACGGTGTCGCCACCGAGGGATTTTCTTACCCACTACAGCTTTCGCTGCGGTGCCGTGTATGGCACATTTGGGGTCTGGACTTTCTCTTTACCCTATTCTTTTAATAGAACGTAGGCAGGAGCCGTCAAGTCTCTACACTTTCCCTGAGCAATGAAGCTATTCAAGTACACGGAAGAACAGTTACGGGATGCAGTGAAAAAATCCACATCCTTTCGCCAGGTACTTCTGTGTCTTGGTGTCGCTCCCTATGGCGGAAATTATGCGGTTTTGCATAAAGCAATCGAGTATTTTCAACTCAACACCGCACACTTTAGCGGCCAAGCCTGGAATAAAGGTAAAAAACTGGCGAGCAAAAAGTCGCTTAATGATTACCTTGAAAACAGGGTTGCGATTCAATCATACAAACTGAAAAACAGACTTCTCAAAGAAGGTGTTTTCAAACATCAATGTATGAATTGTCATCGCACCAAGTGGAATGGGCAATCCATTCCGCTCGAACTTGACCACATTGATGGCAATAACAAGAACAACCGGTTGGAAAACCTGCGTCTGTTATGCCCCAACTGCCACGCTTTAACTCCTACATACAGGAGTAAAAATCGCTCTCGGGCTTAGCTCGGGATTGCCACCACCTTAACGTGCTGAGGTTTCCCCGAGTTTGACTCCATTCACACCGAGCGTTTCCGCATCGGGTGCTCAAATATTTAAGTCCCTTGCGTCTACCAATTTCGCCACCCGGGCAGGGTGAGAAGGTCGCTATTCTTACAGATCATTGTGTGTATTGGAAGAAGATGGAGGCCAGGCCCGGAATCGAACCGAGGTACACGGATTTGCAATCCGCTGCATAGCCACTCTGCCACCTAGCCATCGTGCACCCTGGAAGAAAAAAGACCTCGGTCGGGTACCGAACCGAGGTCTTTGGGATTTTGGAGCGGGAAACGAGACTCGAACTCGCGACCCCAACCTTGGCAAGGTTGTGCTCTACCAACTGAGCTATTCCCGCCTCACAGAAGCGCACATTGTAATGAGTGAAATCTTGATGTCAAGCGCCTGTAACAAGTTAATCGTCAGGGCCGGTTAAGTATCGGCCAGGCAGCTTTCAAATAGAGCAACATCGACCAGAGTGTCAGCACCGCCGCAACGTAGAGTAACGTCAGTCCGACTTCCACTGTGGGAAAGAGTCCGATAGGACTTTTATAGACCAGCAACACTAGCGCCATCATCTGCGCGGTGGTTTTCACCTTGCCCAGCATGCTTACCGCCACTGTGGCAGAGGAACCGACTTCCGCCATCCATTCACGCAGGGCGGAGATGGTGATCTCACGCCCAATGATGACCAGTGCCGGGAAGGCGAGCCAGATCCCCGGATAAGGAGTCGGGTTGCTGTCGACAATCAGCACCAGGGTGACCGCCACCATCAGCTTGTCGGCCACCGGGTCGAGAAAAGCGCCAAAGGCGGAAGTAACCTGCCAGCGGCGGGCCAGATAGCCATCCAGCCAGTCGGTGAAGCCAGCCAGGGCGAATATCACCGTAGCGATCACGTTGGCGTTCTGCAACGGCAGATAGTAGCAGAGCACGAATACCGGGATCAGTGCGATACGCAGGAGTGTCAGGGTGTTGGGAATACTGTATTTCATTACGCTGCGTCTCTGCCCTTATTGCTTATTCGGTATGAAAGGCGTCGTAAATCGCCTGCGCCAACTGGCGGCTGATACCTTTTACGGTAGATAAATCTTCGACCCCGGCTCGGGCAACCTCCTGCAGACCGCCAAACTGGCGCAGCAGCAGCTGGCGCCGTTTCGGTCCCAGCCCCGGAACCTCCTCCAGTGGCGAAGTACGGCGCGCCTTGGCGCGGCGCTGACGGTGTCCACTGATGGCAAAACGGTGTGCCTCATCGCGTACCTGCTGGATCAGGTGGCGGGCCGGCGAGTCAGGCGGCAGTATAATGGGCTGCTCCTGACCCGACAATAATAGCTGCTCCACACCCGGCTTGCGGGTCGGCCCCTTGGCCACCCCGATCAGGATCACCCCGATCACCTGCAACTCCTCCAGTACCTGCTCTGCCTGACTCAGCTGTCCTTTACCGCCATCGATGAGCAGGATATCGGGGAACTTGCCCTCCCCCTCCTTGAGCCGCTTGAAACGGCGGGTGAGCGCCTGGTGCATGGCGGCGTAGTCGTCGCCCGGGGTGATGCCCTCGATGTTGTAGCGGCGGTAATCGCTCTTCAGCGGTCCATTGACATCAAACACCACGCAGGAGGCGACCGTCGCCTCGCCCATGGTATGGCTGATATCGAAACATTCGATACGCTGCGGCAGGTCATCCAGTTGCAGCGCCTCCTGCAACGTCTCAAAGCGGCTCATGATATTGAGCTTGTTGGTAAGATGGGCCGACAGCGCCTGCTCGGCATTGGTCATGGCCAGTTGCAGCCAGCGGGAGCGTTCACCGCGCAGACGGTGTGAAATCACCACCTTGCGCCCGGCCTGTTCTGAAAGGACACCTTCCAGTAACTCCCGATCCGTCAAAGGCTGGTTGACCAGCAGCTCTGGCGGGATCGGACGCTCCTGGGAGCCCCCACCGAGGTAATACTGGGGCAGAAAAGCCGCCAGCAGTTCGCTTTCGTCGCTGTCGGCAGTGTGACGCGGAAACCAGGTCTTGTTGCCTAGATTACGGCCGTTGCGGATGAAGAAGACCTGCACACAACCGACCCCGTTACGCGCTACCGCAGCGATCACATCCAGATCGCCACTGCCGCTACCCATCACATATTGTTTCTCCTGCACCCGACGCAGATTGGCGATCTGATCGCGATAGTGAGCCGCCTGTTCGAACGCCAGTGATTCGGATGCCTGTTCCATCCGCCGAACCAGTTCATCGATAATGGCGTTGTTCTTCCCCTCCAGGAACATCACCGCGTGGCGAACATCCTCGCCATACTGCTCCCTGGTCACATAATCGACACACGGTGCACTGCAGCGTTTGATCTGGTATTGCAGGCAGGGGCGTGAACGGCTGCGATAGAAGCTGTCTTCGCATTGACGCACAGGGAAAAGCTTTTGCAACAGGTTGAGGCTCTCACGCACAGCCGATGCGCTGGGAAACGGGCCGAAGAAACGTCCCGGTTTGTCGCGACGACCTCGGTGAAAACTGAGGCGTGGAAAGGCTTCATCGGAGAGGTAGATATAGGGATAACCTTTATCGTCACGCAGCAGAATATTGTAGCGAGGCTTATGTTCCTTTATCAGCGTGTTCTCAAGGATTAGCGCCTCATTTTCCGTGTGTGTAATCGTGACTTCGATCCCACGGATTTGAGAAACCAGGGCACGGGTTTTTGCACCCTTGTCCTTGCTACTGAAATAGCTCGATACGCGGCGTTTAAGATTTTTTGCCTTGCCGACGTAAATCACCTGTTCTTCCGCATCCAGCATCCGATAGACACCAGGAAGAGAAGTCAGGTTTTTGAGAAAAGCCTTACTATCAAATGGCTCGCTGTTTGCCGCATTCATGATCGATATATAGAGATGGTACTGATGAATATCAGCCTAACAGGAGCGGAACAGTGAGGGTAGTCTGTCAGCCGTTATCAAGCAGACCATGACGCATGGCCAGTCGAGTCAAATCGGCATCGTTACGAACACGTAGTTTATCGAAAAGGCGATAGCGGTAGGTGCTGACTGTCTTGGGGCTAAGGTGAAGTTGCTCTGAGATGTCCTGTACCTTTTGTCCCTGCACCAACATCAACATCACCTGCATTTCACGTTGCGAGAGGGATTCAAACGGGGAGGCCTCGTGGCCTGGCAAGAGCGCCAACGCAAGATTTTGCGCAATGGCGGAACAGATGTAGCGTTTGCCGACATGTACATCCTGGATAGCCTGCACGATCTCGTCAATCTTGCAGCTTTTGTGCAGATAACCCGATGCACCGGCCTTCAACATGCTACTGGGAAAAGGATCGTCGGTGTGCACAGTGAGAATAATAATGGGAAGCTCCGGGGCGAACTGCTTCAGTTTGCGCGTTGTTTCAAGACCGCCAATCCCGGGCATGCTGACATCCATCAACACCACATCCGGTCGTTTTTCACGCACCGACACCAGCGCCTGCTCACCACTCTCTGCTTCGGCAATAACCTTGACGCCAGAGACATCATCCAGCAAACGCCGGATACCTGTTCTTACCAGATCATGATCGTCTACCAACAGGACATTGATCATAAAGACCGAATCGAAACCTCACCCATGAAACAAGCCCAACTGTACAAGAAACAAGAATTTAATCAAACATTGTTACAAAGAATTTTACTTATGTAATAAATACCGTTTACTTATCTGCAGGAAGCGATTCACCGTAAAGGTGTTCGTGCAATTGCACTGCTCTGTTCTGATCCAATTTGGCCACAATATTCACAACATGCGATGCCGCCTGTGAATAACCAGCTTCACTCAATAAACGTGCGGCCTGCGCGTAGGCATCGACAGCACCGTCGGTATCGCCCATTTGCAGCAATACATTACCCATCTCGCCGTATGCATCGTAATTTTCCGGCTGCAATGCAATCAGTGCACGATAGTTTTCAACTGAGGCATCACTATTACCATCCCATGCTGCGCGGCGCGCAGACTGCCAGACGGCAACCACATCCGCCTGCTCATCTTTATCGCCAGCTATCGTTTGAGACTTTTCAATAGTTTCATTCTTTGGCGTTTCGTATTGCAGCATCTCATCGGCACGCAACGGCAATGGTGCTTGTTCGGAATCTGTCGACAGCGACTTCTCTTCGTTATCACTCTTCTGCATATCGTCAACCACCGCGTCGACTTTACCCATCAGTTGTTTGACTTCGGTTGACTCAGTAGCCTCAGGAAACAATGAGTGACGAAACAGGATCAGCGCCAATAAGGCAGCTACCACCAGCATGTTCGTTGGATTGAAGAAGCTTTTATATGAACTCACTGTCGTGCTCCTGTGACGGCTACCACTGCCACGCCCCCTGAGGCTCAGCATCTGATTGCCGCTGAGATTCAGGTGCGAAACCCTGAATAGTAACCCTGTTTTTTGTATGAAATTGTGATTGGTGTGGATATCGTGACCCCGACTGGCCCTTCGAATCCGCTACAGATCTCGCCCGCAGGTCGAGTAATGCGGGCAATGGGTGAAGACTGATATAGGGCCCTGGCGGTGGAGGTGCTTGACGAGCTACCACAACGTTGGGAAACAAAAGGCACAGCAGCGGCAAAAGTAACGCCCTCATAAAGATGCCTCTGTGCTTTGTTTTCACAACCATGGCGCCATTATGCGGTTGATATCGCGGCATGCCAACAGGTAGAAAACTTAAAGGGCTCACCAGGAGCCCTTTATTTGTTTGGCGGAGAGGGGGGGTTACTCGGCGCGTCCCTGCGCCTCGCCCTGCGGGCCGACACTCCGCGTCGTTCCTAATCGGCTCCCGGCCGATTCGGTCGACCATTTTGTCAGGAACAAAATGGGACGCACTTCAGTGCGCCCGTAGGGGGCGCGCCATGGACGGCGCGCATCAACCATTCGCTCATCCTTCGTTACCGCATAAAGCAAAACGCCCCATGAAGGGGCGCTTTGCTTTATTTGGCGGAGAGGGTGGGATTCGAACCCACGGAAGGTCACCCTTCAACGGTTTTCAAGACCGTCGCTTTCGACCACTCAGCCACCTCTCCAAATTCGATTTGTCAGTACTTATTCAATCACCCTGATTCCCGATGATCGCGACGGTACCCGCCGCTCTGCTCCGTACCTCCATGTACTCCGCCCCTTCGGGGCCATGCTGCGCATGTCCCATTTCGTTCCCGACGAAATGGTCGACCACTCAGCCACCTCTCCAGAATCAGATTGTCAGAACTTTTTCCCGGTGAAACCATCAAACAGCAAAGGTTTCAGCCCGAACGGCCATTTTGGGAAGAGCGAAGGATACCGGAATTGATCCCCCTTTTCCAGCGCGAGTTCCAGGGGCTTTGCGGTTTGAATCCACTTGAATTTATGCCATATTGGCACCAGATAATTGAACGCTCAGGATGACAACACGAGGAGTGAATGATGAGCAGTTTTGAGACGGTTTCAACCCGTTCGAACGAAGCGGTATTGGCGACCAATAAGCTGATCCGCAATACCTACACCCTGCTTTCCATGACCCTGCTGTTCAGTGCAGTGACCGCAGGACTGTCGATGTACATGAGCATGGGTCCTATGACCTACCTGGTTAGCATCGGCGTTGCCATGTTGCTGTCCTTCTTCGTCCTACCACGCACAGCTAACTCTGCTGCGGGTATCGGTGTGGTCTTTGCCATCACAGGCCTGTTCGGTTTCGCCCTGGGCCCGATCCTCAATATGTATCTGGCACTGGCGAACGGTTCTGAACTGATTGGTATGGCGATGGGTGGCACCGGGGTCATCTTCCTGACCCTCTCAGGCTATGCCCTGACGACCCGTAAGAACTTCAGCTTCATGGGTGGCTTCCTGATCACTGGCCTGATTGTCGCGATCATCGCCTCACTGGCCAACATCTTCCTGGCCATCCCGGCGCTGTCACTGGCGGTCTCCGCAGCAGTCATCATGCTGATGAGCGGATTCATCCTTTACGACACCAGCCGCATGATCCACGAGCCCAATGGCAACTACCTGTTCATGACAGTGAATCTGTACCTGAACATCTTCAACATCTTCATCAACCTGCTGAACCTGCTTGCCGCCCTCTCTGGCCGCGACTAACAGCAGAGCTGACGAAACCAGAAACCCCGCCTTGCGCGGGGTTTTTGGTTTCAGGAGACATCAAAAATGGATATGTGGTTAAAGATCGGTTCAGCCATGCTGCTGGTGATGATGCTGGTCATGCTCTGGCCCAGCGCCAAACGCATGATGAAAGAGAGTCCCAAGGGCAGCGCAGAGGACTGGAAAGGCGCCCTCATCCCGCTGGCACTGGTCGCACTGTTTATTGTGCTGCTGGTAATGGTGGTCTGATACCGCACAAATCATTGCTGTGGCGCTGAGGTATACCCTTCGCGCTTGCGGCCACTGCGTTGGTATTTGGTGACTGCACGATTGTGCTCCTCCACCGTAGCGGAAAAGTGGTGACTCCCATCGCCCTTGGCGACAAAAAAGAGATTATCACTGTCGTCAGGGTGCATCACCGCACGAATCGCATCGGCGCCCGGCATAGCGATCGGTGTCGGCGGCAGACCTCGACGGGTGTAACTGTTGTAGGGGCCATCGGTTTTCAGATCCCGACGCCGCAGGTTGCCATCGAAATCGGGACCCAGACCATAGATGATGGTCGGGTCTGTCTGTAGCCGCATCCGTTTTTCCAGTCGACGGATAAATACCCCGGCAATCGCCGGACGCTCGCTGGCAAGCCCAGTCTCCTTCTCCACAATCGACGCCAGAATCAGCGCTTCATAGGGTGTCTTCAACGGCAGCCCCACATCCCGTGACTGCCATGCCTCATCAAGCTCACGACTCAATGCATCGTAGGCACGCTTCAGAAACTCCACATCACTCAGGCCACGGGGAAAATAATAGGTCTCCGGAAGGAAGCGCCCTTCAGGGTGTTCGTCGGGATGACCGATACGCGCCATAATTTCATCATCGCTCAGCCCGTTCAGTGTGTGTTTCAGATTAGGCTCGGCATTGATCAGCTGCATCATCTCGCGGAAGGTCTGCCCCTCAATCATGGTCAGGGAAAACTGACGCACCTTACCCTGCACCATGTTCTGCAGCAGTTGTCCCGGAGTCATCCCTTCAGTCAACAGATACTCCCCGGCCTGGATACGCTGCGCTTCACCGCTGAACTTCACCATCCAGCGAAACAGCCGACTGCTCTCGATTAATCCCTGCTGCTGCAGCGATGTAGCGATCTTGCCTACACTGTCACCTGAAACCACCGTGAAATACTGCTCCGGTTGCGCCAAAGTCATCGGCCCATCGACAAAGGACTGGTAGCTCATCCAGGCCCAGCCGAGGGTAAAACTTCCCAGCAACACGGCCGCGCCCAGCAGTTTGAATAGCCGCTCCTTCACGCCTCTTCCTCCAACGCCGCTTGTAGCGCCTGCATCAGTTTTTTAGTCACCGGATTATCGCCATAGTCCGTCTGCTCGTAGCGGGCCACCGGGCGAATACCGAGAATACTGTTGCTCATGAATATTTCATCCATTTGCGACATCTCATCACAGTGAATCGTGGTGATCTCTGACGCAATCCCCAGTTCCTTCGCCAACGCCAGCACCTTTTCACGCATCACCCCGGCCACGCCGGAATGACTTAGATTGGGAGTCATGAGTTTACCGTTACGCACCGCAAACAGATTACTGGAAATGCCTTCGATCACATTGCCGTGACTGTCTGTCATCACCCCTTCCTGAATCGACTCGTCATTCCATTCGTTGCGTGCCAGCACCTGCTCCAGTCGATTGAGGTGTTTCATCCCGGCCAGTGCCGGATTAGATCCCAGTGTGGTGCGACAACGACGCAGGTTGAATGGTGTCGCCTCATCGGCCATCGCTGGCCAGGGATGAAGCTGTAACAAGCGGGTTGGCTGTGTGGCTTCGGGCGCTCTATAACCGCGACCACCAGAGCCACGGGTGATGATAATTTTCAAAACCGCTTTCTCAGCGTCGGCACAGAGTTGCGCCGCCTCTTCGGCAAGCAGTGACAGATCCGGTTGCGCGATACCCAGACGCGAACACCCTTCTGCCAGGCGTACCATATGCGCCGACCATAACTCTGTTTTGCCGTTACGCACAGCGATGGTCTCGAACAGCCCATCGCCGTAGTACAAGCCACGGTCGGTAGCATCGATTTGATCGCCCGGTTGTCCGTTTACAAGCATCACGCGTCGAGATATTCCAGTTGGGTAAAGGGTGATTCTAGCGTTTTGTTTTCTGCCGCTACACAAAAAAAGACCGGGCACTGGGCCCGGTCGTTTTTGCCTGCATTCGGCTTACTGCAATTTCGCCAACACCAGGGTGGCGTTGGTACCGCCGAAACCGAAGGAGTTGGAGAGCGCGTAGTTGATCTCCATCTCGCGTGCGGTGTTCGCCACGTAGTCGAGATCGCACTCCGGATCCGGGGTAATGATGTTAATGGTCGGGGGTGCCACCTGATCGTGAATCGCCAGGGCGGTAAAGATCGCCTCTACGCCTCCAGCCGCACCCAACAGGTGACCGGTCATCGATTTGGTGGAGCTCATCGCCAGCTTATAGGCGTGGTCACCAAAGGTTCCCTTGGCCGCATCGGTCTCCGCCTTGTCACCAGCCGGAGTGGAAGTACCATGGGCATTGATGTAGTTGATCTGCTCCGGGTTAATACCGGCATTGCGCATGGCGTTCTTCATGCAGCGACCTGCACCTTCGCCACCCGCCGCAGGCAGGGTCATGTGGTAGGCGTCGCCGCTCATGCCGTAGCCGATGACTTCGGCATAGATCTTCGCGCCGCGAGCCTTGGCGTGTTCGTACTCTTCCAGCACCATCACACCGGCACCGTCGCTGAGGACGAAACCGTCGCGATCTGCATCCCAAGGACGGCTGGCAGTTTCAGGATCGTCGTTACGGGTGGAGAGCGCACGGGCGGCCCCGAAGCCACCCAAACCACAAGGAGAGGTCGCCATCTCGGCACCACCGGCAATCATCACATCCGCATCGCCGTATTCAATCAGACGCGCAGCATCGCCGATGCTGTGGGTACCGGTCGCACAGGCAGTAACCAGCGCAATGTTCGGACCTTTCAGGCCGTACATAATGGAGACGTGGCCGGAGATCATATTGATGATATTGCTCGGTACGAAGAACGGTGAAATCTTGCGCGCACCGCCATTCATGAAGGCTTCGTGGCCTTTCTCAATACCTGGCAGACCACCGATACCGGAACCAACCGCAACACCGATACGTTCGGCATTGGCTTCGGTCACTTCCAGACCTGAATCCTTAATCGCTTCCATGGAAGCGGCGATGCCGTAGTGGATGAACGGGTCCATCTTCTTGGCATCTTTGGGTGACAGGTAGTTGGTAACATCAAAGTTCTTCACCGAACCGCCAAAGGTGGTGGAGAACCCGGTGGTATCGAAATGGGTGATAGGCGCAATACCGCTTTTGCCCGCCAGAATGTTTTCCCAGGATTCTTTAACACTCAAACCCACGGGGGAAACCATCCCCATACCGGTAATGACAACGCGACGCTTAGACAAGGGACAACCCTCTCACTTCATCAATCTCATACAAATAGAAAGGGCCGCGGCCACCAATGTGGTCGCGGCCCCGGCAATACGATCAGCGATTAACCCTGATGGGCATTGACGTAGTCAATGGCCTGCTGAACGGTGGTGATTTTTTCCGCTTCTTCATCGGGGATTTCGGTTTCGAACTCTTCTTCCAGAGCCATAACCAGTTCCACGGTGTCGAGCGAATCGGCGCCAAGGTCATCGACAAAGGAAGCTGCATTGGTAACTTCGTCTTCCTTCACACCAAGTTGCTCTACAACGATCTTCTTGACGCGCTCTTCAACACTGCTCATGACGGATGTTTCCTCCCAAGAGAATAATGAAATCTTTTTTTCTGCCGCGGTATTGTAGTGAAAACCGCTGACAGATGCCACACATATACCCAGCAAAGCTAACCAACTGTTTTTACTGGATTTTATCAACCCATGTACATGCCGCCGTTGACACTGATGGTCTCACCGGTGATGTATCCGGCCTGGGGCGATGCAAGAAATGCGACCGCTGCCGCAATCTCTTCCGGGTCGCCCAGGCGGCCCAGCGGGATCTGACCCAACAGCATCTGCTTCTGCTCGTCAGACAGACCGCGGGTCATATCGGTGTCGATAAAGCCAGGGGCCACGGCATTAACAGTAATACCACGGGGACCTACCTCACGGGCCAGCGCCTTGGTGAAACCGAGAATACCGGCCTTGGCGGAGGCGTAGTTGGTCTGACCGGCGTTACCCATCAGGCCGACCACGGACGCGATGCTGATAATGCGACCCTTGCGCGCCTTGGTCATGGCACGGACGCAGGCCTTGGACATCCGGAAAACCGACTTGAGGTTGGTCTCCATGATCGCATCCCACTCCTCGTCCTTCATTCGCATCAGTAGATTGTCGCGGGTGATACCGGCGTTGTTGACCAGAATCCCCGGTGCGGCGAACTGCTCGGTAATGGTGTCCAGCACCTGATCGACTTCCGCCTGATGGGTCACATCCAGCTTGACGCCCATACCCTTTACACCGTTCTCTTTCAGATAGGCACTAATCGCCTCGGCACCGCTATCGGAGGTGGCGGTACCGACAACGGTCGCGCCCGCAGCGCCCAGCGCCAGCGCACACGCCTTGCCAATCCCCCGGCTGGCGCCGGTAATCAGTGCTACTTCGTTTTCCAGTGACATCGTTCTCTCCTGAATTCTGTGTTTAGGCCAGGGCAGCTTCAAAGCCCGCCGGGTCAAACAACGCGACCGTACTCATCTCTTTGACGATGCGCTTGTTCAAACCAACCAGCACCTTGCCAGGGCCGCATTCTATCAGGGTATCGACACCCTCGCCCGCCATTGCCTGAACCGTCTCGACCCAGCGTACCGGGCTGTAGAGCTGGCGCACCAGGGCATCGCGAATCGCATCGGCGTCGCTCGCCTTGCTCACATCGGCGTTGTTGATCACCGGGATCTGCGGCGCAGAAACATTGATGGTGGCCAGACGCTCCGCCAGCTTCTCCGCAGCGGGTTTCATCAGTTCGCAGTGAGACGGGACGCTCACCGGCAGAATCACCGCACGCTTGGCACCGGCCTCTTTCGCCAGCTCCACCGCCCGTTCAACCGCAGCAACATGACCGGCGATAACCACCTGGCCGTTGGCGTTGAAGTTCACTGCTGAAACCACCTCGCCAACTGCAGCGTGGGCGCAGACATCGACGACTTTGTCGTCATCCAGCCCCAGGATTGCCGCCATCGAGCCGGTCCCGGCAGGCACGGCAGCCTGCATCAGCTTGCCGCGCTCGGCAACCAGCGCAACCGCATCGGCAAAACCGATAGCGCCTGCGGCAACCAGTGCGGTGTATTCGCCCAGGCTGTGACCAGCCATGACTGCAGGAGTGGCGCCGCCCTTCTCCTGCCAGATGCGCCATACGGCAATCCCGGCGCTCAGCATGGCGGGTTGAGTAATATGAGTCTGGTTCAGCTCCTCGGCCGGACCTTCCGCAACCACTTTCCACAGGTCATAGCCCAGCGCCTCAGAAGCCTCGGCAAAGGTCGCTCCGACCTGTGACTCGGCTGCCGCCAGTTCGCCCAACATACCTACTGCCTGGGAACCCTGTCCCGGAAATACGAGTGCAAGAGACACGCTACATCTCCTTTATTTACAAAAGTTTATGGCAAATACATCACAAATCACATGAAGTGATATTTGCGTCTTCTATCTGAAATCGATTAGAACTTGATGAGCGCTGAGCCCCAAGTGAAGCCGCCACCAAAGGCTTCCAGCAACAGGGTGTCGCCGCGTTTGATGCGACCGTCGCGAACTGCTTCATCGAAGGCCAGCGGCACCGAAGCGCCGGAGGTGTTGCCGTGACGATCCACTGTGACCACCACGTTATCCAGCGACATGCTCAGCTTCTTCGCCGTGGCATTGATAATGCGGATGTTGGCCTGGTGAGGGATAAGCCAATCGATGTCGCTCTTCTGCAGGTTGTTGGCCTCCAGGGTCTCATCGACGATGCGGCCAAGGGTGTTGACCGCCACCTTGAACACCTCGTTACCGCGCATCTGCATGAAGGCCGTGCCATCCTGCAGCTTGCGGAAGTCGTTGGATACACCCGCATCGACCTTGAGCAACTCTTTATATTGACCGTCAGCGTGCAGGTGGGTGGAGAGAATACCCGGCTCATCGCTGGCCTGGATAACTACCGCCCCTGCCCCATCACCGAAGAGGATGCAGGTACCGCGGTCATTCCAGTCGGTAATGCGCGACATGGTTTCAGCACCGACCACCAGCGCGGTTTTATGGGTTCCGCTCTTGATGAACTTATCGGCGACGCCAAGGGCGTAAACAAAGCCGGTGCAGACGGCCTGCACATCGAAAGCGGTGGCACCATGATTATCCAGGCGATCCTGCAACAGACAGGCGGTGCTGGGGAAAACCTGATCGGGGGTAGTGGTGGCAACAACGATGAGATCGATATCATCCTTATTGATACCCGCCATCTCGATGGCAAGGCGTGCCGCCTGTTCTGCCAGGTCGCAGGTGTTTTCACCTTCGGCGGCGATATGTCGTTCCTTAATACCGGTACGCTCGGTGATCCAGGCGTCGGTAGTGTCGACCATCTTCTCCAGTTCGGCGTTGGTCAAAACCTTCTCCGGCAAATACCCGCCGGTTCCAAGAATACGTGAATAGATCAAACTGCCTGCCTCGCTTCGATTAGTTCGCCCAGCTTCTGCTGGATTTTTTCGGGCACGTTTTTCTCCACCTCCAACATCGCTTCCCCGATGGCGGTGGCGAATGAGTGCGCATCAGCGCTGCCATGACTCTTTATAACAATACCACGCAGTCCGACCAGACTGGCACCGTTGTACTCACGCGGGTCGATGCGGCGACGCAGGGCGCGCAGTACCGGCAAGGCGATCAAACCGGCCAGCATGGTAAAAATATTGCGTTTGAATTCCTGCTTCATGAAGTGGCTGATCATCTTCGCCACCCCTTCACTCGACTTGAGCGCAACGTTGCCGGGGAAACCGTCGGCCACCACCACATCGGTAGTGCCCTTCCAGATATCGTCGCCTTCGACGAAACCGGTATAGTTGAGGTCGCTGGTCTGCAACATCTGCGAGGCAACCTTAATCACCTCATTGCCCTTGATCTCCTCCTCACCGATATTGAGCAGGCCGATGGTGGGCGATGGATTGTTGTCCACCTCGCTGGTCAGTACCGAGCCCATCAGCGCGAACTGGTAGAGCACCTCGGCGGAGGAATCGATATTGGCACCCAGATCGAGTACGTGGGTGTGACCGCTAATGGTCGGCAATGCGGTGATGATGGCGGGACGGTCGATGCCGTCCAGGGTTTTGAGTACGAAACGGCCGGTGGCCATCAACGCGCCGGTATTACCCGCGCTGACACAGGCATTGGCCTCGCCCTCTTTCACCAGATTGATGGCAACGCGCATGGATGAATCTTTTTTGCCGCGCAGTGCCGAAGACGGTAATTCGTCCATCGCCACCACCTGTGTAGCGTGGTGAATGCGCAGCCTTTCAGAAGGTTTACCGCCGTGCTGGCTTAGTTCTTGTTGTAATAATGCTTCATCGCCGACCAGAATCAGGCGCAGCCGCGGATGCTGTTTCAGTGCACGCAATGATGCGGGCACGGTAGCATTCGGGCCGTTGTCGCCGCTCATGGCATCAATGGCGATAACGACGTCGGTCATATTCGTCCCCCAAACGAAATACCGGCCCGTGATACAGGATCACGAGCCGGTAGATGTGCGACAACGCAATGCGTCAAGGGTTATTCGCCCTTGACGTTAACTACCTTGCGGCCACGGTAGAAACCATCGGGGCTGACGTGGTGACGCAGGTGAGTTTCACCAGTAGTCGGTTCCACGGACAGCGCGGAGGCTTTCAGTGCGTCGTGGGAACGGCGCATGCCACGCTTCGATGGGGTCTTTTTGTTTTGCTGTACAGCCATGGTCTAAAACCTCGGTTCAATGTTTTCGATCAGTCTTCAATCCAGCCAGGCTGGCAAACGGGTTATCCCGCTTACTGCCTTCCTGTTCCGTTTCCGCCTCGCCGCTTTCCAGGCGGGCGTCGCACTCATCCGCGGGATGGCGCGGCACGATGGGCAGGGCAAGTAACATCTCGTCCTCAATCACATCGCGCAAAAAAAGCGGTGTACCATCGAGCAACAACGGCTCGTAATGGGACGGTAATGCGTCCGCTTCGGTTTCGCTGCGCACCAGACCGAGAGCAAACTCGTTGTCGATGTGCTGACGCATCGTATCCAGGCAGCGCTGGCAGAGCAGACTGACATCTGCCTCGATTCGCCCGCGCATCACCCGAATCCCCTCGGCATCGGTACCGAATTCAAGGGAAACCGTGACGCTACCATCACTGTCCTGGAGCGCTTCGGCAAGTCGCGGCATCTCTGCCAGCGCCACCTCGCCCCGAAACAAACGCCTCGTCTCCGCCATGCGGATAGGATCGATATGAACAGGCAGGCGCTCCCCAGACATAGGCGCGCAATCATACCCGCGAGTGCCCTACCTGTCAAAGAAATCTCCAGTAAAATCGGGCTGTTCCGTCACATTTTGGGGTTTCCCAGAAACCTTGTCAGAAAACGGTTTATCTTGACAAATGGGCTGCTTGGCATTTAGCTACACACCCTACCGACTCATTGCGGGCCCAGAAGCACGGTTCCGCACCTCAAAAAGCAAGACAGGCCAAGGTAAATGATTAAAAAGATTCTCATCGCCAACCGCGGCGAGATCGCGGTGCGTATCGTACGCGCCTGCCACGAGATGGGGATACGCTCAGTGGCGGTCTATTCCGAGGCCGACCGACATGGATTGCACGTCAAAAAGGCCGATGAAGCCTACAGCCTCGGACCGGAGACCGTTACCGGCTACCTCAACGCCCACCGTCTGGTGAACCTGGCGGTGGCCACCGGTTGCGATGCGCTGCATCCCGGTTACGGCTTCCTCTCCGAAAGCCCGGAACTGGCGGCAATCTGCCAGCGTCGCGGCATCCGTTTCATCGGCCCCTCCTCCGAGGTCATTCGCCGCATGGGCGACAAGACCGCTGCACGTTCGGCGATGATCGAAGCAGGAGTGCCAGTTACCCCAGGTAGCGAAGGCAGCTTGAAAGACCTCAACGAGGCGGTCAAAGTGGCAGCCAAGATTGGTTATCCGATCATGCTCAAGGCCACCTCCGGGGGTGGCGGTCGCGGTATCCGCCGCTGCGCGAACGAGGCCGAGCTGCGCAAGAACTACGAGCGGGTTATATCCGAGGCGACCAAGGCCTTCGGCAGCGCCGAAGTGTTCATGGAGAAGTGCATCGACAACCCGCGCCATATCGAGGTGCAGGTGCTGGCCGACAGCCACGGCAACGTCATCCACCTCAACGAGCGCGACTGTTCCATCCAGCGCCGTCACCAGAAACTGATTGAAATCGCCCCCTCGCCGCAGCTGACCCAGCCGCAGCGTGAGTACATCGGCAACCTGGCGGTGAAGGCCGCCGCCGCGGTCGGTTACGAAAACGCGGGCACCGTCGAGTTCCTGCTCGACCACGACGACACCGTCTACTTCATGGAGATGAATACCCGCCTGCAGGTGGAACACCCAATCTCCGAGGAGACCACCGGTGTCGATATCGTGCAGGAGCAGATCCGCATCGCCGCAGGCGAACCGCTCTCCATCTCCGGGCGCAACCTCGCTCCACGCGGTTTCGCCATGGAGTTCCGCATCAACGCTGAGGACCCGCAGAACGGCTTCCTCCCCAGCTTTGGCCGCATTACCCGCTACTACGCGCCGGGCGGCCCGGGCGTACGCACCGATGGGGCGATCTACACCGGTTACGAGATCCCGCCCTACTACGACTCCATGTGTGCCAAACTGATCGTCTGGGCGCCCACCTGGGAGGGCCTGCTGGCCCGCGCTTCACGCGCGCTGGACGACATCAGCGTCAACGGGATCAAGACCACCATCCCGTACTACAAGGAGATCCTCAAATCCGAGGAATTCCGCAAGGGACGTTTCGATACCAGTTTCGTCGACCAACACCCTGAACTGGTGCAGTACCATCTGCGCCGCTCAACCAGCGAACTGGCCGCCGTGATCGGCGCCGCCATCGCTGCCTCAATGGGAATGTAAAGGAACAAGCAATGCCGAAGGTAAACATTACAGAAACCGTACTGCGTGATGGCCACCAGTCTCTCATCGCCACCCGCATGCGTACCGAAGATATGCTGCCGATCTGCGAAAAACTCGACGCCATCGGCTACTGGTCGCTGGAAGTTTGGGGCGGCGCCACCTTCGACTCCTGCATCCGCTTCCTCAAGGAAGACCCGTGGGAACGTCTGCGCCAACTGCGTCAGGCCCTGCCCAACACCCGTTTGCAGATGCTGCTGCGCGGCCAGAACCTGCTCGGCTACCGCCACTATTCCGATGACGTGGTACGCGCCTTTGTACAGAAGGCCGCAGACAACGGTATCGACGTATTCCGTATCTTCGACGCGTTGAACGACATCCGTAATCTGGAAACCTCCATTGAGGCGGTCAAGGCCGCGGGCAAACACGCCCAGGGCGCCATCAGCTACACCATCAGCCCAGTCCACAGCACCGAAACCTTCGTCACCATGGCGAAGCAGTTCGAAGAGATGGGCTGCGAAAGCGTGGTGGTCAAAGATATGGCTGGCCTGCTTACCCCTTACGCGGCAGCAGAACTGTTCCGCGCCCTGAGTCAGGCAGTCTCCATTCCGCTGCACCTGCACAGCCACGCTACCTCGGGCCTCTCCGAGATGTGTTTCCTCAAGGCGGTGGATAACGGCTGCACCGGCCTAGATACCGCCATCTCCGCTTTTGCCGGCGGTACCAGTCACCCCGCCACCGAGAGTATCGTTGCTGCGTTCAAAGGCACCCATAACGATACCGACCTCGACCTGGCCAAGCTGCAGGAAGTCGGTTTCTACTTCAACGAAGTACGCAAGAAATACCACCAGTTCGAGAGCGACTACACCGGTGTCGATACCCGCGTGCAACTCAATCAGGTACCGGGCGGTATGATCTCCAATCTTGCCAACCAACTGCGCGAACAGGGTGCGCTGAAACGTATCAATGAAGTGCTGGAAGAGATCCCGCGTGTTCGTGAAGACCTCGGCTATCCGCCGCTGGTGACCCCTACCTCGCAGATCGTAGGCACCCAGGCGGTACTGAATGTGATCACCGGCACCCGTTACCAGAGCATCACCAACGAAGTGAAGTTCTACCTGCAGGGTCGTTACGGTCAGGCACCGGGTGAGGTCAATGCACTGGTAAGACAAAAAGCGATCGGCAACGAAGATGTAATCACCCAACGCCCTGCGGATCTGCTGCCCGACGAAATGCACCGCCTGCAAACCGAGATCGGTGAACTGGCGAAGAGCGATGAAGACGTGCTGACCTACGCCATGTTCCCGGAAGTGGGTCGCGAATATCTGCAGGCCCGCGCCGACGGCAATCTGGTTCCCGAACCGCTGGAACCGATCCCGACCGAAAACGCCAAGATCGAAGGCACCCCGACCGAATTCAAGGTCACCCTGCACGGCGACACCTACCACATCAAGGTCACCGGTAGCGGCCACAAAGATCAACATAGCCGTCCCTTCTACGTCACCGTCGACGGTGTACCGGAAGAAGTCGGCATCGAAGTGCTGCAGGAACTCTACACCGAGCACGACAAAAACGGCGGCTCACGTCCGGTACCGTCTGAAAGCCAGCGTCCGCGTGCCAGCAAACAGGGACACGTCACCACCTCCATGCCCGCCAGCGTGGTCGAAGTACTGGTGGAAGAAGGTCAGACCGTCGAAGCCGGTGCCCCGCTGCTGGTGACCGAAGCGATGAAAATGGAAGCCGAAATTCAGGCACCGATCGCCGGCACCATCAAAGCGATCCACGTTGCCAAAGGCGACCGGGTTAACCCTGACGAAGCGTTGATTGAAATCGAATAAAACCGGATTCACCGCAAAGGCGTATTCTGCGTCTTTGCGGTGAAATCAAAACGGATATCACCATGCCTACACTGGTACTCGCCTCCACCTCCCCCTTCCGCAAGGCCCTGCTGGAAAAACTCCACCTGGAATTCGTTACCGACTCACCGGACATCGACGAATCCCGCCACGAAGGTGAAACACCGAAACAACTGGTCGCACGCCTCGCCAGCGAGAAAGCGCGTGCGGTTGCAGCACGCCATCCGAACAGTTTGATCATCGGCTCCGATCAGGTCGCGGTAAACGGCGAAGCAATCCTTGGCAAACCGGGCAACCACGAAAACGCTATGCAACAACTGCGCAACGCCTCCGGCAAACGCATCACCTTCTACACAGGCCTCTGCCTCTACAACAGCGAAACGGGAAACGAACAGACCATCGTCGAACCTTTCCACGTACACTTCCGTCAACTCACCGACGAACAGATCGACAACTATTTGAAGGCAGAACAGCCTTACAACTGCGCAGGCAGCTTTAAATCGGAAGCACTGGGGATTGCACTGTTTAAAAAACTGGAAGGCGACGATCCCAACTCACTGATTGGGCTACCGTTGATACGGCTGATTCAGATGCTGGAAAAGGAAAGTTTCAGTATTATCAGTTAGCACTGAACAGAACAAAATGACCATCAATCCATATAGCAAAAATCCGCCCGAACTCGTTCCATCTTTTGTTTGCTACGCAGATATATTGGGATTTTCTCAATTAAGCAAAGCAGCACTAGATAGTGGCAAAGGGAATGAATTTCTTTACCAGTTAAGAAATGCGCTAAATAAAGCGTATGAAAGGGTAAGAAAAAACTCAAAAGGATGGGACGACAAACCTCATTTCCAATTAAAAATTTTTACTGACAATATTGTAGTTGGATATCCGATAAAGGATCTTGATCATAGCTATGGCGAGTATGAACTTGGTCATATATTTCAGACCTTTTCTGAGTTCCAGCTAACTTTAGCTATGGAGGGATTTTTGGTAAGAGGAGGCATAGCATTTGGGTACCATTACATGGATGATGATATAGTTTTTGGTGATGCATTGCTGGAAGCAGTTGCCCAAGATAAGGCGGGAGGGCCACCACGAATATCGCTTTCAGAATCAGCGAGAGAATTACTGCAACGCCATCTTGGCTTTTATGGCCGCATGGGTTATCCGCCTCAGTTAGAGGATCTAATCCAAGATCCGGATGATACCATATACCTGAACTACCTCAATGAAGCATTTATGGCATTTCCAGAGGGCGGAATATTCTTTGACATATTGGAAGGCCACAAGAACACCATAGAAAATGGTTTATTGAAATACAAAAGCAATCCGGATGTAAGAGCTAAATATGAATGGGTAGCACGCTATCACAACTATGTTTGTGGTGATTTTCTGAAACGCCACCCTATTCCGACTAGTGAGCATACTGACGAATTATATGCGGCAGCTGTTGATGAGGCGCAAAAGATAAAAAATTATTTAATCAACATTGAATCTCTTGCCGCCACGCCTAGTCGACTTAATATTGAAAGAATCTTCCCATCTTGATATTCGGAAAAAGTGCAAAAACAGTTGGCAATCTCTGGTAAGTTTTTCAGCAATTATTATTTAATATTTGTTTTCATTTCCCCCACACTTTTCCCTTGACTCCCCCTCCCTTTCTCCTTAGTTTGAACAGTGCAACACCGCTCAAAGTAGGAACCTCTGAAGGAGTATGCGAGCGGGATGAGATGCAAGGCGCACGGAGCGCAGCGACCGAGACATACCAGATAGGTAGGCGAGGAAGCGAGCACCGCGCAACACAGCAGATCGCCCGCGCAGCAACTCATTCATAGGTTCCGTAAAGCACCGGGCGGAGGATGCTTGCAACATCTTCCGCCCGGCTAACCCTAAGACTGACTGTACCAGACCTTAGGGCTGCATGGAGTATACAACACTGTTGTGTGACAAGCGGCCCTTCTGTCTCAATGACGTCGGGGCCGCTTTGCGTTGAGCTTCCATCAACCCGGCAATAACACCGGAACGAC
>JBNLAT010000048.1:0-20996 GCA_050302275.1 Thiohalomonadaceae bacterium | reverse complement strand
GGCGCGTGATCCCCTGTCGCCGCATTACATCATAGAAAGTTTCGATCATTGCTTGCTCCTCCAGTCACACGGATCTTGGTGGTGGTGTCCGTATTGCTTTTATTGACGAAGGAGATAGAGCAACGCTCGTGCCAGAAGCAGAATGGTTTAGTAAATCAATACGTTAATGGAGAAGTGAGACAAACCGTGTGGACATCGGCTGATGGTGGAAAGTGGAAAGTGGAAGGTGGGTGACCGTTTGTTGCTTGAATAGTAGGGTTTTTGCCGAGTGGTAGGATTATTGGCCTTCAATGGTTACGGTGATATCGCCTGAAGTCTCGAACAACTCCATGCCCTCACCGATATGTCCCAGTTTGATCAGGCCGTTGGCATAACCGAAGTCGCGGTAAAACAGGGCCAAGTTTCCCCATGGTGCGTAATAAGTGAGATCACCCACAGAAGGATCGACACCTTTCGGCGCACTCTCCTGCGAAAGTTTTCTGGAGAGATAGACGATCTTTTCGGTAGCGGCGTAATCCTCCAGTTTGAGTGTTAGCGGCAGCATGGAGAAGAAATCGCGGCTGGTCGGATTGTCATCGAGTGTGGCGGACAGGGTGCGTTCGCCAACGAGTAAACGGATTTTCATGGTCGAAGTCTCCGCAAACAGTGGCGCGTTGAACAGCGAGACCAGCAGAAGTACCGGGATAAAAACGATTGGCTGTATGCGCACGATTTATTTACCAGTAGAAGTTTAGTAATAGCCTGGCGGTCCGTCGCCCAGGCCTGTCATGGTAATCAGCATCATCCTAAAAAGGGCCTTACGATCCTCTTATTTCCAGTAGACAGGGAACACGCTGGCATCACCGTAATCGCTGATCGGTTCCAGGCTGTTTAGCACATTCATATCCGCATCCGAGATGACGAAATCCAGCGCAGCATTGTTTTTCATGTGCGCTGGGTTACCTGTTTTTGGCAGTGGCAGTAACCCATGTTGCAGGGTGTAGCGAATACAGAGCTGTGCCAGCGAAACGTCGTAACGCTTTGCCATCGCGGCCAGTGCTTCATTCTTGAACAGTTCTCCATGGCCTATCGGTGAATAAGCCTCAACCAGCATCCCTTTCTCTTTAGAGTAGTCGATCAGCGCATTCGGCATGTTGGTGACATGGGCCAGAATCTGGTTGACCATCGGAGCGATGGTGCAACTGGCAAGCAGATTATCGATGTCTGCTTGCTTAAAATTCGAAACATCGATGGCGCGAATTTTCCCCGCCTTGTAGGCATCTTCCAGCGCCTGCCATGCCGCTTTGTTCCCTTCAGTAAAACGATCCTCCTTGCTGAATTCCATCCACGGCTGAGGACTGTGGATGAGCATCATGTCTACATACTCAAGCCCCATCGTCTGCAATGATTCGTCGATAGCCTTCACCGCGGCATCATAGGATTTCATTTCGGCAGCGAGCTTGGTGGTGACGAAGATTTCGTCGCGTTTCAGTCCGCAATTACGAATCCCTTCGCCGACGCCGCGTTCATTGCCGTAGGCCTGGGCGGTGTCGATATGGCGGTAGCCGTTCTCGACGGCACTCATTACCGCCTGGGCGGCATCGCTATCGTCGATAAACCAGGTTCCGAGTCCCAGTTTCGGGATCTTAACGCCATTGGCGAGGGTATCGGTTTGTTGTGCAATCATTGCTGCCTCCACTTATTTATTGCCAGGTATGCCTGGCCGCGCAACCACATTACGGTTATTAATAACGATTAGAACGTTGCTGCATCGATGACGTAACGGTAACGAGCCTTTTTGTTGACCACGTTCTCCCACGCTTCGTTGATCTGTTCTGCCTTGATGATTTGAATCTTCGGTAACACTTTGTGATCGGCGCAGTAATCGACCACTTCCTGTGTCTCCTTCATGCCGCCGATCAGTGAAGCGTTGAAATTAACCCGGCTGAATGAGAGTCCCAGGGCGCTCAGAGTCAGTTCAAATTTTTCCGGCATTCCCACCTGTGTATAGGTGCCATATGGTTTAACCACCGAGGCATAAGCCGCGACATCGTACTGATAGGGAATGGTACAGATCATGTAATCCATTTTCCCTCTCCATGGTGCCAGCTTGCTGAGGTCGTCCACCACAATGGCCTCCTTCGCACCAAAAGCGAGAATATCCTTCACCTTGCTCGGCGAAGTGGTAAAGGCGTAGACCTCGGCGCCCTTGGAAACGGCGATCTTGATCGCCATGTGTCCCAGACCACCGACTCCGGCGACACCCACCTTGTCGCCCTTTTTGAGATCGAATTTCATCAACGGTGAGTAAGTGGTGATGCCGGCACACAACAGTGGCGCCGCTTCCTGGAAGCTGATCTTGTCCGGGATGTGGACGACAAAATGTTCCTTCACCACGATGTTGTTCGAGTAGCCGCCCTGCGAAATGCCGGTCGGTGAACTCTTCTCGGGATAGCCGTAGGTGAAGACCGTCTCCGGGCAGTACTGCTCTTCGTCCTGCTTATAACTTTCGCACTCGGGATTACTGTCCACCATACAACCGACACCGGCCCGGTCGCCGACTTTGAATTTGGTGACGTTCTTGCCGACAGCACGGACGATACCGACGATCTCATGGCCGGGCACCTGCGGATACTGTTGCGGTCCCCAGTGTCCTTTCATCTGGTGGATGTCGGAGTGGCAGATGCTGGCGTATTTGATATCAATCAGCACGTCGTCATCGCCCACCGGGCGACGCTCGAACTCCCACGGCACCAGTTTGCCGGAGGTGTCGATGGCGGCATAGCCTCGGGATTTGATGTTATCTTTCAGTGCCGGATTGGTTCCGGCGAACAGGCTCATGGAACTGGTGAGCAGCAGACCGCCACCTGCTAGTACCGAGCGATTCAGGAATTCCCTGCGTGTCATCTCTTTATCGTTTGCCATCTCACTATGCCTCGCTTCTGTATGTGCTATTCAGCTTTGCCGTGGTATTCGGCATCGCTAACCTTTTCTTTCCAGATCACGTTTTTGCCGTTACGGCTGCCTGTGATCACCAGATGGGTCATCGCCTTATCCGGGGTCGCGCCGTGCCAGTGGTCGATATCGTTCGGGCACCAGACCGCCTCGCCCTCGTGAAACTCAATAATCTTTCCGTCCCGTGTCCCGGTCAGCGCAGTGCCCCTGGTGACAATCAGGTGTTGCCCGCCCGGGTGTGTGTGCCATGCGGTGCGTGCGCCGGGAGCGAAGGTGACGTAAGCGCCGGAGTAGTGGGCGAAGTCGTTTTCGGGAAACAGCAGATCGACTTTTACTTCGCCGGTGAAATATTCCTCCGGTCCGATAAACGATTGCTGGGTGCTGGCCGGGTAGAGTGTCTGGGAGGGAGGTGATGTGCCTGTGGCATCCGTCGTCTCTGCGGCAAAACCGAGTCGGGCGACGAAGCCTGTCAGGGCGAACAGTACCGTCCTTAAAACTGTGTTTCTGGGTCGCATGTCAAAGCCTCCTTTCTGGTAAGTCGTCTTGATGTGGAGTAATTCTGGTCCACAGAACGCGACGATCGATATAATGTTCCTGTCAGTTTCTTGCCTGATCCTGCAAATCTACGGATTTTTGTGAGACGCCCATGCCGGTTTGGGGCTACATTTACGGTGTGGAAACCGAGCGGAGAACCGACGTGGTGTACCAGAAACTGGCGCAAATCATTGAACAGCACACCGAGGGAAACGAGGATCGGCCGACACCGATCCCTAACCTGCTGTTCTTCCGCCGTGAACAACCGATGCCGCCGTCGATTTGCCTGGTTGAGCCGAGTATCGTCCTGGTGATGCAGGGGGAGAAAAAGATGTGGGTCGGTGAGGAGGGGTATCTTTACGATACCGATCACTTCCTGATCACCTCCCTCGACATCCCCGCCAATTCGGAGGTGGTCACTGCCAGCCCGGAGAAGCCCTGCGTGGGATTGGTGTTAAAACTGGATCTGAAAACCCTGGCGGAACTGATCTCGCAGGGGAATCTGCCAACACCGGACAAATCGGCGGACGATGGTGGTGTGGGGTTGGGCACGGTGACACCGCAAATCATCGAACCATTCTCGCGCCTGTTGGAACTGCTTGATGAACCGGATTCTATCCCGGTACTCGCACCGCTGATTCAGCGGGAGATTCACTACCGTCTGCTGCTGAGCGATCAGGCAGCACGCCTGTGGCAGATCGTTTCCGTTGGCAGTCAGAGCCAGCGGGTGGCAAAGGCCATTGATTGGCTAAAGATGAATTACAGCAAACCGCTACGTGTCGAAGAGCTTGCCTCACGGGTACAGATGAGTGCATCAAGTCTGCATCATCACTTTCGCAAACTGACCGCAATGAGCCCGTTGCAGTATCAGAAGTGGATGCGGCTGAATGAGGCGAAGCGGTTGATGCTGAATGAAGATATGGACGCTACCAGCGCCGCATTCCGTGTTGGCTATGAAAGTCCTTCGCAATTCAGTCGTGAATACAGTCGTCTGTTCGGCCTGCCACCAAAACGCGATATCGAAGAGCTACGCCACAAAGCGGTGGGATAATTTTTACACTTGTCGCAAACGCTGTATAATCTGCCCCGTTATGAACATCTAATCGACATCGCGGATTTGCACCTGATTCTTCTTTCCCAGCGGGAGAGAAAAGATGCGCTGCAGCTCGTCCGCACCATTCCCAAACAAAACTTTCACTATGGAAGCCAACAGGCTTCAAGGGATTCTATTATGTACGATTTGATTCATGACATTGCCGTCCGTCCTGCGCCGTTCTCCAAGTACACGGCCAAGGAGTTATGGACAAAACCTCACCTTGCTCGGCAGATGCTGACCTACCATCTCAATCAGGAGACGGATCTGGCATCACGCCGAATTGAGATCATCGACAAAGCCGTTAGCTGGTTCGACAAGCAACTCGGGCTGGCGGGCAAAAGCCTGTGCGATCTGGGCTGCGGACCGGGGCTCTATGCCCAGCGTTTTGCGGCGAAGGGTGCAAAGGTCACTGGCGTCGATTTCTCGAAACAGGCCATCGACTACGCCAAAGCAAACACGGACAAGTCGATTCGTTATCTGGTTGCCGACTACCTGAACGATGAGCTGCCTACCGGCTTCGACATCATCACACTGATCTATATGGACCTGTGTGTACTGTCACCGGAGCAACGGGCAAAGCTATTGGGCAGAATGCGCAAGATGCTCAACTCCGGCGGCCACATTGTGCTGGATGTTCCCGGCATGGGTATGCTGAAGGTTCGGGAAGAGAGCACCCAGATCGAAGATCGACTGATGGGCGGTTTCTGGGCCGAAGGCGATTACGTCGGTATCCAGAAAACGTTTATCTACGAAGCTGAATGTCTGGTGCTGGATCGCTACGCCATCGTCGAGCCTGAAGAGACCTGGCAGATCTACAACTGGGCTCAGCACTACACGCCAGAATCAATCAAGGCGGAACTGCATGATGCGGGTTTTGCTGTGACTGAGATGGCGGGTGATCTGACTGGCGCTGAGTTGATGCCGGAAGGCAATGCAATCGCTGTAATTGCTAGCATCAGCTAGTTAAAGTTGGAGGCGCCTGTTGTTGCAGGTGCCTCCGACTCATATATAACAATGCGGAAGATGGATTTCGTTACTGCCAGCGACCAATAATCGTTTGCGCATTTTCCGCAACAGAGCGGTAATCGGCCGATCGGACAGCATCCATATTCTTTACAGATAGTAGCGGCGTCAATCCACGTTGACGCATCATTTCAGCACATTTCTCGGTTAATAGAATTTCAGCTACAGGTTTGCCCACTGTTTCGCCATCTTCCTGGTAATAGTGCACTGGTAGATTTTCTGTTTGATACTCTTCACCAGGCCGCATCGCCCAGCCACGTTTTTTGAAGTTTCTCGCCAATAACTCAACTTTCACAAATGCCGCATTACCCCAGAGGTAACAGGAATGGCAGTGTTCATCCGGCATTTCCTCGAAGTTGAAAGAGTCTACAGAACCATTTCTCTTGCCATAGGGTAATCTGAGCAGGAAGCGTGGGAGGGAAAGACCCAGGTAGGCAGAAACAGAGGATTGGCGAAGCATTTGCCAGGCTCGGTTAAATCCATCGCTGGTGACATACTTCCAATCCTCACAATAGGGAGTGTCCGCGAATGAGTCGCAACCTGCCAGAGTCTCACTGGCTGCGGCGATAAATGGTGCACCTGCCTTTTGTGCGATACCGCCCATACTACCCAGACACAACACATCTTCAATTGTGTCGCTAAAGCTGTAGTTACCCAGCAGAACGCTCCAGGGTGTATCGCCCTCCGCAGGGTCACAGAAGAGTTTGTGAAGTGTCGAAGTGTTTATGTCCTCTATAGCCAGGTCAGCCTGTAGTTCCTGTTTGCTGATATCCAGTATCTTGATCTTCAGGCTGGAATCGGTCTCGAGACGCGTAACCAGAAAATAGAGAGAGCGCCATGCAGACTCCAGTGCCTGAAAATCAGCATGATGAAGAATATCCCGCATGTGGGTTTCAGTAGCCGTATCGACACTGGCTATCATTTCCTCCTGCCGTGGGTCCGCCGCTGGTTCGATATACGGCGCAACAATACTTTTGATAAGTCGGTCTATTTGGTTGGCTTCACTGGCGGAGGCATTGGAGGAATGTTGTTGAAAATCGATAATGTTTGACAGCAGATTTTCGTTGTCAGAAGCAATTGCACTTTCTACATTACTATCTGTTGCCGCCATCTCAGTTTGCTCGGCTTTTGCCGTGGCAGGAGCCGTCTGCCAACCCTGAATTTCGGCGGCTGCTTCGGTGAAACTACTGTTGTTATTTAACCTTCTGCGCAGACTTCGCAGCTCACTGAAGGTTTCGAGTTTTTGATAGAGCTCATCTGGATGGAAATCATCAAGCTCTTTTATATCAAGATCAATAGTTCCGGCTTCGCCCATATCAAGCTCCAGACGGATACGCAGTTTGGCCATAACCTCCTCGAAATTGTCTCGATCAATTTCAATCAGACGACGAGGTGGCGTTTCATGGTTTTGTTGTGAATGGCTGCTGCGTCCGCTGAAGTTACCCAGTACAGCTATGACAAAAGGGGTGTCCTGTGTGACGGAGGTTTTCTCTGGCTTTTCTGAGGGCTTGGTATTCATATTGACTTCAAAGCCCATCCTGATTTTATCTGTCATTGTCGACCTCAGTGTCTCTTGGTAAATATATTCCTGGATGAATACTACCAAATTGAAAGAAGTGGTGGTGCTTTTGTGCCACGGCGACCGGCAACTCAGTCGCTGCATATGCCCGTCACAGCAATGTTGTTAGTGTGAACACGATATGGCTATGGGAGAGATGGCCAGAATTTTTTTGAGAAATCAATAATCAAGAGTCTTGAGATTTCCTTCCATATCGGTAATCTCAACTTTCTTCAGCTTACCTGTGGGGGCATAGTAATAACGATACTTGTAGCCCAGAGATGAGCTAACCAGGCTAAGATAATCGTCACTATTAGGTAGTGTAACCAGAAAACGTTCTCTATCTAACGTGATCTCATCCGTTAGCTTTGCGCCAGCCTTGTCATTTTGATAATCGTAGAATTCCAGAGTGTTATTCTCTGGGTGCTCTTTCTTGATGGATGTCAGTACCAGATTGTTTCTTATCGCCTCAAGAAGCGTAAATTGTTCACCACCACTCGATTCACACATCCAGGCTCGACAGTATCCTTTACGCTGCAGGGCTTCCGCATAAGAGATGGGATCTTGCGGTTTCACCGGATGCTCATAAGTGGTCCAGCGTTTGAAAAAATATACATTGCATGGAGTTCCATCCAGTAATTTTTGAACGAAATACATATTATTCTCCAGAGTTGTATCCGCTGAGCTAGTAGATGGCGTTACAATCAAAAGTAACGCAGCTGTTAGCAAAAACCTGCTCACTTGAGTACCTTGACATTATCCAGCTTGAGTTGCTTCATCAGTTTTTTCTGGAATGTATGACAGTGGTTTCCGGCTTCCACGCGCCACGACCATCCTCCACTGTAGCTGGTTGCAAATCGGTCAATGTCACTTTCCACTGTAGCAAGATCAAAACAGTCCCAGCGCACAGGTTGATACTGCTCATCCCCTTCGTCGCCCATTATATGGTGAGGGTCCATGGTTGCACTTCCGCCAAAGCTGGTTTGACCGTTTAATTCACCTTCGACACCGGAGAGTGTCTGACCCAACGAGCTTTCACGCATCTCCCATGCTTTCTGTTTGACGGAGTGAACAGCACTATCGAACTTGTATTGGACTTTTTGCGCAAAAGACGGGTCTGCGGGTAACGGTGCAGGAGGTGTTGGTGGCGAGGAAGTCTGGTTATCTGGTGAGCCCAGTGCGTATTTAGGCCACCAGCCATAGCTGGTACTGGCATTGACCACAGTCCACCAATGTCCATATTTGTCGCTGCCATTCAGGTCAATATGTCGTCGGTGAAAGACAATATCTCCGACGAGTTTATAAACGCTTAACTCGATGACGTTTTCCGTCTCCTTGTCCGCTTCTACAAATGCAACATCCTTTGCTGCAGACTTCGCTTCGTGCTTATTCAGTATTTTTGGGTAATGTACGATAAATGTTGCATAGTCGCAGTCCGTGAAGTGGATTTTGGCGCTGATACTGTGTGCACCTTCATCCAGAGAACTAAAATTGGCTTCACCGTCATCATTGGTTGCAACTTCGTTGCCGTCGACAGTGACTTTTACATCTTTTACGCCTTCACCCGTGCAGACATCCTGTACGATTACCTTTAGATCGCCCTTGGTGGGTGTCTCCGGCTTCTCTGCGACTACACTGCTACCTTCTCCAAGTTCTGACATGGCAGTTCCTTTCTGCTAACAGGCAACTATTGTTGCGCCACGAAATGCGTCATCCGCGGAACAGTATACTAGGTTTGTTGAGCACTGGCGCTTGTGGAACATCTCCTGGTAGACCAAACCTATCATTACTACGCCAGCCGCTGCTCCCAGGTCGCCATAACAATCCGCAGGGTGCTCTATTGCGACATCAGGGGTGAATGCCTCGTGGTTTCGACTCATCATGACTCCCAGTTCCTTGGCAAAAAAATGCTCGCCATTCATGGAGGAGTAGATTCTGCCAATTTTGGAACCGCTGTGGTGTGATAATGCGCGCTTTACCGCATCCGCCAGACCACTACCCATATAGGGCTCGGTGCTGAACATATGACCAGGCTCACTGCCGAGCCCGGGCGGTGAGACAAAAGGGAGATTTCGTTGGGGTGGAGATTGTTTGCTCAATAGCAGGAAACATGCAGCCTCACCCGGGATAAAACCATCAAAAGCCGCTTCGGTCAGCAGGCGGTTTTGCGACAGATAATAATTACAGGTGTTGAGATCGAAATGCGTATCGACGCCCCCGACAATTACCGTACTGGCCCCATCCGTACCAAGATATTTGAATGCCATGTCGAGCGCATCCATAGTGCCACTGCGTCCTGTGTGAAAGATTCGACTGTGCCCCGCATGAATAGGCAAACCAGTGTGTTTCGAGAGTAAGTTAATAAACTCATGTGTCACAGCCGGTTCTTTCAGTTTTTCCGACTCAGGGCAGGCGAGAAAGAGCGGAAGCGGTTGATCAGAGGAAGCCTGTGGCACTATCTGCTTTAACGCCAAATTAGCGAGTGCCAGCATGCGTGCATGTTTTGGATATATGGGCTGGGTAAACAGACTCTCATCGAGAGCGCCGTCCAATAGCGCCGGCGGGATGGTGGCCATTCGTATGGGCATGCCATCCTGGTCGTAATAAGCGGTATTATCAAAAGGACTTAGCTTCGCCTGTACGGCGAGGTAGGTCGAAAGGATATCTGACCCAAGCGGACTCACTGTGGCGACGCTGGTGATAAATACCCTGGGTGATTGGTTCAAGATGGTTACTTCCTGTATCTCTTGGATGTCTTCCTGACATAGGGTCTTTAGTAGGAGCAATTACCGGTTGTTGCCCATACACCACAATGTGCCCGGCACTCTATGACACAATTGTTGCAATTGGACTGGGCAGTGGTGCGGGTAAAGAATAAGTGGTGTTTAGCAACTCTGGCAAGAAGTTAATCAGGAGTGCACTGTACGGCCTGGATTGGCGATGACATCGCAGCTGAACTGTGATTTCGTCTGAGCCAGTTAATTGAGGCGCAGCCCTGAAGCCATAAAGGCAACAGGGCCGCGAACTACGGAAATAACCCTCTAATAGCATTCACACCAGACGTCGTACTTCAATTCACAGACAGTCCAGAAGAGTCGGTACTTGTACTTTATCTCCGTGATCGCACAGTTTCCTCGGCATTTGGTTGTAGCGCAGCTTCCCTGACAGGTGAATCCCTGGGCTGCTGTGCGTGCCTCCTCTTCGGCATTTTTGAATGCGCGCCGCTGACCAAAGTAGCTGTAGGATTCCGCCTCCAGATTCCTGGCAATCGGGTTAGTGTTGCCGCATGGCGGTCCTCCGACAGGTGCGTCTGCAGGACCGTACATCTTGTAAATCTCGTAGATGGACATGGCCGTGAGTATGAGGGCCAGCAGTATCAGGAGTATCGCGGAAACAGTCAGGAATGCACCGGCACCGCCAGCTTCTGCACCCATTGCAGCAATCTGATTCTCAATCAGCGTGACCCATGTGCGAACTGTACCTGGCACTTTACCACCGGCATTTGTCAGCGCTGCGATGAAACGCTTTAAAGCTTCGAGTACTGCCTTGAGTTCGGCAGAACCCGTGCCTGCGGCCCTTGCCAGCCTTAATGCCTCCATTAATGCCTTCCACTCAGCCAGCACTTTTGCCTGTATGTGCGGTGGCAGGGCATTCCACAACTTGAGAAAAGCGTCGATAGCCGCTCTCAATAGATCATCGTATGTCGTTGGATCCATAAGATCTCTCCTCCATGAAAGTGATTGATGCTGTGTATATGTGGTGGGACAGCTTGTGTAGTGCGATACAGCGTTTTTATTTTAGACAAGTGAGGTCATTACGCGACAAAGCCTGCCGGGAGTGACCACGGCAGGCTTATGTCACTAACATCAATGGCGTGGACGGGGCGGTCGGTGATGAGGTCGTGTAGTTCGCGGAGTTTGTGGCTCAGTTTGCCGTAGTCGTCGTCATCCTCGCGGACCTGCCAGCGGGAAAGGTCGCGGTCGGTGGATTAGGGATGACAGTAGGGTTAACCGTATGGGGGAAGACAAAATGCAATGATTGACGGTAGTGGATATTGTCAATCATAATTGACGCGCTGTTCCATGTGTTAGTAGTAATATATCAATAAGGATCATGATATGCCAAAAGGAATCATCCGCTCAGTTGGAAAAGGCGGTGCGAATGAACGCCGTGATGTAAAGCTTGTTCAAATCTACCTCAACTCCTTCATCACACTTGACCCATCGAAAAAGCCGATCGCCGAAGATGGCTTGATTGGGAAAAATACCATTGACGCGATTAAAGACTTTCAGCGCAAATCTGCTGGTATGTCGAGTCCAGACGGTAGGGTTGATCCTAATGGAAAAACCTTTCGCTACTTAACTATGTATTTTGATGCCACTGAACAGGATAAAATCGAGCAGAGCCTGGGGCAGACAAAGATAAAAAGTACCAAATCTACGCTGACGACAAAGCACATATATTCTAAAGCTGGTTTGGGCTCTCTTGCGGTCACTTATAACGGAGTGAAAGAAAGTAGCAAAATAGTCTCTGACTACAGTATCAATGTTATTAAATTAGCGTTGAAAGAATCCGGAATGGACAAGGCTGTCATTACATCCACTATAAGGACTGCGGAAGAACAAGCAAAAATAATGTTAAGAAATGCTAAGAAGGACTTGGCTGCTCAATACCGGCTATACGGTGCCAAGGGGGACGCTGTGCTTAAAGTGTACGCCGATAATAAAGCAAAAAGTGATGACGAGATCATCAAGCTTATGGTTGCAAAAATAGATGCAATAACCAAAGATGGATCGCGTGTATCTAAACACTGCGTTAGTGACACCACTTACAAGAAACTGAACATCATTGATGTGGGCGTTAATTCTACTAAAGCTGTTTGCAAAAATTTTAATGCGAAAAAGTTCACCAGTGCCCTGAAGTCGCTTGAGAATGAAGGTTATATCGATAAGGTGATTGATGAAACTGGGAAATCCAATTCGTGCTGGCATATAGAAATTACGCCGAACAAGAAAAGTATCCCAGATTACAGCAAGGGTTCAATTTTACTTCCTGTGAAGTACATTAATAGCAGGACTCTAATATGCTGAAAAATATATTTATCGTAATGATGGTGATGACTTTTGGTGTCGCGTGCGCACAAGACACCGATGTGCTGAGTTGTGCCTATACAACAAAAGTTATATATCATTTGCCCGCTTTAGGTGGTGCCACATACCTCAGCGAGGTTAAAGGTACCGATCCTGATAGTCAGGAAGAAACAGTGACCCACACTATTCAATTTTCGAATGGTGATACAGCTACACTCGAACAGAAATATTGCTCAATGTACAACTTCCAGTTGAGCTACAAACTAAAGAAGTTAGATAAACGTAATTTTGAGCAGTCCCTTGATAACATTGATAAGCTGATACGCAGTGTGAAGCAAGACTATAAACTGAAAGCGCCGTTGAAAGATGTAGTCAACATGACAATGAATCAAAAAAATCTTTCTATTAATTCAGCCTTTAGTTATGACTTGCCTGCGCAAGCTGTGAAGTCAAGTGAGTACGTAGAACACAATATTAGTTTTACTCCACGTAAAGACAATGAGCCATATGATGCAAAAGTAGAATTTTATTTTGCTCTAGGTGGGGAATGACTTCCAATTAGTAGTGTACATTAGCCTTGCTAAGACCGATTTTGATGCATGTCGGTTACTTATAGAATAGACGAAGTAACCACATCTAAAGCCTGCCAGGGTGTCCCCGGCAGGCTTTTTTGTTACATCAGTGGCGGGTTTCGTTATCACCAAGCTGGCGGGTGAGGCGGTGTACCTCTTCCCATAGCTTCTCGTTGGCCTGCTGGGCCTCCTGAATCAGATCCTGAAGTAGCATTGCTGTAATGCGGGTGGCGTGCTCCGGTGGATTCTCGGCGGTTTGCATCAGGTAGGTGAGCGCATCGGCGCGAACGAGGCGGTCGGTGATGAGGTCGTGCAGTTCGAGGAGTTTGCGGCTCAGTTTGCCGTAGTCGTCCTCATCCTCGCGGACCTGCCAGCGGGAAAGGTCACGGTCAGTGGATTGGGGATAAATGATATGGGTGTTTGCGTGTGACATGAGTTTCGCTCCATGAATCTAGTAAAAGGGGACGGGAGATTAGAAGTGGTCTCAAAATGAGGATTCGCACCCGGAGCCACGGCGCAAAGCCTGCGAGGAGCGCAGTTTACCGGTAGTAAATGAGCACCGTAGCAGGCTTTGCAACACCGGATCAGGGTGCGAAGACCATTTTGAGAGGGAGATTAACTGCCTAATCTCTTCTCCCGCTGCATATAGTCCCACACCCTTCTACTGGTGGTTTGGGCCTGCTCGATGTGTTCCTCAAGGATGGCAGCCGTATGCTGGATGACGTCGTCTGCTTGCGTGTCAGCGGTTTTCAGCAGGTGGAGCAGGGCTTTGGCACGGTCGAGCCGTTCGAGGACGCGGTTATGCAGGTCGGACAGGGAAACGCTCTGGACGTTGCTGTTGCTGCCTTTGCCGTAGTCGTCGCCGTCCTCACGAACCTGCCAGGAGGCAGTACGGTCGGTGGATTGGGGATAGATGATATTGGTATTTGCGTGTGACATAGCTTTCGCTCCTTGTCGTTCCGGTGTTATTGCCGGGTTGATGGAAGCTCAACGCAAAGCGGCCCCGACGTCATTGAGACAGAAGGGCCGCCAGTCACACAACGGGCGAGAAGGACACTCGCCGGGTATGTTGTATACTCCATGCAGCCCTAAGGTCTGGACCATTCAGTCTTAGGGTTAGCCGGGCGGATGATGTTACCAGCATCGCCGTCCGGCGCTTTGTTTTGAGCAGTGTTGCACTGTCCAAACTAAGGAGAAAGGGAGGGGGAGTCAAGGGAAAAATGCGGGGGAAATGAAAACAAATATTACGTAGAATATCCTACAGATTGTGCTGCATTAGACGTGTATCATTACGCGGGACGAATCGTGGTAGGGGACGAATACGGATATGTGCTGGGCAGTCGCCCCCCACATATGTTGACAAGCCTGTCTAAGTTGTCCACGTGGAAAGCGAAATGCTTGATTTGATTAACTAAGGCATACGTCATGAGTCACAGGGTAGTTGAGTTTTACAACATTATGCCCATAGTGAATATTCCATCTGTATTGCAGCATGGAATACTTTCGCACGAGAGATGCAGCAAGTTAGAGCATGTCGACGTCTCAATGGAGGCGATTCAAGAACGTCGTGATGCTGTTCAAATACCAGGCGGTATGAAATTGCATCAATATGCGAATTTATATTTCGATGCCAGAAACCCAATGATGTACAAACGCAGTGCACAAGCACCTGCGTTATGCGTATTAAGAATTAATACTACTGTTTTAGAACAGCCTGGCTGTGTACTTGCAGATAGAAATGCTTCAAGTGACTATGTGCGTTTCTTGTCTCCCGCCCACATCAGTTTTCTAGATTTTGATAAAATATATGCTCCGGACTGGAGGCATCCAGATGATAGGATCGCTTATTACAAACATAGATCCCAAAAATGCGCTGAGATCCTGATACCAAACGTTGTCGAGCCACAGTATATTCAAGGGGCATACGTTGTTAATACGCAAGCCCAACAACTTTTATTGAATGCTGGGTTTGACAGACCAGTTGAAGTTAAGCCTGATATCTTTTTTTGGTGACATTATGAGTAAAGTAAAAGTGCTAATTGGAGATATGTTTGCGAGTTCGGCTCAAACTCTTGTGAACACAGTGAACTGTGTGGGGGTGATGGGGAAAGGAATTGCCCAGGAGTTCAAAAAACGTTATCCAGGCATGTACGATGATTACGCGCATCGCTGTTCACTTAAGCAAGTTAAACTAGGTGAGCCATACCACTATATAGATATGCTGGGCCACTCAGTTATTAATTTCCCTACGAAAGGACATTGGCGCTCACCATCAAAATACCAAGATATTGTTCTAGGTCTTAATAATTTCATCAATTCCTATAAAGGGTGGGGTATCGAATCAGTTGCGTTTCCGCCGCTAGGATGTGGAAACGGTGGTTTGGAGTGGGCGCTAGTTGGTCCAACGATGTACCAAATGCTAAAGAAGATTGATATTCCAGTTGAAATATATGCGCCTTTTGGTACTCCAAAGCAACAGCTTTCGGAAGAATTTTTAATGCGGAATGTAAGTGAATTATCGACTGAAAAAGGGAAAAGATGGACCAAGTTCAATCCTTCATGGATTGCATTGCTTGAAGTTCTGAGGGAATTGAGTTCACAGCCATATGCGAATCCAGTAGGAAGAACGATTTTCCAAAAAATCTGTTACATAATGACGGAGCAAGGAGTAAATACAGGTTTTCATTTTAAGCAAGGTAGTTATGGGCCATTTTCAGATGAAGTGAAAGAAGCTCTATCTGTCTTCGCAAATATGAATTTAATTAAGGAAGAGCAGCTTGGCAGAATGAATGCGCTCATGGTCGGAAATGAATTTGATAAGATCGTAAAAAAGCATGTTCGAGATATAGAGCCGCTAAGAAAAAAGATATATAAAACTGTTGACTTGTTTAGCCGGATAAAAAATACCGAGCAGGCAGAAGAGGTAACAACTGTGCTGTTCTCAGCAAGGCAGCTTAAAAAAGAAAAGGGCAATGATGTATCAGAGAAAGAGCTATATGATTACATAGTTGGTTGGAAAAAAAGTTGGGCTCGGGACGATAAACAGAAATCAATTGCTTCAGCTATTAGAAATCTCGAGATGCTTGACTGGTTGCGTCTTGAATATAGCGACTCATTGCCTGAGAGTAGTGAGGATTGGTCAAAAGAAATGCATTCTTAGTGGTGCATTAGTAATAAGATTAAAGGGCTCAGCCCCCGTTGATTTATAGACAAGGAATAAGTGAATGGGCCACACAGCATCGCCGTTGCGTTACCCCGGCGGCAAAACTCGATTGAGCCGCTTCTTTCAAATCCTCTACCTAGAAAACGGGTTGCGTGGTGGTGACTATGTGGAACCCTTTGCAGGTGGGGCAGGCCTCGCTGTTGATCTACTACGCTTCGAATACGCGCAGACCATACACCTCAATGATATCGACCCTGCCGTCTATGCCATTTGGCATTCGATAATTCATAACACCGACAACTTCTGCCGCAGAATCAGTCGTGCACCACTGACCATGAAGGAATGGGAGAAGCAACGTGAGCGCTACTTCAAGCTCTCGGACCCAGAGTCGCTGGATTTGGGGTTTGCAGCCTACTACATGAACCGCACAAACCATTCCGGTGTGCTGGCAGGCGGTGTGATTGGTGGCTTGGAACAGAAGGGGAAGTACAAGATAGATGCGCGCTTTAACAAAGAAACCTCGATAAAAAAGGTGCGGAAGATTGCATCTTACAAAAACCGCATACGTCTATATAACCTTGATGCCATGGCGTTCCTGGATAAGGTTACTCCCAAGCTCGATGAAAAGTCACTTGTATACCTTGATCCACCTTATTACAAAAAAGGCCAGGAGCTATACGAAAATCACTATGGTCATGACGATCACCTGATGTTAGCCGATTTTGTGAAGAACTTTGATGATCTCAAGTGGGTGGTCTCTTACGACAATGTGCCCGAGATTAAAGCGATGTATCCGGGCTATAGGCAACAAACGTATGGTATAAGCTACAGTGCTGGCAAGCACTATGATGGCAGTGAGCTAATTATCTTTTCAGATACCATGGCTGTGCCAGAGTTCGACAGTCCGTTCGATGTGACGCCCAAACTAGTGCAAGATTATGCCAAATACATCCGGGAACTGTCTGTCTAAACGTATTCCTCAAGCGCCTGTATGAAGGGCTGAAAATTATCCCAAGCGCGCTTCAAGTCCCCCGCCATCGGATGCATGTGCAAGTTGTGCACATAGGAATTGAAAGTCTTTATTGAGAAGAATGAGTCGGGGTTTTCGCAGGCGGTAAGCGCGGGCTTTGCCTGTTCCTCAGTCAATTTGTCGGCATCTTTCAATTCGTTGGTGACACGCCGCACCTGCTTGAACAACTCTTCGTTGCTCTTCGCGTTTGGCGTCCACTTTTTGTCAGTGTTTTTCAGGTAGGTTTTTACCATAGCCTCAAGGAACAGACGGAATGTTACCGATACCGCATTTGTATAGTCCTCAACGTTCAGCCCTTTCAACTCTTTATAAATAGAGTTAAGGCGGGTATCGTCAATCTTGATTCTGAAGTCAGCAGGAATGAGTGTCGGTCGTGCAATAGAAGGCGCGTTATCGTTTTTCTTTCGTGTTTTTTGTTTCTTCTTCTGGGTGGCGGCCTTGTGCAGGTCGTAGCGTTCACTCTCGATCCGCGTAGTGTCGACACCGGCTGTTTTAACAACGTCCTCGATGTAGCTGCGGCGATCATCCTTGCCGCGCACACGATTAACTGTGATAGCTTTTGTTCCAAGTTCCTGAAGTATGTAAGCCAGTGCCTTGTTGAGTTCCTTTTGTTCAAGCAGGCTGCTTATCTTTCCGTTAATAATACTGAGGCCAAGGCGTTCCCTAACATAAGGGTCTCGCAGCAAGCGTGACAGGGTTGTAGTGGGTACGTTGTCTCTGACTTCCTGTGTAACTAGGTCAGTCATGGTGGCATAGTCAAGTATCTGTATAGCGTAGGCATCTTGTCCGTGCCTGTTCATACGACTGCTGTACCGTTCTGAAGCGGCTGTTCCCCACGGTACAGTGCCAGCACCATTTTGCTCGCCTTGGTGGCGTACCAATATCCATGGGTCAGCCTCGTCCCTGTCTTTCACAATGGCCACAGATAGCTCGCTTGGTAATTCTTTTGCTGTGTTAGCAAGTGCGGTAAAGCGGTTGCGGTCGCGGCTGGTGGAGCACAACCCTGGTTCGTGCAGGAGTTTAAGTGCGGTTACGCGGCGATTGCCCTCCAGTACTACATAGTGCCCCTTCATCTTCCCAGTGAGAGGCATAACCATGGTGCGCTCAAGTGGTGAAATACCATATTCGGCGATGTGCTTGGCAAGGTGGTAGACCTTATCGCCGATGCTCTCCATCATCCAGCGTACAATTTCAGTCTGATCGTTGAGCACATCATGTCGCGGGTTTTCGCTGTCTAAGAGAAGGTCGTTGAGTGAGAGGGTGTCAAAGCTGGCCATTGTCTGATGTCCTTAGGTTTTGCTTTTCCAATATCGGCTTGTTGTTAGGCGGTGAGATGATGTTTGCAGTAGAGTATTATTCTCTATTCATTGCTTAATCGTTTATGGTGTCCGTGAAAATTTTGGGGCGGGATAACTGATCAGATACCTTTAAGCTGGAAAGGTATATTGGTAATAGTTTTTGGAAGTTCGGTGTTGTGTATTTGGTTTTGCTTTGATGCATTTCGCGGCGTCCCTTCTCGTGTTTTTCTTTTTGTACTCCAATGAACCGTTTCTGACAAGCGTCAAACACAGTGAAGATGTTGAACGAAGCGGTTTTGGGTCCCGTAGACGCAGCCGAGCACTGGAGTCACTGAAAGAAATGGCCCGAAGGGGCGAGCCATGGAGGGCGAGCGGTTGCAGTCGGGACAGGGAAGTCCCGTCTGCAATCCCCTTTCAGTGACGAAGCGCGCAGGGAACCGCGTTAGCGGCAAGTCTTCGGGCGGCCTTCTCTTTGGTTACTTTCTCTTGGCCGCGCAAGAGAAAGTGACCTGCATGCGGGGCAGCCCCCGCTTTAAATGCTGTTATTCGTCGCGAAGCGACTCATGTGAATCCCGGCGAACGCCGGGATAAAGATCAGATATTCAAAACCGGTTCGCCGGAACGGCGAAACCTACTTCCCCTCCAATCCCGGAAAATACCGATCAAAATCAATATCCTCCTCCCCTGCCATAACGGCAGAAAGCGCATCCAACGCCATACTGGCATTCCGCGCATCCTCCTCACTCATCACCTCCCTGGCGGAGCCAAGGAAGTTGACCAGCCAGGTCCCCGGCGGCTGCGGCCCACCCACCAGCATCAGGTTTATCGTTACCTCCTCACCATTCCGCCCGCGGCAGCGGGCGGTGAATTCGTCGGATTCGATAACCTGAACCGGGATGCCTATGCACACAGGGGTTCGCCCTCGCGGGTCTTGCTGTCCCAGAAACAGGGCAGCGGTTCGTCGCGCAGGGTGAGGGTGACCCCGGCGGCGGCCAGTTCGTCGATCAGCATTTGTAGCATCTCTTCGATCTTGCCGAGGGTGGCCTCGGAGAGGCCGAGGGTGTTGTTCAGCTCGTAGGGGACCATGCCGATGATGGTGACGTGCTTGGGCTGGTCGCCGCTCATCTGCAGCAGCCCCAGCAGGTCGGAGAGGCCGAGCTGGTGGTTGGAGATTTTAGTGGTGAAGAAGGCGGGGACTTCATCGTCGGCCAACCGCACCAGCGTCCCGGCGGGGGCGCCGGTGTTGACGCAGTCGGTGACGATGAGCCGCTCACGGCCGCGCATCGGCTGGTAGAGTTCGGTGCCGGTGGTGCCGCCGTCGATCACTTCCACCTCTTCGGGGATGTGGTAACGGCTCTCCAGCAGTTCGGCGACGCGGACGCCGACGCCCTCGTCCTGCATCAGGATGTTGCCCAGTCCGATGACGAGTATGGGTGCCATGAGCGTCTCCCGTTTCTCAGGAGAAGGTCATGAACAGTCCGGCGCCGGCGGTGCCGAGACCGAGCAGGCGACGACCGATGCCACGGAACAGGGAGTAGCCGATGGCGATACCGCCGAGGTGCAGTAGGGCGGTGACCAGGGCGAAGCCGATGGCGTAGGTGAAGGTGGCGGTGCCTGCTGCCATCTCCAGTGCGTGGGCCTGACCGTGGAACAGGCCGAACAGGGCGACCAGCGCCATCCCCGGTACCAGCGGCATGCGGATGTTAAACGCCACCAGCAGGCCGAGTACGACGACCGATGCGAGGATCAGCGGCTCCATCATCGGCAGGGCGATCCCGGCGAAGCCGAGCCCGGCCCCGGCCAGCATCATGCCGACAAAAGAAGCGGGCAGGAGCCACAGCGCTCTGCCGCCCGCATAAGCGGCCCAAAGGCCTACCGCAATCATCGCCAGCATGTGGTCCAGTCCGCTCAGCGGGTGGATCATGCCGTGCCACAGTCCGCCGTCGGTGTAGTGACCGGTGTGTGCCAGGGCGAGGCCCGGGCTAAGCATCAGTGCCAGTACGGCGGCGGTTTTCTTGAATTGGTTCATCATCTCTCTGCTCCTCCTGATTAAAGCGCCTGGACCTTGACGATCTCCTGCTGTTCAGTGTCGACCATATGTATAGCGCACGCAATGCAGGGGTCAAAGGAATGGACAGTGCGTAGCACTTCCAGCGGTTTTTCCGGATCGGCAACAGGGTTATCCATCAGCGACGCTTCGTATGGACCGATTTCGTCGTTCTGGTCACGCGGGCCGGAGTTCCAGGTGCTGGGAACGACCGCCTGGTAGTTTTTGATCTTGCCGTCTTCGATCACTACCCAGTGCGACAGGGTGCCGCGCGGCGCCTCGTGGAAACCGAAACCGCGGATCTCGCCCTTGGGGAATACCGGCGGGTTGAAGGTGTCGGTGTCGCCGGTGCCGATGTTGTCGACCAGCTTCTGCCACTGCTGCTTGAGGGTGTCGAGCATCACGCCGCAACGGACCGCACGGGCGGCGTGGCGGCCGATGGTGGAGTGCAGCGCGGTGATCGGGATGTCCGGCTTGCCGGAGACCCCGCGCAGGACGCCCATCGCATCGTTGAGGTACTTGGTGGCCCCTTCGTGGCCGGAGGCGACCATGACGAAGACGTTGGCCAGCGGACCGACCTGGGCGCGTTTGCCGTAGAAGGTCGGCGCCTTGACCCAGGAGTATTTGCCCTCGTCCTGGAAGTCGGTGTAG
>JBNLAT010000047.1:0-21257 GCA_050302275.1 Thiohalomonadaceae bacterium | reverse complement strand
TGACATCCAGGTCCGCACGCGGCACGACCTGGTTATAGTGAATCGAGAAACCATGGGCAAAGGCCAGTACACCGCCCTGCTTGATGTTCGGCTCGATCTCGTTCTTGTACAGCTGCGACTGGAACTCGTCCGGGGTCAGGATCATGACCAGATCGGCATCCTTGACCGCTTCGCCGGTCTCTTTAACGGTCAGGCCCGCTTTCTCCGCCTTGGCAGCGGTGGTGGAGCCTTTACGCAGACCGACGGTCACGTTAACGCCGGAATCCTTCAGGTTGTTGGCGTGGGCATGGCCCTGTGAACCGTAACCGATGATGGCAACCTTCATGCCCTGGATGATGGAGAGGTCGCAATCTTTGTCGTAATAGATGTTAAGTGCCATGAGCAGCTTCCTTTACACAATACTTGAATCAAAAAAGTTAAATAGTAAGCGCCTTCGCCCCGCGGGAGATCCCGGTCACGCCGGAGCGGACCGTCTCGAGGATTTCACTCTCCTTGAGGGTATCGATGAAGGCATCGAGTTTTTGTACATCACCGGTCAGTTCGATGGTGTAGGTGGTGTCGGTCACATCGATGATGTTGCCGCGAAAAATATCAGCTAGGCGTTTCAGCTCTTCACGCTGGTTGGCGGTGCTGGCCTTGACCTTGATCAGCATCATCTCCCGCTCGATGTGCGGCCCTTCGGTGAGGTCGAGCAGCTTGACCACATCGATCAACTTGTTCAGTTGCTTGGTGATCTGCTCGATGATCTCGTCAGAGCCACGGGTAACCAGAGTCAGGCGCGACAGGGACGGGTCCTCGGTCGGTGCCACGCTCAGCGACTCGATGTTGTACCCACGAGCAGAAAAAAGCCCGGCCACACGTGAGAGCGCACCCGCTTCGTTTTCCATCAGGATGGAGATAATGTGTCTCATATCAGGATCATCTCATCGAGTCCTGCGCCGGCAGGGACCATGGGATAAACGTTTTCAGTCGGATCGGTAAGGAAGTTCATGAAGACAAATCTGTCCTTCATCTTGAACGCCTCTTTCAGTGCGTTCTCCACATCTTCCGGTTTTTCGATCTGCATGCCGACATGTCCGTACGCCTCGGCCAACTTGACGAAATCAGGCTGAGCCTCGACATGCACCTGTGAGTAGCGCTCTTCGTAGAAGAACTCCTGCCACTGACGCACCATGCCGAGATAGCCATTGTTCAGGCAGATAACCTTAATCGGCAAACCGTACTGCATGCAGGTAGCAAGTTCCTGGATGTTCATTTGCACACCGCCGTCACCAACGATGCTGGCAACCTGCGCCTTGGGATGGGCTAACTGCACGCCCATCGCGGCAGGCATGCCGAAGCCCATGGTACCGAGGCCACCAGAGTTGATCCAGCGACGGGGTTTGTCGAAACCGTAGAACTGCGCTGCCCACATCTGATGTTGGCCAACGTCAGAGGTGACGAAAGCATCGCCCTTGGTCACCTTGTGCAGGGTCTCGATCACATGCTGCGGCTTGATTCGTTTGGCATTACGGTCAAACTTCAGGCAATCCTTACCGCGCCACTGCTCGATCTGCTGTAGCCACTTACCCAGCGCCTCAGCATCGGCGCTACGGGAGGCCTCGCCGATCATGGTCAGCATCGACTTCAGCACCTCGTCGACATCGCCGACGATGGGCACATCCACCTTGACGTTCTTGGAGATGGATGCCGGGTCGATATCGATATGGATAATGCGCGCGCTGGGTGCAAATTTCTCGATCTTGCCGGTTACCCGGTCGTCGAAGCGGGCGCCGACCGCGAGCAACAGGTCGCAGTGGGAGATCGCCATATTGGCTTCATAGGTACCGTGCATCCCCAGCATGCCGAGGAACAGCTTATCGCTCGCCGGGAAACCACCCAGCCCCATCGAGGTATTGGTCACCGGAAAACCGAGCTTGCGAGCCAGTTCGGTCAGACTGCCAGCGGCATTGCCCTGTATCACGCCACCGCCGGTGTAGATCATCGGGCGCTTGGCGGAAAGCAGCATGTTGACCGCTTTCTTGATCTGTCCAGCATGCCCCTTCACTACCGGATTGTAGGAACGCATGGAGACTTTCTTCGGATAGACGTAACGGGTGCGCTCAGCGGTCACATCCTTGGGGATGTCGACGACCACCGGACCGGGACGACCGGTCGTCGCGATGTAGAAGGCCTTCTTCAGGGTGATCGCCAGATCCTCGACATTTTTCACCAGGAAGTTGTGCTTGACGCAGGGCCGGGTAATACCGACCGAGTCGACCTCCTGGAAGGCGTCGTTACCGATCAGGGTGGAGTTAACCTGTCCGGTGATGACGACCATCGGGATGGAATCCATGTAAGCAGTCGCGATACCGGTAACCGCATTGGTGGCGCCAGGACCGGAGGTAACCAGCACCACACCGGGTTTACCGGTGGAACGGGCGTAACCGTCCGCGGCGTGGGTAGCTGCCTGTTCGTGGCGCACCAGAATGTGCTGCACCTTGTCCTGCTTGTAGAGGGCGTCGTAGATATGCAACACAGCCCCACCAGGGTAACCGAAGAGGTGCTTCACCCCCTCGTCCTGGAGAAAACGTGCGATTATTTCGGCACCGGTCAGTTCCACCTCTGAGGGTCTCCCATCACTCAAAACGAAGAAAAACACCCGTGGGCACGGGCGTTTGTGAATTGTGCTGTAAAAAAGGGGAAAACTACTTGCAATCAGGCCAAAGGTCAAGCAATAACAGGGTTTTACGACCACTACGCCGTTTGGCGCACTTGTACTTGGGGGTAAATTGCCGATAATTGGCAATACGACTCGTCTCTCCCGTCAACTTTAGTGATATCTGGTATCGGAGCTATGGAAAAAAACCTGTTAAATAGATGGACTTTACTCGCGCTGGCGCTACTCGGCCTGACCCTCACCCTGCCTGCCCAGGCGGTTTCACTCTACAAGTGGGTCGATGAAAATGGGCGCGTCCACTATAGCCAGACCCCGCCCGAAGCCTCTGCAGCCGAATCCGAACGGATTCAGGTGAAGGACCGCAATCCCTACCAGTCCAACCTGGAAGAACAAAGGCAAGGAGATGAGACGAAACCATCTACAACAAACTCAGCAGCAGATGTAGTTATCACACGGGAAAAAAACTGCGAGATCGCGAAACAAAACATGGAAACATTCAAAAACTCTGATCGGGTAAAACAACCAGATGGGAAAATAATCACTCTCAGCGAAGAGATGCGTGAGTCAAAGATTAAGGAGATGCAAGCACTTATCAACGCCTACTGCAACTAAACACCGCCACATTCATGCCCTGCCTGCTCATTCGCACCAACAAAGCCCTAGGTCCAGCAGAAAAACAGCAACTCATGGCAAAGGGCCCCGGTTTAGTCGCCAATTCGCTGGGCAAGTCGGAACGTTATGTGATGACTTCTATGGAGTGCGACGTAGCGATGCTGTTTGGTGCTAGAATGAACCGTGTGCCGACCTGGAGTTGAAAAGCATCGGCCTCCCCGGCGATCACACCGCGGCCCTGTCTCTCTCCCTTTGTGGGCTCATTAGCGAAGAACTGGGCATCCCCACTGCTCGGGTTTACATCGAATTCTCCGATGCGCCTGGACACATGTGGGGCTGGAACAATACTACTTTCTGAATCTTCCTTCGTCATTAGATCTCGCCTTCGCTGTACTGGCAGGGGCCGCATTGTCTACAATGTCGCCTTTCTCCATACCGAACAAACCGGACGATAAAACGCTATGCGCGCTTCCCAGTATTTAATTGCCACCCTGAAGGAAACCCCGGCCGATGCCGAGATCATCAGTCACCAGCTAATGCTGCGGGCAGGCATGATCCGAAAACTCGCCTCAGGCCTTTACACTTGGTTACCGCTGGGTCTGCGAGTTTTGCGTAAGGTAGAAAAAATTGTCCGCGAGGAGATGGACCGTGCTGGCGCCCAGGAGGTGCTGATGCCTGCGGTACAGCCTGCAGAGCTGTGGCAGGAGTCGGGCCGCTGGGATGTGATGGGACCGGAGATGTTGCGCATGACCGACCGCCACAACCGCGAGTTCTGCTTTGGTCCGACTCATGAAGAGATTATCACCGACCTGATCCGCAATGAGCTGCAGAGCTACAAACAGCTGCCTGCCAACTTCTATCAGATTCAGACCAAATTCCGTGACGAGCGCCGCCCCCGCTTCGGTGTGATGCGCGCCCGCGAATTCCTGATGAAGGACGCCTACTCCTTCCACCTGGACGAAGCGTCGCTACAACAAACCTATGAAGTGATGCACAACACCTACAGCCGCATCTTCAGCCGCCTCGGCCTCGACTTTCGTCCGGTGCTGGCCGATACCGGCGCCATCGGCGGCAGCGGTTCCCACGAATTCCACGTAATGGCTGACTCTGGCGAAGATGCTATCGCTTTCTCCAGTGACAGCGACTATGCCGCCAATGTAGAGAAGGCTGAGGCACTGGCGCCACAGGGCTCCCGTCCCGCCGCCAATGCCAGCATGACCAGCGTAGATACACCGGATCAGCACAGCATCGAAGAGGTCTCCACCTTCCTCAAGATTTCACCGCAGCAGTCGGTAAAGACCCTGGTGGTCCTCGGCGCAAACGATGACGGCGAAGCACATGACGTCGTCGCATTAGCACTACGCGGTGATCACGAATTGAACGAGATCAAGGCCGGCAACCTGCCAGGTGTTTTCAGTCCACTGACCATGGCCAGTGACGAAGAGATACTTAAAGCCGTTGGCTGCAATCCGGGCTCCATCGGCCCGGTTGGACTCAATATCCCGCTCATCGTCGATCGCGACGCAGCCCACCTGGCCGACTTCGTCTGCGGTGCCAACGAAGACGGCAAACATCTCACCGGGGTGAACTGGGGACGGGACCTTCCCGAACCGCAGGTTGCCGACTTGCGCAACGTGGTCGAGGGCGACCCCAGCCCCGACGGTAAGGGAACCCTGACCATCAAGCGCGGTATTGAGGTTGGCCACATCTTTCAGTTGGGGAAAAAATATAGTGAGGCGATGAGCGCTACGGTGCTTGACGAAAACGGCAAGTCGGTAGTGATGATCATGGGTTGCTACGGCATCGGCGTTTCCCGCGTTGTCGCAGCTGCCATTGAGCAAAATCATGACGATAAAGGCATCATCTGGCCTGACCCTATCGCACCGTTCCAGATCGCACTGCTACCGATGAACATGCAGAAATCGGAGACGGTCCGCGAAACCGCCGAACGTCTTTATACGGAACTGACCGAAGCCGGTTACGAAGTACTCTTCGACGACCGTGGTGAACGTCCCGGGGTGATGTTTGCAGACATGGAATTAATCGGCATCCCGCATCGTATCGTCATCGGTGAAAGAGCGCTAAAAGAGGGGTGCGTGGAATACAAGGGACGGCGCGATGCGGAGAGCACTAACTTGCCGCTGGAAAATCTACTGCAAACACTGCAACAAAAGATCGGCTAAATACGGACAAAGCGCCGACGCCAGTGGCGTCGGCTCAGTAACAACAATACCAATACCCCACCGCCAATCGCACCATAGAGATGGGCGTTAACAATCACCTTGCCGCCAGCAGTTGCCTCACTGCCCGGCATGGGCCCAGCGAATTGTTCCCACCCCAGTTTCGCCAGGGTAACCAGTAGAAGATAAATGCCTTCACGCTGACCGTTGATCGCGAGTAACAGTGCTCCACCAAGCAGAACTCCGTGCAACACGCCTGAAAGACCAACGTACCAGCGCACCTGTGGGTCGAATATCCAGAGACCAGTGCTAACGCACAGCGCAGAAAAAAGCAGCAGCAGTAACCAGCCACGCGGGTTCAACGCATCGCCAACCAGTAATTGCAATAGCATCAGACCGGCCAGATTGAGCAACAGATGCGACCAGCCGAGATGCGTCAGATGCGCGGTCAATACCCTCCAATACTCGCCCCCGGCAATGGCAGCACGATCGTAGCGCAACCACTGGGCCGCCGTTTCACCGCCGAGCATAATGGCAATCGCCAGCAGTGCCAGCAACAGCGGCAATACCCAGTTCGCAAGATCCAGTCGTTTAAAGACTTGCATTCATCCATCCAAAGGGCAAAGATTTAACCATTGCATAGTGGCACGGAAAGCGATCAATGTCCCGACACGCACTTAAAATCATCTGCCTGTTTACGACGCTCGTCTGGTTCTCGCCGGTCGAGGCGGAACAGCGTGTCGATCCGCTGCTAAAACAGCGCTTGATCGAGGCCCTGGCGGAGCATGAGAGTTTTGCCGATCGCTACGACGCCGAGGTATGGCTGACCGATATGTCGCAACGCCTCAGTAACACTATCCCCAGTGAGAAAAAGCGACTCAGCATGCTCCGGCATATTCATGCCGAGGCCAACCGGGCAGAGCTGCCCGTTGAACTGGTACTAGCAGTGATTCAGGTGGAGAGTAACTTCGATCGTTTCGCCATCTCCAATGCCGGTGCACGTGGACTGATGCAGGTGATGCCGTTCTGGCTCAACGAGCTAAAACAACCCGAGGCCAATCTGTTCAACGTCGAGACCAATCTGCGCTTCGGCTGCACGATTCTGCGCTACTACCTGGATATGGAAAAGGGCAACCGTACCCGTGCATTGGCTCGCTATAACGGTAGTCTCAACAGCTTCAAATATCCCAACAGGGTGTATGCCGCGCTGAGGGAACGCTGGTATCGCTAAATTACGCAGTAGTAAAGGTCTTCGGTAACGGCTGCGGAAGCGCAACTTCGCGACACACCACATCGGTAACACTCGCAGCAGGCGGTCCCTGCCATAACCACTGCTGTAATGCTTCTACTGCGTCCTGCTCACCGCAGGCCAGCACTTCGACTCTGCCGTCATCCAGATTTCTGGCATAACCGCTCAGGCCAAGTTGCTCCGCCTGACGGCGGGTGGAACCGCGATACCAGACTCCCTGCACCCGGCCGGAAACATAACAGTGCAAACAAATAGTCACGGTAGACTGACGCTCGCTGACACCCCAGGCATCAACGGCTGCTCAGTGGCAAAAATAACCTCCACCGTGTTGTCTGTTTGGGCAGAACTTCCATAACCGATATGGGCATCCAGTTTAACGGCCTCGACTACCCCCTGATAACGCTGGCCCTGGCACTCCACGTTGACCTTTGTCCCTGGCGGGAGCTTTGCAAGATCCTCCGGCGACACAGCAAAACGAACCAGCATTTCCTTAGCCGAAGCCACGACCAACATCGGTTCTGCACGTAACTGATTCATCACCGTCTGCGCAGGCTGTACTTTTCGGTCAAGAATGATTGCATCGAAAGGTGCCACAAGCTGACTATCGTTCAACTCTTCTTCTGCTGATACCAGCGCAGCCCGGGCCTGTTGAAAAGTGGCATCGGCGTCGGCAAACGCCAGCTTGGCAAGATTCAGATCATGATCGGCCAACAGGGTACGGTCATAGAGTTCCTGCGAACGGTCCAGCTCACGCTGTGCTTCTTCACGCAGCAGTGTGGCATGCTGCTGTACCGCTTTGGCCTCCTCCACCCTGGCGAGCCGAGTTCCCTGCTCCAGTTGCAGCAAAACCGTTTTTTCCCTTACCCGTTCACCAGCTCGGACCAACACACGCTCAATGACACCGCTTGCCGGTGTACTCATCTCCGTACGGCGTGCCCAGTCGGTCACTCCATCCCATGCGGCCATCGCACCTGCCGAAGCAAACAACGCACACAACAACACACTGCCCTTGATTGCCGTTTTCATTCATTCGCTCCTTTGTTCTCTTCCACTACCGGTGTTTCGGCAGATTTATCAGCGATTATTCCGCCGACTAAAGCCGCCAGTTGTTCCCAGGCAATGGCAATACTGTAATCGTTATTGGCAAGCTCCAATTGCGATTCTGACAACCGCACCATGGCATCACCCAGATCCGATTTGAATTCCATTTCATAATTGGCGCGACTCTGATCGAGATACAACTCACGATAGTCCTGTTGTGTATTGGCCTTTTCTCGCTTCAGTTTGAGCGTCTGCAATGCCAACCACAGATCCAGTACCTGCTGCCGTAGATCGTAACGTGCCTGTTCAAGCGCCGCCTGGACACGATAGACCTCTGCCTGCTGCTGCGCAGCCGCGGCATCCACTCGGCCACCGGTATAGAGAGGAATAGTTAAATTGATCCCAGCTCGCCAATGGTCACTACTCCCCAGTTCACGGCTGTACTCCGATGCCTCTAACTCAGCATCCAGGCGTGGCATACTGGCCGCACGCGCTGCCTCGACACGTTGTTGTGCCGCATCCAGCTCCGCCTGTAATGCCTTGAGCAGGGGATTATGGGTCATCGCCTGCGTCAAAACTTTCTCATACTCGGGCAATTTGCGCTGAGGATAATCGAGTTGTGGGCGTTGCACATTCGACGGCAACATTCCAGGACGCCCCAGCACATTTGCCAGACGGGAGCGGCTGGCACGCTGGCGCGTTTCACTGAGGTTCAGTTGCACCCGTGCCTGTTGGTATTCGCTTTCGAGTTCCGCCACCGCAATATCCGATGCCTGCCCTAACTCCTGGCGTGTACGTAGGCGATCAAAGGCGATATAGGCCGTCGCCAGTGCCTCATTGTCACGAGCGTATTCCATATCCGCCAGCAACACATCGAAGTAGGCGCGCATGATAGTTACCCGACGTTGCAATATCAGATTCTGATAACGCTGTTCCTCACCGAGATTGGCCTGTACGGCAGCGTCATAGCTGGCCGAAGATTGACCGAAGTCGTACAGCGGCTTGCGCAGCATGAGACTTAATTTGTGATCATCGGTCACCTGATCGTCAGGTGCGATATCCGGTGGTTGTATCCAACGGGCACGACCTTCGATACTCAGGGAAACCGCTGTATCGGCTTCCGCACCACGCAGTGCAGCCTCACTGCGTGCACGAGCCGATTGCTGTAGCTGCAATTCAGGGTGCGCCGTATCTGCAAGCGATAGCGCATATTCGAGGGTTAGTGGCTCAGGCAGGGGTTCAACGGCACTCGCTACCCCGACAGGGAATAGCGCCATAAACAGCACAAAGCGTAGCTTCACAACGGCATCCATTTTTCAGGTCCCTGTGTTTTACTTACGCTGCTCACGCTTATAGCGGGCGAATTTTGTCTCCTTGTATTTTCCCTCGGCGACAAAATGGCCCATGAGCATAAACTCTCCGGCGTCAGATGTGCGGCCGGTGTGACGATGCACGAGCTTTCCATCCAGATCGAAGAAAGCGATCATGGGCGTCGCACGCACACGAAACTCCTTAAAGGCAAAATCCTTCTGGCTCATGACCTTGCCTTTGAAGTCGGTCATTTCCACATCGCCTTCAATGTCTACTGGGAACATCAGAAAGTTTTCCCGATAGTAAGCCTGAACATCCGGACGGTTGAGAACGTTAATCTTCATCCAGTGACAGAAGGGGCATTCATCCATCTCGAAGAAGATCATAATGCCCTTTTTATTCGCATCACGGGCATTTTGTAACTCTTCGGAAAAATCACCGAATGTCTCGTTGAAGAAATAGGTATAGGGATCGCGTGGAGTTTCCGCTGCCATTGAGGTGAAAGAGAGCAGGGAAAATCCGGCAACCATGAGGAGTGTGCTGATATAACGACGCATTGACGTTCCTCCGGGGGTGTGGTGCCCAGTTTTACTGGAGCGTTTATTTGCTGTTTTTATTTATAAAACTTTCAAGCATATCTATTGAGACCTGTCCGACTCTCCTCGCCACTGTATTGCCCTCCGGGTCAATCATGTAGGTGGTCGGTAATCCAGGCAAATCCCCAACAAGTGGAGTATCTTCACCCACCTGTACAATCGGGTAACTCATCATATTCTCTTCAACAAAACGGCTCAACGTAGCCGTTGAGATCTCATCCATACTGAACCCCACCACCACGGCATCCTTGTCCTTGTGAGCTTCATGAAAATGGATAAGTTCCGGGATCTCAGCCTTACACGGTGGGCACCAGGTTGCCCAGTAGTTAACAATAATCCATTTACCGCGATAGCTATCCAGGTTAACGGGACTGCCCGTAATATCGACAAAACTCGGCGCCGAGAATGCGCTGGCCGCAGCCATCCATAGTCCCAGCAAGGCTGCGACTTTCCAGGAGTATTGCTGGTTATAGCTGCTCATATCGGTAACTTATAGACCTTAATGCTTAGGAGATGCTGAATGATCGCCTGCATGCGAAAGGTAGAGCGCAAGACCAATCAGTGCGATACCTCCTGCCAGAGAAAGCAGATCCATTGCCGAATTAAAACTCAGACTGATGGCATGCTCGAAGAATTTAACGATCAGAATCATCAGAATCACTTTCGCCAGACGACCTTTCAGATCATCGAGGCTATTGATCAGCAGCACATTGGAAGAGGTCTCGGCCCCCTCAGCCATATCGATCTTACTGATAAACAGTTCATATAGACCGAGAGCAAAAATCAACAGTACGGTCGCCAGCAGATAGCCATCGACGATCTCGACAATATGCGTAATAGTGGCGCTGCGCAGCGTTGCGCGTGCTGCCGTGTCCAGAACGGGGGAAGCATATTCCAGCAGGTGACTCCACAGATAGATGGCATCCACCGTGGTAAGGAAGAACATCGCAAACGCCGACATCAGGCTGGCGATCACCGCAAACAGCACGACAAAACGGCTCTGCCACATAAACCCTTCAAAAAGCTGCTCAATCTTTTTCATGCTTCGTTTCCGTAAGCTTTTCCTACTGACGAAAGAAAGGGGCTCTAGAAGAGCCCCTTCCAATAACTGCCTGTGACCGGAATCTTACTGATTCAGGTAGGCCATATCTGAGTCTTCGGTAACACCCAGAGACCAGGCACCGCGGGTCTTGGCATGCATTACCGCAGCATCGACGTCGGCAGCAGAAGCTGACTGGTCGATGGTGAACTCCTGACCGGGATAGATCAGGTCAGCGTCCTTGATCTTGTCGCGGTTGGCTTTGTAGATCAGCGGCCACTGGTAAGGATTACCGTAGACTTCGCTTTTGCCGGAAATTCCCCAGAGACTATCACCCGCCATTACCGTGTACTGGCTGGAAGCCATGTTCTGCTGTTCCTGCATCTGTGCCAGAGCATTTTCAGCCTGACGGCGAGCCTGCTCGGCAAGCTGGATAGCCTTACCGGTGTCGCCAGCCTCGAGGGCAGCTTCAGCTTCCTGAATCAACGCCTCGGTATCACGCCATTCAGCACCGGCAGCTTTAGCCTCTTCATTCGCAGCTTTGGCATCAGCAATCGCTGCCTGCGCCATAGCTACCGGATCTTCTCCTTCCGGAGTACTTGCACAACCTACCGCGAGGCTCAAAACAATCGCGATAAGCGCCGTAAATTTCATACCTTTGAACAGTTTCATGAAGAAGACTCCGCCGTTGTCGTTTCTTAATTAAAGATACGCGAAAACTAACACGTTCATGCTGCGACCACGTTAGCACCAGGCTATATAAGCGTCAAGAATTTAGAGTGTGACCTGTTCCGCAACTAGCCCGCTTGCGCTTTTTACCTGTTTTTCAGGGGGCCGCGGCAATTGCCTCATCGCGTGCCTTGATCGCCAATGCCTTTGCTACTGTCGCTGCCATTCGTGCTGCTTCGTATTCACCCTGCTCCAAAGTGCGAGTTGCAAGCTCCATCGAGTCTTCCGCGCTGCGCAATTTCTGCGCCGCAAACTGCTCTGCTTTCGCCTCATGCGCCGCCTTGATCGCCTGACGTGCATCGCTCATCTCCTGCACCGGAGGCATCACGGCACAGGCGATAAGCAGCAGCGACAACAGCGGTACCAGCATGCGCCTGACGGAAAAATACCTTTGAAATGAACTCACTACGAACAATGTGGTGACTCGAAATTGAAGGGATTTTCAAGCTATCACCGCCCCTATGGGCTGTCAAGGAATGTCCCGGTAGAATGCCTTTTGCAGATTTACGCAGAATACGAGGTCACGATGAGCGAAATACTGGTGCTTTACTACAGCCGCCATGGCGCCATTGCCGAAATGGCCCGGCTAATCGCCCGCGGCGTGGAAGAGATAGATGGAATAAGTGCCCGCCTGCGCACCGTCCCGGAGGTTTCCAGTGTATGTGAAGCCACCGCGGAGGAGGTCCCGGAAGAAGGCGCCCCCTATGTGGAGCCGGAGGACCTCAAAGAGTGTGTCGGGCTGGCCCTCGGCAGCCCCTGCCATTTCGGCAATATGGCCGCACCACTGAAATACTTCCTCGACACCACCACCCCGCTGTGGCTCTCGGGCAGCCTGATCGGCAAACCCGCCGGGGTTTTTACCTCCAGTTCCAGCCTCCATGGCGGCCAAGAGAGCACCCTGCTGTCGATGATGCTGCCCCTGCTGCACCACGGCATGCTGCTCTGCGGCATCCCCTACAGCGAAACTGGCCTGCTGCACACCCGCGGCGGCGGCACCCCCTATGGCGCCAGCCATCATGCCGGCGCGGACAACAAACTGCCACTGGGCGAGGAGGAGAAACAGCTCTGCATCGCCCTGGGGCGCCGTCTCGCCACCACAGCCAAGTCATTGAAAAATGGATAAAATCCGTCTTAGTTATCTCACCGCAGTAAGCGCCTACTTCGGCCTGATACTACTACTGATGGCCTGGTTGATCTGGCTCTCGCCACCCACTAGCGTACCGATCTCGGTAGCCCTGTTTTTGATGCTGGTGCCGCTGCTGTTTCCGTTGCGCGGCATTCTCTATGGCCGCCCCTACACCTTCGCCTGGGCCAGTTTCCTCGCCCTGTTCTATTTCACTCACGGGGTGGTGGAGGCGTACAGCAACCCTGATGACCGCTGGTTGGCACTGCTGGAGGTGGTACTGAGCGTCGCCTTTTACAGCGGCAGTATGTTCTATGCCCGCTTTCGCGGCAGGGAGTTACGAGGCGAGTAGCTGGCGAACGAAGGGGATAGTCAATTTACGCTGGGCGGCCAGCGACCCTTCATCGAGCCGCTCCAGCAGGGTGAACAGGGCATGCATGTCCCGTGGAGCCCGTTGCAGCAGGTAGTTGGCCACCTCTTCAGACAGCTCCATGCCACGATTCGCGGCCCGCAGCCGGAGCGCCGCGGCCTTACCCGCATCATCCAGTGGCTGCAACTGGAAAACCGGCCCCCAGCCAAGTCGGGAAACCAAATCGGGCAGATCCAGGCCCAGCGCTGGCGGAGCGGCATTACCAGCCACCAGCAACCGATGCCCGCTATCGCGCAAACGATTGTAGAGGTGGAACAGGGCGGTCTCCCACTCCCCGTGACCCGCCACGCATTCAAGCCTGTCGAGGCAGACCAGCGTCATCCCCTCCAGCCCTTCCAGCATCGGTGGCGTGATCCCCGCTTCGTCCAGCGGCAGGTAGATCGCCTGCCCTCCCGCCTCGGTCACTCCGTGGCAGGCGGCCTGCAGGAGATGGCTTTTGCCACTGCCGCTGGCTCCCCAGAGATAGATGAACGGCTCCATCCCCTGCTGCAGGGCATGGCCGGCCGTGGCGTTGGCACCGGGATAGAAATTGGCAAAGGTGGCGCTGTCGCGCAGACCAATTCGCAGCGGCAACTGCGGATGGGGACTCATGCGGGCGGCTCCCCCCGCTCGGCATAAAGGCTGCTGCCGACATACTGCTCGTGGGTATAGCGCAGCAACACCATCACCACCGCCGCCACCGGCAGGGCCAGCAGGATACCGACGAAACCGAATAGCTGACCTCCAGCGAGCACCGCGAAGATTACCGCCACCGGATGCAGGCCGATCTTCTCCCCCACCAGTAACGGGGTCAGCAGCATTCCCTCCACGGCCTGACCGACCATGAAAACCGCCACCACATAGACCAGCGGCATCAACTCCTGGAACTGCATCAGCGCCGCCACCCCGGCAGCGGCAATACCGACAATAAAGCCGAGGTAGGGAACAAAACTGACCAGTCCGGCGAGCATACCGATCAACAGGGCCAGCTCCAGCCCGACCAGGGAGAGCCCGACCGAGTAGATGGTACCGAGCGCCAGCATTACCAGTAGCTGACCACGGAGAAAGGCCCCGAGTACCTCGTCCGAGGCACGGGCCAGCTTCGCGACGACCGCCTCGGCACGACGCGGAATCAACTCATGCACACGCACGACCATAATGTCCCAGTCACGTAGCAGATAGAAGGTCACCACCGGGATCAGCATCAGGTTGGCACCCCAGGCCAGCAGGGTCATGCCGGAACGAGAAAGCAGGGCAAAAGCCCCTTTTACGGTAGTTCCCCACTGCTCACGCACCAGGGTTTTCAATGTCGCCAGATCGAAGGTGGCATTATCCACCCCCAAGTAATTGCTAAGCGAGGGCAGTACCTTCTGCTGCAGGATATCCAGGTAGGCCGGTAGACGGCTGCCAAGCAAGACGAACTGGCGTTCCAGCATCGGCACCAGGATCAGCAGCAGCAGTAATGCCGCGATAGAGAGAACGATAAATACCAGGGTCACCGAGAGGGTCCTCGACAATTTACGAGCCTCCAGTCGATCCACCAGAGGATCGCCGATATAGGCCAGCACCGCCGCAACCAGAAAGGGGGTCAGCACAGGCGCCAACAGATAGATCAGGAAGCCGCCAAAGGTCACCCCGGCCAGTACAAACCACTTCTGCGATTCGCTCATTCCCCTCTCCCGGCGTAGTAACAGCGATAGGCGCGCCAACCCCAGCGCCAGACGTAATCGACACCGCTCCAGACGGTGGTGATTGCCACCACCTCGATCATCCCATCGGTCACCCAGGCCGGGATCGATGACACCATCGCGGCGACGATAATCAGCAACCCCAGCAGGATCTGCAATACGGTGTTGAGCTTACTGATGCGAGTGGGCTCCATGGTCAGGCTCTGGCAGAAATAGTGGTAGGCAGAGGCGCCGCCGACTATCACCACATCGCGCAGGATCACCAGTCCCACCAACCACAGCGGCAACAGACCGTTCCAGCCCAGTATCAAATAGACGCCGACCAGCATGACTTTGTCTGCCAGGGGGTCAAGCAGCGAACCTAAACGAGTATGCCAGCAATAGCGCCGCGCCAGATAGCCGTCGAGGCCATCGCTAATCCCGGCGAGAAAGAACAGTACCAGCACCGTGCCATACTCCTGCCTGGCCAGGAACACCATGATTGGTGCTACCAGCAGAATACGCAGGATGGTTATCGCATTCGGTATTTGGCGTCTGTTCACGGAACCATATGATAATAATATACTTTTTGTGAGGACTCAGGTTCTTTTCCTTCCCCGTTACCCTCCCCGGAATCACCGTTTTGCGGGTTCTCGGTGGGGGTTTCAACCAGCATCGGCGGTTGCTCGGCTTCGAGCACATCCCCCAGCGCGATGGTCTGCAGGGCGGCCTCGCTGCCACCCTCGGTACGGATACGAATACTCAGGGAGGTGGGCATCATCTTCAGCACCTTGACCTCTTTGACCCCTGGCAGATTACCGAGGTACTCGGTCACACGGCCATAAGCAGACAGCCCATTCACCCCGTTCACCTGCAGCATGATCTCATCACTGCCGCTGGCAAAACTCTCGGTGAAGTGCTGTACCAGCTGTTCTGCGGTATTGCCGATGCCTTCAGCGATCAGCGGTGCCACCTCGGTGGACTGCTGCATCCAGCGGAACACCTCACCCCGATAGAGCAGCGTCCAGCGTACGCCCCATTGCCCATCGGCAACCGGATAGATACGCCCAACCAGTACCGCCTGTGGGTGGTAACGCAGCGAAGCCGATTGAATGCTGTCGAGAAAATCCCCCCAGATATCGGCCATGCTGATCGCCGACTGGTCGGTCAGATCCAGCAGCGGCAGCTTCACCGGCAGGGCGCGCCGCGCCGCTTCCTGATCGATCAATTCACGCACCAGACCGCTGTCGTTGGCCCCCACCAGCACCCGGTTGCCGCCCTGCTCCACCCCGAGCCAGATCAGGGTAACCGGTCGGGTATTGCCCCAGATGTTATAGCCGTGCTGGCGCAGCAGTTCATCGATGCTGTTAACGTCGAAACGGACGGAAAGATAGAGCCGTTCGCGGGCGATCTGGCCGTTTTCATCCGGCTGCTGCTCCTCCGGTGGGATCGCCTCACTACGGTAGCGGTACTGCTGTACAAACTGCCCGGCGGTGCTCATCGCCGTCAGCAACCATTCGTTATCCAGTACCAGCGCGGTACCGCTCACCTTCAGCAGTACATTGCCCATCGCCTGCTGCATCCCGTCGATACGAGACTGTTCGCTCTGATCGGGAACAATCACCTCATCCTGGTAGAGACCCAGGTTGTCCGCAGCAAATAGCGGGGAAGCGGCAAGCAAAAACAGCAGGGCAAAAATGGTCGAATTTTTCATCTGATCGCAGTCATCTCAAAGTGGGCTTCAAGGTACGGGAACGCCGATATGATAGCAAGACGCGGGCCTCATGCGCTGGTAGAATAGCGCGCTTCATCTGGGCGTCCCTGGTTCGGCGTCACTTTTTGGGAGAAAGTTCCGTGAGCAAGCAGCAGACAACCGACGGCAGCGGCCTCAGCTACCGCGATGCAGGCGTCGATATCGACGCGGGCAACAGCCTGATCGAACGCATCAAGCCCCACGCCAAACGCACCATGCGCCCGGAAGTCATCGGCGGCCTGGGCGGTTTCGGCGCCCTGTTCGAACTGCCGCTGGATCGCTACAAGCAGCCGGTGCTGGTCTCAGGTACCGACGGCGTCGGCACCAAGCTGAAACTGGCGATGGAGATGAACAAGCACGACACCATCGGTATCGATCTGGTGGCGATGTGCGTCAACGATCTGATCGTCGGCGGTGCCGAACCGTTGTTCTTCCTCGACTACTACGCCACCGGTCATCTCGAAGTGGACGCTGCTACCGATGTGGTCAAGGGCATTGCCGATGGCTGCGAACTCTCAGGTTGCGCCCTCACCGGTGGTGAAACCGCCGAGATGCCCGGCATGTACCAGCATGGCGATTACGATCTGGCCGGATTCTGCGTCGGCGTGGTGGAGAAGAGCGCCATCATCGATGGCAGCAAGGTCAAACCGGGGGACGCCATTCTCGGCATCGCCTCTTCCGGTCCCCACTCCAACGGCTACTCCCTGGTGCGCAAGGTACTGGAGGTTAGTGGCAGTAAACTGGATGAAGATTTCCACGGTCGCCCACTGGGTGAGGTTCTACTGACCCCGACCCGCATCTATGTCAAACCGCTGCTGGAGCTGTTCCAGAAAGTGGAAGTCCACGCCCTCGCCCACATCACTGGCGGCGGTCTGCCGGAAAACCTGCCGCGGGTGCTGCCTGAAGGTTGCCGTGCGGTCATCGATAGCAGTGCCTGGCAACGCCCGGCAATCTTCGACTGGCTGCAGCAACAGGGCAATATCGCCGACAGCGAAATGTATCGCACCTTCAACTGCGGCATCGGCATGGCCGTAGTCGTCGCGGCGGATCAGGTGGAAAACGCCATGACACAGTTACGTGCCACAGGCGAAGAAGTGAGCCTCATCGGCAGCATTGAACCCCACAGCGAAGGCGAACGAGTCGTTATTAACTGATGCTCGAGAACAAACTTCCGATCGTTGTCCTGATCTCAGGCGGCGGCAGCAACCTGCAGTCGATCATCGATGCCGCAGCGGACGACCTGCCGGTGGAGATCCGCGCGGTGATCAGCAATCGTCCCGATGCCTATGGTCTGACTCGCGCCCGCGAGGCGGGTATCGATACAGCGGTTTTGGAACACGCTAATTTTGCCGATCGGGAAAGCTACGATCAGGCACTACAGGAATTGATCGATAGCTACTCACCGGAACTGGTGGTGCTGGCCGGATTCATGCGCATTCTCAGTGATGATTTCGTCCGTCACTACGAAGGTCGAATGCTGAACATCCACCCTTCTCTGTTACCCAAATACCGCGGTCTGCACACCCACGCGCGGGCGCTGGAGGCAGGCGACAAGGTGGCGGGCTGTACCGTGCACTATGTCACAGCGGAACTGGACGCAGGACCGATTATTATGCAAGCGCGGGTACCGGTACTCGACGACGACACCCCGGAGACACTGGCAGCGCGAGTGCTGGAACAGGAACATAAAATCTATCCGCAGGCGATCCGTCAGTTTGCCGAGCAAAAGTTGAACAATTAACGCTACGACTGGCTAATACGGCGCATCATTTTGCGCAACGCTTCCTCATCCTGCGGCAGGGCAAAATAGTAACCCTGCATCAAATGGCAACCCAAAGTGAGGATGTAACGTAGCTGCTCTTCGGTCTCCACTCCCTCGACCACGATATCCATACCGAGATTGACTGCCAGATCGACAATGGTCTGTACCATCGGTGTACTCATGCCCGTCGCACCGATCTCCGAGACAAATGACTTGTCCACCTTGAGTGCATCGAAAGGAAAGTTACTCAGATAACTGAGCGACGAGTAACCGGTACCGAAATCGTCGATCAATAATTTAATACCACGCCGCTTGATCTCGCTTAGCTGATGATTGACGTGTTCCAGATCGCTGGCAAAAACACTCTCGGTGATCTCCAGATGCAGATATTGTGTATTGACCTGGGTTTCGGAAAGAATCGTGTCCAGTAGATCGACAAAGGCACGATTGATGATCTGCTTGGCAGAAACATTGACACTAATGTAAAAATCCTCCAGACCATCGTTATGTAACCGATTCACCAACTTGCACGCTTCGCGCAACACATACTCACCCAACTCAAAGATCAGTCCCGACTCCTCGGCCACAGGCACGAACTCAGTAGGTGGCACAGAGGTACCGTCACTACTCTGCCAACGCAACAACGCTTCTGCACCAACGAAACGTTGTTCATGCTGGGAGAATACAGGTTGATAATGAACACTCAACTCACCCCCGGCCAACGCGTTTCTTAGTCGGGTTTCCATCTCCAGGAATGACCAGGCACGATTGCGCATGCCTTCATCGAAAATAATGGTGGCCGAACCACTCAGGGATTTAGCCTGATACATGGCGGTATCGGCATCACGCAGGATCTCCTCGAAATTGCGATAGTGACTGTCGCAAAAGGCGATACCGATACTCATGCTTACCGAGATATCGTAACCGTTGATACTAATCGGTGCCCGGGTCACTTCGTGCAGGCGCTCCGCCACATGACAGATTGAAGAGAAACTTTTTGCCTCTTCCAGCAACACTACAAACTCATCGCCACCGAGTCGTCCTACTGAATCGGAACAACGCAACTCCGCGGCAATGCGCTGGCTAAATTCGATCAGAACCTGGTCACCTGCCGCATGACCCAGCGTGTCATTAATGTTCTTGAAACGGTTCAGGTCGAGGAACAGCACCGCATAAAGACGGTTGGGATCGCGTGCATACTTGCTATTTGCCAGGTTGACCCGCTCGGCCATCACCTTACGATTTGGTAAACCAGTCAGCAGATCGAAGTTGGCGCTGTGCTGCTTCTCCTGCTCATATTCATGTTTACGCACAATATAGCCAAGCGCATTACTAACTGTTTCAAGAAAAACGGCCTCATCCTCATCGCAGGTATATCCCGGATCGAGATAGAGCACTAGCAAACCCTTGACCGAATCATCATGCATAATCGGCACACAGTAGTGGCCGTGCGGTTTGATGTCTGGATGTGGTATGTGATGACGTGGATCATCGTGGGAAGAAAAGATCAGATGTTTTTCCTTCGCAGCCAGACCGCAGATACACTCGCCAGCCCTCACTTCAAAACAGTTATTCTTTACCGCATCGCTCAATCCCTGTTCCACCAACATCAGCAGACTGTTTCCCTCAGCGACGAAAATTGCACCGTTGGCCTGTTTAGAGAGCCATGGAGAAGAAAGAATGGCATCCAGCACCCGACGCATGATCTCCTCAAACGGCAATGTCAGCGTCGACAACTCGAAGATGCGGGAAATGGCACGCTGGAAACCCAGCTCCTTACGTAACTGCTGTTCATCATTGCGGCGTTGAGTAATGTCGCGCAGGAAGAAACTGAAGCCACCGCGCTCTCGCTTCAAGACATGCGTTTCCACCAAAACCGCATGTCCGTTTCGATCTCGCAGCTTTAGCTCGGCAATACTGCCGACTTTCGACAGCAGTTTCGCGGGGGCTTTCGAATTCGGCTTTCCCTGTAGCAATACACTGGCCAACGAAGCGCCACAAACCTCATCCCCCTGCCAGCCAAACATAAGCTGAGCGGAATCACCCCACTCAACGATCAGTCCCTGTTCATCGGTGCTAATGACCGCCCCCTGAGTTGCGGTGGCGAGCCATTCAATAAGATGCGCGTCCTCGCTATCGGCCGCTTCCTTGCTTTTACCGCGACGAGAAAAACCGATACCCGCGACGAACAGCCAAAGTCTGTCTACAGGCAACGAAAAGTTCGCTGGCCGGTATGCCTCTTCTGGTAACGCCCAGGGGAGAAATAGCAGGAGAAGGAGAAAAAAGGGTAAAGCCTGCACACACCGAACCACTGTGGGTAGTATCGATTCTGTGGGTGCCTGACTAGCTATCCCCGACTCGGGGACTTTTCTCTCGGTATAGATTTTCATTGCACATCCGTATGATGGCCGATACGCATATCGGCCGCGGACGGGAAAACTCAAATCGCCGCTATCCCTTAACGACGCTGTTACGGAAAATCACCGCACCGTAGTGACTCCATCCCACCCGATTGAAGTCATGAATAAAAGTATTGGCGAGGAGTTCTACTGCTGCAAGTTAATGAGCTCTCCTTTAACAAAGAATTGCAACCGTTCATCGGCAAATGCTGCCGCATAAACAGTAACCAAGTAATTAAGGAGGACTTGTCTTATTGTCAGTGACAGAGATGTCAGGATCAGGCGAGACCTTCACGTAACGCTTCCAGCTCTTCCCAACGAGCATAGGCTGCGCTCAGTTCCTGCTCTGATTTTTCCATCTGCTCGCGCTCCGCGGCAATCGTCGCGCCATCCTGTTTAAAGTATTCAGGCTCGGCCATCTTTTGCTGAAACGCTTCCAGTGCAGTTTCCAGTTCCTCGATCCGCTTTGGCAGGGCATCCAGTTCACGCTGATCCTTGTAACTCAACTTGGCGCGTGACGGCGCGGCCTTTTTTGTTTCCACTTTAGCGATGGCCTGCTTCGCTTCCATGTTGGCACGGGGTACTTTTACGCGCTGTCGCAACCAGTCGTCATAACCGCCGACATATTCATTCAGTGCCCCATCGCCCTCGAAGGCGATGGTCGCGGTCACCACGTTATTAATAAAGGCACGGTCGTGACTCACCAGCAACAGGGTGCCCTGCCAGTC
>JBNLAT010000046.1:0-21283 GCA_050302275.1 Thiohalomonadaceae bacterium | reverse complement strand
GCCTCGACCGCGCCAAGGCTATGGCCTGCCTGCTGCAAACCGCTGACACCAAAATGGACGACACCATCTCGATGACTGCCGCCATGCTTGAGGAACTGATTGAGCAAGCCCAGAGCGACAGTAGACGGATGTTGAAGTACATACAGCGCGAGAAAAGACACGGTAGCTAATCTCCTTCCCCTGATAGGAAGGATCACCTTGCAGTCAGGCCATCCGGCCTGACTGCCCCATCCTATTCCGCAGATTTGCATTAGAAGTGCTCTCAACACGCGAGTACCAATGACAAGGAGCGAAAGCTATGTCACAGAATGTTACTTATTCCCAATCCACCGACCGCGACCTTTCCCACTGGCAGGTCCGCGAGGATGAGGACGACTACGGCAAGCTGAGCCGCAAACTCCTCGAACTGCACGACCTCATTACCGACCGCCTCGTCCGCGCCGATGCCCTGACTTACCTGATGCAAACCGCTGAGAACCCGCCGGAGCACGCCACCCGGATCACCGCGATGCTGCTTCAGGATTTGATTCAGGATGCCCAGAAGGCCAATGAGAAGTTATGGGACGAGGTACACCGACTTTCACCACAGGTGAATGACAACAAGCCGATCCGTCACTGACACGGTAGTGATGTGTTATGGTGCCTGAGTCGCTTGCGACTCAGGCACCTTTAGGTTTCTATTTGGGCGACTTCTTCTTTTCTTTCTGCTGCTCGGCTAACAGCTTGGGTAAATTCGATTTACCTTTGGTCTTTTTAGCATCTTCAAGCGTGATACGTGTTTTATTGGTTGGTTTAGTCATTTTTTGCCGCTCCTTGCCAACTCAAATTGCGCCAACTCTTCGTCCGTCAATTGATACAAATCAGGATCTTCCGCTATTTGCTTATCAATCTCTTCTTCTGTCATCTCATTGAACTTTCTGGCGTTAGACAGACTTTTTAACTTACGCGCCTGCTCCAGCGTTATTCGTGTGATGTTCTCACTCATGATGCCAACCCTTTCTTGAAGGTTCTTGATTCATACTGCTTTATTTCCTTTGTCTTAGCCGACCGCACAGAAATAATCCGGTTTATTGGCTTACCGGCATCGTATGTTCGAATAGTATATGCAACAAATAGAATACCGAGCGGACCTTTCCCTATGGTTTGATAGCGTACCTCACCATAGTCTCTTCTCGTATCGACACGTTCCTGCCTGAATGGATCGTCCCATATTAAAACGGCATCAATAAAATCAATGCCACGCCTCAACAATGTCTCTTGCCTTTTGCTTTCATCCCATTCGAATTCCATACCTTCTCCTTGTTAGTGAACAGGAAGCCGAAAGAGGATTGCGAAGGAAATATCAGATGTCTAGACACAGCAATCCATTGCCCGGTGATTCCTTTTGTTTTTCTACCTCAATAGTTCTGTGGTGGCAAGGCTCGCTACTGGATTCCCGCATACGCGGGAACGAAAAAAAAGGGGAGCTACCGCTCCCCTTTCTCTATCATCAATTCTGATCGATACCAGTTCAACTTGTCGTGCAACTTCACCACGTTGCCGACGATGATTAGTGTCGGTGGTTTGATCTCTTCACTGGCAATCAGTTCAGGCATGGTACCCAACGTACCGGTGAACACCCGTTGCCGTGGTGTGGTGGCCTGTTGCACCAAAGCCATTGGCAGGTCGGCGGGCATGCCGTGTTCCATCAGTTTCTCGCAGATGATCGGCAGACCTTTCAGACCCATGTAGAAAACGACGGTCTGGTTGGGTTGCGCCAGCCCCTGCCAGTTGAGGTTCATGCTGCCGTCTTTGAGATGCCCGGTGACGAAGACCACCGCCTGGGAGTAATCGCGGTGGGTCAACGGGATACCGGCGTATGCCGAGGTACCAAGCGCCGCGGTGATACCAGGCACCACCTGGAAGTTAACGCCATTGGCGGTAAGGGTTTCGATCTCTTCACCACCACGACCGAAGACGAACGGGTCGCCACCCTTGAGGCGGCAGACGCGCTTGCCCTCTTTGGCCAGAACCACCAAAAGTTGGTTGATCTGGTCCTGGGGCACAGAGTGGTTGTCCCGCTCCTTACCTACATAGATACGTTGGGCATCGCGGCGGGTCAGTTCCAGCACCTCTTTGGAGATCAGACGGTCGTAGACGATGACGTCGGCCTGCTGCATCAGGCGCAGGGCACGGAAGGTCAGCAGGTCCGGATCGCCGGGGCCGCCACCGATAAGATAGACTTCGCCGCTCTCATCGGTCTTGCCCTGCTCGACGGCCTGATTCAGTTCTTTCTCCGCCTCTTCGTCCTTACCCGCAAAGACCAGTTCGGCGATGCGCCCCTGCAATACCCCTTCCCAGAAGATGCGGCGGGCATTGACGTTGGTGAAGCGGGCTTTGACCTTCTCGCGGAAGCCGTCGACCATCGAGGCCAGTCGGCCGTAGGCAGAAGGGATAGTCGATTCCAGATGGGTGCGCAACAGGCGCGCCAGTACCGGTGAGGCACCGCCGGTGGAGACGGCGATCTGTACCGGGCTACGATCAATGATCGAGGGCATGATAAAGCTGCACAGATCCGGGTTATCGACCACGTTGACCGGAAGCTGTCTGGCGTGGGCCAGCTCGGAGACGCTGCGATTGACCGCTTCGTCGTCGGTGGCAGCGATCACCAGCACCACGCCGTCGAGATCGCTCTCACTGAACTCGCCCTGGCGATGGGACATCTCCCCCTTGTCGACCAGCATTTTGAGCTCGTCGGTCAGTTCGGGGCTGACCAGGGTAATCGCGGCGCCCGCCTGCATCAGCAAGGCAGCCTTGCGCTCAGCCACCTCGCCACCCCCAACCACCAGGCAGCGCTGGCCGCGCACATTCATGAATATCGGTAAAAATTCCATCGCTTCAATTCGTTATCCGTTGGCGAAAGGCCGCATAGTTTACCCGTTCCCATCCAATTTGGCACGAGATCGAAGATCACAATCGGGATCCCATACTGGCCAGAAACCATATAGAATGCGGGCTTGTGCCGGAAATGCAACAATGTGTGACCCGGATCATGCTACAGGGACCCCTCCCTGCGCATATACTGTGCTGAATATAAGAACGAATCTGGCAGGAAAGAAATATATAAGGACTTCCATGAAAACGTATCGTAATCACCTACTTATTACCGCTTTACTCGCCGTATCGCTATTTACCACTGAGCTTCAATCCGCCGAAGAATTTCCCCATAGGACTCTCTTTCCCAAGGTTCCTACCATTGAATTAGACAGTCTCTTCCAGCAATACGACAAAGTCATCATTTTCGATGTCCGCAGTGGCTACGAATATGAAACGCTGCATATTAAGGATGCCCGCCATCTGGCGCTGAATGACCGGGAATTCGGGTCTACCCTGCAAAATCTGCGCAAGGAAGATAATCGCCCGTTTATTTTCTACTGTAACGGGCACACCTGTAAGAAATCTTACGAAGCTGCGCAAAAGGCGATGAAATACGATGTGACGAATGTCTACGCCTTCGACGCTGGAATCTTTTCCTGGACCAAGGCTCACCCCGACATGGCGGTGCTGCTGGGCAAGAGTCCGGTCGACACGAAGTCCCTTATCGACAAGGCCCAGCTCAAAGCACATATGCTAAAGCCGGAAGCATTCGGCACACGTGTCGGCAATAACACCATCGTGCTGGATATTCGCGATACCAATCAAAAGAGCGCGATCAATCTCTTCCCCATGCAACAACATTCAGTACCACTGGATAACAAAAAGCTGGAAACCTACGTCAAGCAGGCCAAGACATCAGGCCAGACGCTGCTGATTTATGATGCGGTAGGCAAACAGGTTCGCTGGCTTCAATATTATCTGGAAGCGGAGCATGTACCGAGCTACTACTTTATGGAAGGTGGGGCTCAGGCGTTTCTCAACTATTGAGTTATTCAGCGCAGAACAAAAAAGCGGGGCATGCCCCGCTTTTTTTTATGATTAACAACCCGGTTCGAGCTGCCGCAGACCACCCATATAGGGCTGCAATACATCGGGGACGCTAACCGAACCGTCCGCCTGCTGGTAGTTCTCCAGGATTGCGACCAGGGTACGGCCGACGGCCAGACCGGAACCATTGATGGTGTGGACCAGCTCCGGCTTTTTCGTTTCAGGATTACGCCAACGCGCCTGCATCCGTCGCGCCTGGAAGTCACGGAAGTTGGAACAGGAAGATATCTCGCGGTATTTGCCCTGCCCGGGTAGCCACACCTCCAGATCATAGGTTTTGCAGGAGGAAAAGCCGATATCACCGGCACAGAGATTCATCACCCGATACGGCAGACCCAGCATCTGCAACACCTTCTCCGCATGGCCGGTCAGTTCCTCCAGCGCCTCGAAGGATTTTTCCGGGTGAACGATCTGCACCAGCTCCACCTTCTCGAATTGATGCTGGCGGATCATGCCGCGGGTGTCTTTGCCGTAGGAACCGGCTTCGCTGCGGAAACAGGGCGTATGCGCAGCAAAACGCAGTGGCAGACGCTCCGCCTCAATGATCTCATCACGAACCATATTGGTCACGGGCACTTCAGCGGTGGGGATCAGGTAGTAACCGTGCTCGCCAGTAAGACCGAACAGGTCTTCTTCAAACTTGGGCAACTGACCGGTACCACGCAGGGAATCGGCATTCACCATATAGGGCACGTAGCTTTCGCGATAACCGTGCTCACTCGTATGCAAGTCAAGCATTAACTGGATCAAGGCACGGTGCATTCTGGCCAGCGGCCCCGTCATCACAGCGAAACGGGAACCGGTCAGCTTGGCCGCGGTATCGAAATCCAGACCGCCAAGGCGCTGGCCGACATCGACGTGATCCTGCGGCTCGAAATCGAACTGACGCGGCTCGCCCCACTTACGCACCTCGACGTTGTCGTTCTCATCCTTACCGTCAGGGACACTGGCATCGGGGATATTGGGCACGCCCAGCAGGATCGCGTTCAGCTCTTCCTGCAGTGCTGCCAGCCGAGTCTCCGCATCTTTGAGACGATCACCGAGATCAGCCACCGCGTCCAGCAACGGCTGAATATCTTCGCCACTGGCCTTGGCCTTGCCAATCGCCTTGGAACGTTGATTACGTTCGTTCTGCAGTTCCTGAGTCTGTACCTGCAGGGTCTTGCGTTCAGCCTCCAGCGCGCTGATAGCTGCGCTGTCGAGTTGAAAACCACGACGCGCTAACTGCTGGGCGGTTTCTTCCAGGTCGCTACGGAACAAGCGGGGATCTAACATGTGTCTCTCTGCCTTACCTTAATTGTTTGCTATTCGTTGATCCGGGCATCCCAGCTAAGGATATGCCCCGGTTTAATGATATTGCCTAAATGTTCGATGATCTCGGCAGCTTTTTCCGGTGCATCGAAAAACTCCACCACCAGCGGCAGGTCCAGCGAAAGGTCGATCAACTTGCTGGTGTGCAGTTTGCCTGAATCGCCAAACCCTGCAATGGCGCGAAACACGCTCACGCCACGCACATGTTCCCATTCCTGTAAGCGTTTGAGCAGGATATCGAGTTGTGCCTGACCTTCACTGATATAGATTCGTACTACCGTCACTTCATTCGCCATCTCACTGCCTCCCGAGCATCACGCCGACCCAGGCGCCCAACAGGCACAGCAACACACTCGCCATCACGTTGCTGAATGCCTTGAACACTTCCCCATCTTCAAGCAGGTTGAGGGTCTCGATGGAAAAGGTGGAAAAGGTGGTCAGCGCACCAAGCAGGCCAACCATCAGGAATGCCCGCCATTCAGGGGCACTGATCATGCGTTCCACCAGCAGGGCGAAACAGAGGCCCATCACCAGTGAACCAAAGACATTAACCACCAGCGTGCCATAGGGGAAGTCACGCCCCAACATGGCATAGACCCAGCCAGAAATCAGGAAGCGCAACACCGCGCCCGTCGCACCGCCGACAGCGATAAGCAGGATCTGATTCATGGGAATTCTCTATAGAGCGGCACCATAAGGGCGCATTCTACCCAACTGAGCGGCGGCTGACATCACCTGCCAGGTCATTATGCCCTTTTCCGGCTCTTACACTCCTGCAAACGCCGAATAAAATCCTCCTCGGACATGGGGCGATCGAGAAGAAATCCCTGAAACAGGTAGCAACCCTTGTTCGAAAGGGCCTCAAGCTGGTCCTGTTCCTCCACCCCTTCGGCAATCACCTCCAACTCAAGATGCTGAGTCATACTGATAATGGTCTCGACAATTGCCAGACTGCTTTGGTCGTGGGGGATGTCTCGAACGAAAGACTGGTCAATTTTCAGTTGGTCGAGCGGCAATTTACGCAGATAGGCAAGAGATGAGTATCCCGTGCCGAAATCGTCGAGAGAAAAACGCACGCCCAACTGCTTCAACTTGCGCATTTTCAAAGCTACCCCGTCAATATCATCGAGCAGGATATTCTCAGTCAACTCCAGTTCCAGTCGTGAGGCCTTAATGCCGCTACGCTCAATCACTTCATGCACCTGGGTAACAAACTCAGGCTGGCGGAACTGATAGGGACTGACATTAATCGATAGCCGGGGAAGATAGTTGGGCTCATCCGGATCAGCACAACGCCGCAACATCTCACAGCCCTGCTGCAATACCCACTCACCCACAGGAAGAATAATACCGCTCTCCTCCGCCACGGAGATAAAGGCCTGCGGCTGAACCGTGCCTCGGTTCGGATGCTGCCAGCGAAGCAATGCTTCAGCTCCAACTATCGCGCCGCCCTGATCGTATTGCGGTTGATAGTAAAGCTTGAGCTGATTTCGCTGGATCGCCTGACGTAGATCGTTTTGCATCGCCAGACGCTCTTCGGCGATCAGCTGCATACTCGGCAGGAAAAACTGGGTGTTATTACGTCCCGACTCTTTGGCACGGTACATCGCCGCATCCGCCTGCTTCATGATCGCGTCGGCATCGTCACTGTTTATCGGGAACATGGCGATACCGACACTACTGGTCACCTGCAGACGGTGGCCGTTAAGGACAAAGGGTAAAGAGAGCCTCTGGTGAATCTTGTCAGCGATGCGGCGGATGATATTCACCGCCCGATCAGAGTCACCGGGTAACCCACCCAGCAGCACCACAAACTCGTCACCACCCATTCTTGCTGCGGTGTCCTCACGACGAATCGCCCCCTTGAGCCGCACCGCCATCTCCTTGAGTAGCGTATCGCCGCTAGCATGCCCCAGGGTGTCATTGATCATCTTAAACTGATCCAGATCGAGGAATATCAGCGCCCCCATCTTGTTGTGGCGTCGGGCATGAGCAACCGCCTGTTCCAGTCGGTCCTCCACCAATACGCGATTGGGCAAGCCGGTAAGACTGTCGTAAAACGCCTGCCGCTCCAGTTGCGCCTCGGCCTTCTTGCGCGCCGCGATATTGCTAAAACTCACCACCGCCCCTGAAACCACGCCATCACGCATTACTGGCGTACTACGATATTCGACGGGAAAGGCAGTGCCGTCTTTGCGCCACAATACTTCATCGGTCAAATGCTGAGTCACCCCTTCTACCAGGGTTGATTCCATTGGACACTCTTCGCTCGGATAGAAACTGCCATCTTTGTGGCAATGGTGAATCATGCCGTGCATCGGCTTGCCAATTAACTCATGAATTTCATACCCAAGCATGGCCGCTGCTGCTGGATTAACGAAGGTGGTCACACCATCCTTGTCAGTGCCGAAAATGCCTTCTGATACCGACTCCAAAAGCAGGCGGTTCTGCCCAGTGCTGTCACGCAATTCCTGTAGCGTCTTTTCCAGCGCCAAACGCGATGTCAACGCGGTAAGAATCGTTGCATACCCCCTTACCGCACTGAGACTGACCACCAGAAAAATCAGCGCAAGGATCGGTATCAACATCATCGCCGCCGCCCCTCCCTCCATAAGCAGACGGACCGCCATAGGGACTAGAGCTAATGTAAGAAAAGTATGTACGGCTAAGGGAAACGCGGAGACGGTAGAAGCGGAACCTGCACAGATAGATAGCACAACAAGCATCAATGCTATCTGGTGTAGTAGATCTCCAGAAGGAAACAACAGAAATGATGCACTACCCCACACCAGCCCCGACAGAAAAATACCTAACAGGTTGTGCTGCAACCAGAGTTGATCGTTGCGAGTATCCTGTTCGTTACGCCGTGCATAGGCAACATGCCAGTGCCAGCGCAAAACTACCAGCAACAGAATTGCCGCAAGCCAAATCGCAATATTTTCGAGAGGCACTACGACTGACTGGATCATTGCCAGTGCAACAGCGTGGATAAGGATGGTTAGCAGCGAGAGCGGTAATGCACGATAGAGAATATTGACCTGTTCCCGCCGCAGGCGCTGCGGGTCAACGTCTGTCAGTCGACTCGATATTGGCGGTTCGATGAACAATTATCATTCCCTCTGCAGTCCAGCTCCATCACACCATCCTGGTGATGGTGGTGCGGTGCAATTATGATTTCTTTTGTTGATTTCGATCCAGTTCTTTCAGATGCGCCAGTTTCTCAGCGATCTTCTGCTCCAGCCCGCGAGGGACTGGATGATAGTATTCCCGCGGCCCTATCTCCTCCGGGAAATAAGTTTCACCCGCGGCATAACCCTCAGGTTCGTCATGGGCATAGCGGTACTCATGGCCGTATCCCAACTCTTTCATCAGCCTGGTTGGCGCGTTCCGCAAATGGATTGGCACCTCCAGCGAGCCGTGCTCTTTGGCATCGCTCATCGCGGCCTTGTAGGCCATGTAGACTGCATTGCTCTTTGGCGCACAGGCCAGATAGACAATCGCCTGGGCGATGGCCAGCTCCCCTTCAGGTGAACCCAACCGCTCCTGTACATCCCAGGCATTGAGCGCCAGTTGCAAGCCACGCGGATCGGCGATACCGATATCCTCCGAGGCCATCCGTACCACACGGCGAGCGACATAGAGCGGATCGACACCACCATCGATCATCCGTGCAAACCAGTAGAGGCTGGCATCCGGGTCGGAACCGCGCACCGATTTATGCAGTGCGGATATCTGATCGTAGAAGGCTTCGCCACCTTTGTCGAAGCGTCGCACCCCACCGGCCAGCACTTCGTTGAGAATCTCTTCGGCTATCACCTCCCGGCCATCGACCTTTTCCGCCAGGTCGGCGGCGATCTCCAGCAGGTTGAGACCACGGCGAGCGTCGCCGTCGGCCGCTTCGGCAATCCGCTGGCGTAGCGCTTCCGTCAACACGATATCGCGCTCGCCCAATCCACGCTCGCTGTCGTTCAGGGCTCGCTGGAGAATGGTATCGATATCATCCGCATCCAGGCTCTTCAGCACGTAAACCCGGGCACGGGAGAGCAAGGCGTTGTTCAATTCAAAGGAGGGGTTCTCGGTGGTCGCACCGATGAAGGTAAAGGTTCCATCCTCGATGTGCGGCAGAAAAGCATCCTGCTGGCTCTTGTTGAAACGGTGCACCTCATCGACAAACAGTACCGTGCCTCGCCCCATCAATCGTGCCTGATTGGCCTGATCCACAGCGGCGCGGATCTCTTTCACACCGGAGAGTACTGCTGAAAGAGTAAGAAACTGGGCATCGGCGTGGTAGGCGACCATCCGTGCCAGGGTGGTTTTACCGGTCCCTGGTGGGCCCCACAGAATCATCGAATGCAGGTTGCCGCTATCGATAGCCTGACGCAGCGGCTTGCCTTCTCCAAGCAGATGCTGCTGACCAAAAAATTCCGCAGGGGTTTGCGGGCGCATCCGATCCGCAAGGGGACGCAGCGCTTCGCCGCGGGATTGCTCCTCAGCGGAAAAGAGATCGCTCACGGGATCACTGTGCCTCGCCGATCACATCGACGCCCGGTGGCGGGGTAAAATGAAACTGCTTTTCGGATACCTTGGGATTACGCACCACCTTCTCCAGATAGAGTCGGGTGGTATTGCCGAAACCATCGACCATCTCCATCGCACGCAAGACGTCACCTTCCAGCGCCAGCCGTACATAATCGAAATTGCTGTCGGCGGCCTTCGGCTTGAGCAACAGCCACTGAAAACCTTCGTGCTTGCCCTCCTCCTTGATGGAGAAGTTCTCCTGCAGCGGAGCAGTACTGCTAAGCAGGGTCGCAGGGGTACTACCCAGGCTTTCACCCTGCGGTTTGACCGTCACCTGTTCCAGGTCGCGATCGTAGAGCCACAGGTTCTTGCCATCGGCCACATAGAGTTGTTCGTAAGGGTTTTTGTAATGCAGGCGGAAACGGTCTGGTCGGGAGAGCCACAGCTTGCCACGGGTCTCTTCCTTGCGCTCACCACGGGCATTGGTGACCGTCTGGACGAAATCCGCTTCCATAGTACTCAATCCATCGAGAAAACGGTTAAGCCGTGTTTCACCCTCACCCGCATGGGCAACAGTGACAAACAGTAGCGGCAACAACAGGCGTACGACTTTGTTCAACATCTCTTAACCCTTGGGTGGTGGGGGTGCCAGCACCTCCCGTGAACCATTTGCTTGCAGCGAACTGACCACGCCCGCCTCTTCCATCATTTCGACCATACGCGCGGCGCGGTTGTAACCGATCTTCAGTCGGCGCTGGATTCCCGAGACCGAGGCGCGGCGGGTTTCGGTGACAATCTTCACCGCCTCGTCGTAGAGCGGATCGGCCTCATCGCCGCCACCTCCGCCGTTGGTATCGCCGGGGAATAGCGGGCCGCTACTCTCCTCAAGACCATTAATGATCTCATCCAGATAATCCGGCTCGCCACGCTTCTTCAGCGCATCGACTACGTTGTGCACCTCATGGTCGGCGACAAAGGCGCCGTGCACCCGCACCGGTACGCCATGCCCCGGCGGCAGGTAGAGCATATCGCCATGGCCGAGCAGCGCCTCAGCACCCATCTGGTCGAGGATGGTACGCGAGTCGATGCGCGAGGAGACCTGGAAGGCGATACGGGTAGGAATATTCGCCTTAATCAGACCGGTCAACACATCCACTGAGGGCCGCTGGGTCGCCAGGATCAGATGGATACCCGCAGCACGCGCCTTCTGTGCCAGACGGGCGATCAACTCTTCCACCTTCTTGCCTACGACCATCATCATGTCGGCCAGTTCATCGACCACCACCACGATGTAGGGCAACGGTTCCAGCACAGGGCGTTGCAACTCCAGTTCAGGTTCGTCAGGAACCAGCGGTTGCCACAGCGGATCGTAGATCGGCTCACCGGCGTCGATCGCTTCCTTGATCTTCTTGTTGAAGCCGCCGATGTTGCGCACACCCATGGCGGCCATCAGGCGGTAGCGACGGTCCATCTCCACTACACACCAGCGCAGCGCATTGGCCGCATCCTTCATGTCGGTCACTACCGGCGCCAGCAGGTGCGGAATACCCTCGTAGATGGAGAGCTCCAACATCTTCGGGTCGACCATGATGAAGCGGACTTCATGGGGCGTCGCCTTGTAGAGGATGCTGAGGATCATGGCGTTGACCGCCACCGACTTACCGGAGCCTGTGGTACCGGCCACCAGCAGGTGGGGCATCTTCGCCAGATCGGCGACCATCGGTACGCCGCCAATATCCTTGCCCAGCGCCAGGGTCAGCGGGGACTTGAGGTTTTCGAATTCATGGGAACGGATCGCCTCGGAGAAGTGGACAATCTCGCGGTTCTCGTTAGGGATTTCCAGACCGATAGTGGTCTTGCCCGGGATCACCTCCACCACGCGCACACTGGTCGTAGAGAGAGAACGGGCCAAGTCCTTGGCCAGATTGGAGATCTGGCTCACCTTAACCCCGGCAGCAGGCTGTAGCTCAAAACGGGTGATCACCGGACCGGGATGAACCGCCTCCACCTGCACCTCAATACCAAAGTCCTGCAGCTTCATCTCCACCAGCCGCGACATCGCCTCCAACGCCTCGGTGGAAATCACATTCTTATTCTCGCCGGGCTTATCCAGCAGAGAGAGCGATGGCAGACTGCCGCCCTCCTCTTCATCCGGATCGAACAGGGGTACCTGTTTCTCCTTCTGCTCGCGGACGGTGGGGATCTTCGGTGTCTTGATCACCGGTTCGATACGCGGCTTCTGTCGCGTACCGACCTTTTTCACCTCGTCGAGGAAGTTCTTCTCCCGATCCAGTTTGGCCTTGTGCGCAGCGATTCGGTCCAGCAGATGCAGCCACTGGCCGTAGATCCAGTCGGTCAGCCCCAGAGTACGGGCCCCCACCTTATCCATCAGGCCGAACCAGGAGAGCCCGGTGAACAGGGTTACCCCGGTGAGAAACATTGCCAGCAGGAACAGGGTCGCCCCCAACTGACTGAAGGCACGTACCAGGCCACGGGCCACCACATCACCGAGGATGCCACCGGTGTTCAACGGCAGGACCGCCGCGGTACGAAAATGGAGATAGGCCAAGCCCGAGCCAGCGGCCATGGTCAGGATAAAGCCTGCCCCGCGCAGGGCGATGCTGACCGCATAGGTACCACCGTCATCCTTGCGCTGCTCGCGATAGAGCATCCAGGCCCACTGGGCCACCAGGAACGGCAGGATGTATGCCATCATGCCGAACAGGTAGAGAAAGATATCGGCAAACCAGGCCCCGGCACGACCGCCAAGATTGTGCACCGCACCGCGGGCGCCGCTGTGCGACCAACCCGGGTCGGTGGAACTATAACTGAGCAGGGATATCAGCAGGTAGAGCGCCAAAGTCCCCACCAGAATCAACGCACCTTCACGCAAACCGCGATGCAGGTGCGGGGCGATGGCTACGCGCTCCCCTTTCTTTTGCGATGCCTGGGCCAAAGCTAATCCTTAAATTTAGAAATGTTAGATAACATTATGTAATTGTACATATTTCTTCTTCATGAAACAGTGCTTTTCAGGGCAGGATAGACAATCTCTCCGCCTCGCACATTGACCCCCGCCGCGAGGGCGGGATCACCCTCCCAGTCCCCAGTTGCCAGTTTAATGGCATAAGGGATCAGGGCCGAAGAGAGCGCCTGCGAGGAGGTTCGTGGCACCGCGCCGGGCATATTGGTCACCCCGAAATGGACCACGCCGTCCTGGATGAAGGTTGGCTCGGCATAGGTAGTCGGCCGAGTGGTCTCGATGCAACCGCCCTGATCCACCGAGATGTCGATAATGACACTGCCGGGGCGCATCCGTTTCACCTGCTCGGCGGAGACCAGATGGGGCGCCTTCGCCCCCGGGATCAGCACCGCGCCTATCAGCAGGTCCGCCTCCTTCACCGCCCGGTCAATCTCATGGGCATAGGGATGGAGCGCGGTGACGTTGGCACCCAGTGCACGCATCGCCGCAAGTTTGTCACGGCTGTGATCAAATACCGTGACCTCGGCCCCAATCGCGGCGGCCAGTGTCGCAGCATTACCGCCAGCCATACCCGCACCAAGGATCACCACATGGCCACGTTCGGTAGCGGGCACCCCGCCCAGAAGCAGACCTCGCCCACCCATTGGCTGGTGCAGATAATGGGTGCCGACCTGTACCGCCACCCGGCCCGCGATATCGGACATCGGCGCCAGCAGCGGCAGGCCCCGACCGTCGCTCACCGTCTCAAAGGCGACGGCAGTCAATCCAATATCCAGTAGACCGCGCATCAGCGCCTGTTCGGCGGCTAGGTGAAGAAAACAGAACAGCAGATGATCGCGTCGTAGCAGGGAAAGTTCGGCGGGTTGCGGCTCCTTGACCTTGATGATCATCTCCGCCTCCCCATATACCGCAGAGGCGTCGGCGACAATGGAGGCACCTGCCTGTCGGAAGTCGTCGTCACTGTAGCCGCTGAGTACCCCAGCCCCCTGCTCCACCAGCAGTTGGTGGCCATGTTTGACCAGTTCGGCCACCGCAGCAGGAACCAGGCCGACACGTCCCTCCAGGGTCTTAATCTCGCGGGGAATACCGATACGCATTTTTGACTCCTTTACCCGGGATACTGCATTTCGTAAGATGCCTGCACTCTACACCTATAACGAAATCACGGTCTGCAACTCCAATCGGATCGCAGTCTAACACACGGAGTTTATTCGATGAGCGAAGCCAAACATTGCCGTCTTTTGATCCTCGGTTCCGGCCCTGCCGGTTACACCGCCGCTGTCTACGCCGCGCGCGCCAACCTCAGCCCGGTCATCGTCACTGGCATGCAACAGGGCGGGCAGCTTACTACTACTACTGAAGTGGACAACTGGCCCGGCGGCAGCGAAGGCCTCACTGGCCCGGCGCTGATGCAGCAGATGCTGGAACATGCGGAACGCTTTAACACCGAGGTGATCTTCGACCATATCAATCAGGCCGACCTCTCCAAGCGTCCCTTCACCCTCACCGGTGACTCCAAAACCTACACCTGCGACGCATTGATTATCGCTACCGGCGCCTCCGCTATGTATTTGGGTCTCGACTCCGAAGAAGCGTTCAAGGGCCGCGGCGTCTCAGGTTGCGCCACCTGCGACGGCTTCTTCTATCGTGGACAGAAGGTCGGCGTGGTCGGCGGTGGCAATACCGCGGTGGAAGAGGCGCTCTACCTCTCCAACATTGCGGCCGAAGTCACCCTGATCCACCGTCGCGATAGCTTCCGCTCTGAGAAAATCCTCATCGATCAACTGATGGATAAGGTCAAAAACGGCAACATCAAACTGGAAACTTTCCAGGAAGTGGATGAAGTGCTGGGCGACAACAGCGGCGTCACTGGCGTACGCCTGAAGAACAATCAGGACGGCTCGACCAAGGATATCGAACTGACCGGCCTGTTCATCGCCATCGGCCACAAGCCCAACACCGATATGTTCGACGGCCAACTCGAACTGGACCACGGCTACATCGTTACTCGCAAGGGCCGTGATGGCAATGCCACCGCGACTTCGGTGGAAGGCGTGTTTGCCGCCGGTGACGTTGCCGACCCGATCTACAAACAGGCCATCACCTCCGCCGCCAGCGGCTGTATGGCAGCACTGGATGTGGAACGCTATCTGGAAAACCAGGATAAGTGATCGCAAGCGTTGATACGGTCCTGCCGCGCTCAGGGCGGCAGGCCTTGCTCCATCAATGGGGCAAGGATTTTCAGCTCTGGTTCTACATCACCGTTACGCTGCAGCTGTTTCGTCTGCTGCTGATCGCGGTCTACCACGAACAGATTGGCGCCCGTGCGGGCGCCTTTTCGATCCCGCAGGTCATGGCTACTGGTCTGCGTTACGATATCTCTACCGCCGGGATATGGATCGTTCCCACTTTCCTTCTTGCCTTGACTGTTGTCTGGTTCCCGCTGAGCAGGTTTGTTTCTGCACTACGCCGGTTTTCCGCGGGCATCTTTGCCATTAGCAGCGTCCTGGTTTTCGGTAGTGATCTGATTTTCTTCGGCACCTACGGCGATCAGTTCAACCAGATGATCTTCGGTATCGTGTTCGACGACACCCTGGCGATCCTGATCACCATCTGGAAGGAATATCATCCACTGATTTTCTTCACTCTCGCCCTGCCGCTGATCTTCGGTAATCTCTGGCTGATACGTCGCTGGCTTACCTACACGCCTTCCTGGTTACATGGACTTGGCATCAATCGGCGTCCGTTGTTGAGCAGTCTGGCACTGGGATTGATGATGTTTTTCACCCTGGTCGCCTTTGCCCGCGGCGGCACCCTGTGGGGTGAACCGATCCGTCTGAAACACGCCTTCGTAGTCAATGACCTGTTTCTCAATCGCACCGTTATCAACCCTTTCACCGCCCTGCGCACCACTCTGGAAACCAAGCTCAAACTGGAAAAGGGTATCGCCCTGAAACAGTTCTGGCCCAACGAAAATATTCGCGATGCTCTGCACTACGAACTAACCCGTCGCGGTATCAGCGCAGGCAACGGGCAAAATCTGGATCGACTGCTGGAAAAAACCGCGACAGGCCATCGCGGCAACAAACCGCAACACATATTCTTGCTGCTGATGGAAAGCCACAGCGGCTGGACGGTCATGCCGATCTACCGCTTTGCCGGACTTTCACCCGAATTCTCCTCACTTGCTGACGACGGGATCTACTTCCCCAACTTCCTCCCGGCAGGCAGCGGCACCATCGGCTCAATGAACACCCTGATCACCGGCATGCCCGACGCAGGTCTCAACATTAACTACGAACCGACCGCAACAACGTCCTATCCCTCTGCATTGGCCGCGGTGATGAAACAACTCGGCTACACCACCCGCTTTTTCTACGGTGGCTTCCTCAGTTGGCAGCGGCTCGACAGCTTCGCTCTCAACCAGGGCTTTGATGAAATTTACGGCGGCGGCGACATGAGTGCCGGAGTACACACCAACGAATGGGGCGTTGACGATCGCTACCTGTTCGACTTTGTTCTGAACACTGTGCAGACCGATAAACCGAGCTTCAACTTCATCCTCAGCACCTCCAACCACCCACCCTACGATCTCGATCTGGATGCACTCGGTTACCATCTTAAAGACGAACTACCCGCACCGCTCAAGGCAACCAAGGAAGACACAGTCAAAGTACTGGGGCACCTCTGGTATGCGGACCAGCAAGCCGGACGTTTCGTCCGCAAAGCAGAACAGCAGTTACCCGATGCCCTCTTCGCCATCACTGGCGATCACACTGCAAGACTGCAGGTGAAATTTCCCGGCGACAGCGTGGAAGAGCAGAAGGCCGTGCCGTTCATTCTCTACGGGCCGAAGGTACTGCCGGAATCCGGCATAATGAAACAGACCGCCGGAGCGCATATGGATATTCCCGCCACCCTGATTGAACTGGCCGCTGATAAGGGCTTCCACTACACCGCCTACGGCCAGAATATGCTGACGAAGAGCTCACCCAGTTACGGTTACGGCTGGGAATTCCTCATCGGCGAACACTTCATTATCAACGAGGGTGAGAACTACAAGGTCTTTGCCCTGGCCGGCGGCCAACCACCTACAGAACGACCGCCGATGGCTGAGGAACTGACCCGCTTTAATGCCCTGAAGGCATTGAGCTGGTACCGGGTAAAAAAGGGCAACAAACTACCTTAACCATCTGGCAGTCCAGCAACTGGAATTCACTGCGGAATCACCCCATATCGATCCCTGACAAAACAGAAGGGTCGGCATGCAACTCAAACTGATTCATCGTCTCGACGACATTCCCGCAGCGGCATGGAATGGACTGGAAGGGGGTATTGATAACCCCTTCCTGCGCCACGAGTTCCTCGCCGGGCTGGAGCGTTTCGGTTGCGTCGGCGATCATTGGGGCTGGTTGCCACATCATCTGGCGCTCTACGACGAGGAACGCCTGGTGGGCGCCGTGCCGATGTATCTCAAGTACAACTCCTACGGCGAACTGGTGTTCGACTGGAACTGGGCCGATGCCTATCGTCGTGCCGGTCTCGACTACTACCCCAAACTGGTGGTGGCAGTTCCCTACTCCCCGGTCTCCGGACCACGACTGCTTGTCGCCTCAGACAGGAAACGACAACCGATCGCAGAGAGACTGATACACGAAGCCATCGAACTGGGGAAAAAGTTAAACGTCTCTACCCTGCACTGGCTCTTTCCTGATCAACGCGACATACAACAGTTACATACCTACGGCCTGCTACAACGCAGCGATGTGCAGTTCCACTGGCACAACCATGACTACAACCACTTCGACGATTTCCTCGCCACCTTTAATGCGGAAAAGCGCAAGAAACTGAAACGGGAACGTCGCCGTGTGCAGGAACAGCAAATCGAAATCGATATTTTCGATGGACACCAGGCATCCGCGGAACATTGGCAGGTTTTTCATCGTTTCTATTGCAACACCTTCGACCGTCGTGGTGGGCATCCCACTCTGAGCGAAGGTTTCTTCCGCCACCTGGGTGAGAACCTGCCGGACAATGTTGTGCTGATGCTGGCCCGACATGTGGGAAACTATGTCGCCGGGGCACTCTCGCTGCGCTCCAGCGACACCCTCTACGGACGCCATTGGGGCTGTGAGGAGACGTTCCACAGTTTGCACTTCGAGCTCTGTTATTATCAGGGTATCGACTACTGTATTGCGCACGGCCTGAAGCATTTCGAGCCAGGTGCCCAGGGCGAACACAAGGTGGCACGTGGCTTCGAACCGACGACTACCTGGTCGGCGCACTGGATCGCCAATCCCGGGTTTGCCCAGGCCATCGGCGACTACCTGGCGCGGGAACGTCCGGCAATAGAGGAGTATCGGCAGGAACTATACGAGCACCTACCCTTCAGAAAAGGCGAATAGCGGCATGCAACAACCCGAAGGCCCATATTGGCTTGAGCCCGACAGCGACCCGGCCCGCTTCCCGGACCCGTTCTACGCCCTCAGCGAACCGAACGGACTGCTTGCGGTGGGTGGCGACCTCTCGCCTGTGCGCCTGCTGAATGCCTACCGCCAGGGTATCTTCCCCTGGTTCAGTGACGGCCAGCCGATCCTCTGGTGGAGCCCCAATCCCCGTGCCGTGCTCTTTCCCGAAAAATTGAAAATCTCCCGCAGCCTGCGCAAAAAACTTCGACAGAGGCGCTTGCGTGTCACCCTCGATGGCGACTTCGCCGCGGTCATCGAAGCCTGTAGCGAACCGCGTCCCGATCAGGATGGCACCTGGATCACCGAGGAGATGAAACAGGCCTATATCCGTCTGCATAAAATTGGTTTCGCCCATTCGGTAGAGTGCTGGGAGGAGGATAAGCTGGTTGGCGGTCTCTATGGCCTCAGCATGGGCAAGGCCTTCTTCGGCGAATCGATGTTCAGTCGCCGCAGCGATGCCTCCAAAATCGCCTTCGCTCATCTGGTGGCACAGCTCAAAACATGGGAGTTCCGCCTGATCGACTGCCAGGTCTATACCGATCATCTGGCCAGCCTTGGCGCCGAATTGATCCCGCGTGAACAGTTCCTGGATCTGCTCGATGAATCCTGCGAGCCCATCGATGCCCATCAGGACAGGTGGTGGCTCGACCCGCAAGTGGAAGGTGCGTGGTAATGAGCCATCCCCACGACTTCATTCCGCCCGAACTCTTCTTCTACGCCTCGGCACCACACCCCTGCAGCTATCTGGAGCGCGAAGCGGTGACCCTTTTCGCCGATCCCAATGCGCGGATGAACAACGAACTCTACAGCACCCTTTCCAATCTCGGTTTCCGTCGCAGCGGTGAGTTTGTCTACGCGCCACGTTGCCCGGCCTGTAACGCCTGCCTGCCGGTAAGGATCCCTGTCGACGAATTCAAACCTGATCGCAGTCAGCGGCGCACATGGAAACGCAATCAGGATCTCACCGTTACCCTGCAACCTGCCGATTTCAATCCGCGCCACTTCGATCTCTATCGCCGCTATATGGACGCACGCCATCCCGACGGCAGCATGGCCAAACCGGATCCGGAACAGTACCTGCGCTTCTTCGGCAGCCGTTGGGCAGATACCCGCTTTGTCGAATTCAGTGAGAACGGCAGGCCGCTGGCCATCGCCGTGATGGATATTCTGGAGCAGGGACTCTCGGCGGTGTACACCTTCTTTGATCCGCAGGTGCATGACCGTGGTCTGGGGGTGAATGCAGTTCTCTGGCTGGTGGAAGAGGCGCGCCGGCGAAAACTCCCTTACGTTTATCTGGGTTATCTCATCCATGAAAGCCCCAAGATGAACTACAAAACCCGGTATCAGCCCCTGGAATTTTTCTACGACGGCGTCTGGCAACCGCTGCAACAGCCGTAACGACCCAGCCGTAACCCCTTAAAACGTGAGTAAAATCACGTATCGGTAACAAATCCGTCATTTAAAACGCCACAATCGTCACCAAATAGTCATATATGGACGATACTTTAGGCAGGGAGCCTTCCCTGGGCCAAAGAGGAACGTAACCATGTTGAGTTTCGTTTACCGGTTGGTTCGTAGCTTCGAGCAGGAGCACGGTGTTCACCCTAATCTGCTCTATCTTAGTCCGGCACACCTGCAATCCCTGCGCGAGCAACTGGATGCCTGTGAGCAGATGGACGACATCGTGAGTCTGTTGGGTATGGAAGTCATCGTCACCGATGAAACCATCCACCCCCACGTAGCGTGGACCGCGATGCAGTGGCGACGTCAGGCAAGCTGAAACCCTGACCGGCTTTCCACCCTCTTTTCTCCGACATCCGTCGGAGTTATGCGATCTCCGCTTTGAAAAATGACGCGAAATCAGGCAATATGCGTTGCTGATTTGAGGCGGGTTACCGTTTAACCCGTAACAGAATTGAGAGCGTAACACTGCATGGCGAAAGAAGAAGGCATTGAAATGGAAGGGACGGTCGTCGAGACCCTCCCCAACACCACATTCCGGGTAGAGCTGGAAAACGGTCACGTGGTGACCGCCCATATCTCCGGCAAGATGCGTAAGCACTACATCCGCATCCTCACCGGGGACAAGGTTACCGTCCAGCTGACCCCCTACGATCTGACCAAGGGTCGCATCACTTTCCGGGCCCGTTAAGTCGATTCGAACTCAATCAAAAACGCCCGGCATTGCCGGGCGTTTTTGTTTCTACCTGTTGAGGCTTAATGGACGACGGTCTCCTTGCGACCCTCGAACTCGAAGTCGAGCTTGCCGTCGCGTACGCCGATATGAACATGACCACCGCCTTCGAGGACACCAAACAGCAACTCCTCTGCCAGTGGCTTTTTGATCTGCTCCTTGATCACCCGGGCCATCGGCCTTGCCCCCATACTCGGTTCGAAACCGTGCTCGGCCAACCAGGCGCGTGCCTCTTCGTCCACGTCGATGGTCACACCCTTCTCTTCCAACTGAGTCTCCAGTTCCATGATGAACTTGTCGACCACGCTAGCAATGGTGGAAGGATCCAGAGAGCTGAACTGGATGATGCCATCGAGACGGTTGCGGAACTCCGGTGTGAAGTGACGGTTAATCGCCTCCAGACCATCGGTGCTATTGTCCTGCTCGGTGAAACCGATAGAACGACGTGCCAGCTGATCCGCACCTAGGTTGGTAGTCATCACCAGGATCACGTTACGGAAGTCCGCCTTGCGGCCGTTGTTATCGGTCAGGGTCCCATGATCCATCACCTGCAGCAGCAGGTTGAAGACTTCCGGATGGGCCTTTTCGATCTCATCGAGCAGTAGCACCGCATGAGGGTGTTTACTGATCGCCTCAGTCAACAGGCCACCCTGATCGAAACCGACATATCCCGGCGGTGCACCGATAAGACGAGACACCGTATGTCGCTCCATGTATTCGGACATGTCGAAGCGAATCAGTTCGATACCCATGGTACGGGCCAACTGGCGGGTCACCTCTGTCTTACCCACACCGGTAGGACCGGCAAAGAGGAAGGAGCCGATCGGCTTCTGCTCCTGACCGAGG
>JBNLAT010000045.1:0-22911 GCA_050302275.1 Thiohalomonadaceae bacterium | reverse complement strand
TGTCAGCGAGCAACCCTTCATCCCGGTGACTTCTTTCAGGATTTCCTGCAGGTCATAAAGGCAGGCGAGAAAACCCTGACCATGGGTCGCCGCCGGCGCCTTGGGATGACGACCGAGGAAACCGGGCAACATCGCCAACGCATTCGAACCACGCGGGTTGTATTTCATGGTGCACGAACCGAGCGGATAGAAGTGGGTATCGATGGAGAAGTTCTTCTGCGACAGGCGGGTGTAATGACGTACCACCTGCATCTCCGATACCTCGGGCAGGCCAGTCGCCGATTTGCGACGGAACTGTGCCGGGATATCGGAGGCATCCGCCGCCGCAGGAGATTGGGCCATGTTGAGACGGCCCGGTTTGGATTGTTCAAAAATCAGCATCGATTCATGATCCTGGTTAGTTTAATAAGTTAGTAAAAGCATTCTCAAAACCAGCGAGCACAGCGCAAAGAGATGGCTTCTAATCAAAACAGTGACGCTTCTACCTGTAAGTAAACATGCGACACCGATTCACCCAGACGGTCATAGAGACCCGGGTACTCATCCTCAAAGCGCTTCATCTGCTCTTTCACAGTGGGCGCAATTTCGTAATCCATTTTGCCTTCGTCGTAACCCTCGGCAACGAGACTCCAGAGAGTATCGAAGTAATCGCGCAGACTGGTGACCGCCGCCACATCGGCGACTGGACCATGGCCTGGCACAACGACTTCTGGCTCCAGCTGTTCCAGTTCACCGAGAAACGCGATCCACTGTTTGACGTTGGCATCGAAGGTTGCTGGCGGGCGCTTGGTGTACATGGTGTCACCGGTCAACAAAACGTTTTGTTCAGGCAGCCAGAAAACAATATCGCCCGGTGAGTGGCTGTTGCCGGAAAAGAGGATTTGCACCTCGACGCCGCCAAACTCGCGGGTCATCGCTTTAACCACTGCATCTTTCGCCGGAACCGGAGTGAAGTTGCCGGTGGCGCCGCCGCTCATATTGTTAAAACGGTCGACCCACTCAAAACCATTTTTATTCATCAGGTCGATGGCCACATCGGAGGCGATCATCTCCTGCGGTTTTTCCGCTTTAAACGCGCCGTTGCCGAGCCAGTGGTCGCCGTGGGAGTGGGAATTAATCACCCACTTGATCGGCGCCTTACTCACGCTACGAATGGTTTTCAGCAGCGCTTTACCGATGGTCTCGGAAGAGCCGGTATCGAACACCAGCAGACCTTCGTCGGTGATGACAAAGGCGCTGTTGGAGTTCCAGCCCAGATTTTCTTCGCTGGGGAAATCCTTGGCTGGCGAGACGATGGCATAAACGCCATCGGCGATCTTTTCCGCCTTCATCGGGTAATCACCCACCTGCGCTGCCGCAGAGACAACGCCGGTAAAACAGAACAGCAACAACAGACCTGTTAGCCTTTTCATCACACTCCTCCTTACAGCAACGTTGTTATATGGGTTTTGCTGCATCTCGGTTTGTCGCGCTAGCGGCTGAGAACTCCCGCCAGTTGCGCTGCATAGGTGTCGATGTCGTCTTCGCTGCGAGTCTCGGTGGCGCAGACCAGCACGCAGTTTTCCAGTTCCGGATAGTCACGTATCAGCGCGTAACCACCGAGCAGTTCCTGTTCCGCCAGCGCTTTCAATACCGCATCGGCATCGGCGGGCAGGCGCAGCACCGCTTCGTGGAAGACTGGACGATTAAAGACCTGCTCCACGCCGTCGATGGCGGTTAGTTTTTCCACCAGCTTGCAGGTATTGGCGTGGCAGGCAGCGGCGACACGCTCCAGTCCGCCGGCACCGACGGTTGCCATGTAGACCGTCGCAGCGGTCGCCATCAGGCCCTGATTAGAACAGATATTGGAAGTCGCCTTGGCGCGGCGGATGTGCTGCTCACGCGCCTGCAGGGTAAGGGTGAAACCGGGCTTGCCGTCGAGATCGACAGTGCGACCGACGATACGTCCCGGCATCTGCCGTACGTGTTCCTGCTTGCAGGCCATGAAACCGAAGTAGGGACCACCGGAGGAGAGCGGCGAGCCGAGCGGCTGGCCATCACCACAGGCGATGTCGGCACCCTTCTCACCCCACTCACCGGGAGGAGTCAGCAGTGCCATCGCAGTCGGGTTAACCAGACCGATCGCCAGCATGTTATTGGCGTGGGCCCAGTCGGTCAGTGCATCGACATCTTCCAGCACACCGAAGAAGTTGGGCTGCGGAATCACCAGCGCGGCGAAGTCTTCACCCTCGAAGTGCTTCAGCGATTCGACCAGGGTATTACCGCCGTCGGTGCAATAGGGCAGCTCCACCAGCTCAATACCCTGATTGTGGACGATGGTATGCACCACTTTGCGATAAACCGGGTTGACCGTGGCGGGCATGAGGATGCGCTTCGACTTTGATTTGCGATTGGCGCGCACCGCCATCAACACCGCTTCGGCCAGACCTGAAGCGCCGTCATAGAGCGAGGCGTTGGCCACATCCATGCCGGTCAGTCCGGCGATCATGCTCTGGAACTCGTAGATCACCTGCAGCGTGCCCTGACTCGCCTCCGCCTGATAGGGCGTGTAGGCGCTGTAGAACTCACCGCGGGTCGCGATCTCCCATACCGCCGCCGGGATGTGATGCTCATAGGCACCGGCGCCGATGAAACAGAGCGGCTGACCATCGGCCGCAGCACGCTGCTGCATCAGGCGGCCGACTGCCGCTTCGTTCAGTGCGGGCGGCACCGACTGCAAACCCTTGGCACGGAGTGTCGCGGGAATCTCGTCGAACAACGACTCGATGCTGTCGGCACCAATGGATGCCAGCATCGCCTTGATATCGTCTTCGGTATGGGGAATAAACGGCATAGTTGTTAACTCAGTGCTCTTCGGCGGCAACCGCCTGGTAAGCGTCGGCAGCCATCAGGCCATCGATCTCGCTATCATCAGCCGGCTTCATTTTGAACAGCCAGCCATCACCGTAGGGGTCCTGATTGACGATCTCGGGGCTGTCTTCCAGTGCACTGTTCGACTCGGTCACTTCACCGGCGATAGGCGCGTATACGTCGGAAGCGGCCTTCACCGATTCGACCACGGCGCAGTCTTCTTCGGCGGCCAGGGCACGACCGGCTTCTGGCAGTTCGACGAAAACCATGTCGCCGAGCAGTTCCTGGGCGTGATCGGTAATACCGATGGTGACACTACCGTCTGCTTCGCGGCGGACCCACTCGTGGGATTTGGTGTACTTCAGTTCAGCTGGAACGTTGCTCATAACTTTTTCTCCTGATGAGTAAATTTTCGACCACGGGCGCAAGGCCCGTGATGCAGTGCTCTATTCGATAACCGCCTTGCCTTCGCGCACGAAGGGCGGCTTGACGATATGTGCTTTCAATATCTTGTTGCGGATCTCGACACCAACATCGGCACTCTCACCAACCGGTATCCGAGCCAGAGCGATTGCCTTGCCCAGAGTCGGGGAGAAACTGCCGCTGGTGGTCTCGCCATCGCCAAGACCTTCCAGCACCACCTTCTGGTGCGAACGCAATACACCTTTATCGTCCAGTACCAGTCCAACCAACTGTTGTGCCGGGCCACTACTACGCTCTGCCTCAATCACATCGCGGCCGATGAAGTTGCGGTCTCGTGGCTCCCAGCCAATGGTCCAGCCAAGACCGGAAATCAGCGGCGAAGTATCTTCATTCATATCCTGACCATAGAGGTTCATACCCGCCTCCAGGCGCAGGGTGTCGCGTGCACCGAGACCACAGGGCACGACACCCGCGTCCAGCAGCGAATGCCACATATCCTCGGCGTCTTCTGCGGGGACCATGATCTCATAACCGTCCTCACCGGTGTATCCGGTGCGGGCAACAAACAGGTTACCGATCTCTGCGGCGGCGAAGCGCCCCAGCACGGTAACATCCGCAGCACGATCACCGAGTACCTTGTGCACCGCGTCACGTGCTGTTGGCCCCTGCACCGCGATCATCGCCAGATCGTCACGGACCTCCACCTCAACATCGAAGGATGGCGCATGGCGCTGCATCCAGGCGATATCCTTGTCACGGGTACCTGCATTGACCACCACCCGGTACCAGACGTTACTCATGTGGTAGATGATCAGGTCATCGATCACCCCACCACGCGGATTGAGCATGCAACTATAGAGCGCCTTACCCGGCTGACCATCGAGTTTGGCCACGTCGTTGGCCATCAGGTAGCGGAGAAAATCACGGGTCTTGGCACCATGCAGATCGACCACGCACATGTGGGAGACATCGAACATCCCGGCGGCGCGGCGCACCTGATGGTGTTCCTCAATCTGAGAACCGTAGTGGATCGGCATCTCCCAACCGGCGAAATCGACGATCTTGGCACCGTGGGCGACGTGGGCATCATACAGGGGGGTTTTCTTTCCCAACTTGGTCTCTCCTGATAACTAAATAATTATTCTTCGGCGTGGTAGGAGCTACGCACCATCGGCCCGGCCATCACCCAGTCAAAACCCAACTCACGGGCCACCTGCTCATATTCGACAAATCCTGCTGGCGAGACATACTCCTGCACCGGCAGATGATAACGGCTGGGACGCAGATACTGGCCGAGCACCAGTCGCTCGGTGCCGACTTCAAGCAGATCGCGCATCACCGCCACCACCTCATCGAAACTCTCGCCCAGTCCCAGCATCAGCGCAGACTTGGCCTGCATGTTCGGCTCGGCCGCGGCCAGCTCCAGCATGCGCAGGGAACGTTCGTATTTCGCCCCCTTGCGCACACTCTTATAGAGCGAGGGCACGGTCTCTACGTTATGACCGAAGACCAGCTGTCCGTCGCCACCAATTGCATCGCGCAGGGCGGCAATCGCCTGCTCCTGGCAGTTGCGAAAATCGGGGGTCAGCACTTCCAGACCGAGATTGGGTAACCGCTCGCGCAAACCACGCAGGGTGGCAGCAAAGATACCGGCACCGCCGTCTGGGAGCTCATCGCGGTTCACCGAAGTGAGCACCACATAGTCGAGCCCCATCTGTGCGATCGCCTCGACCACCCGGCGCGGCTCGTCTTCATCCAGGGAAGTTGGCTGGCCGGTCTTCACCGCACAAAAACCGCAGGCACGGGTGCAGGTGTCACCCAGCAGCATGAAGGTAGCGGTGCCTCGGCCCCAGCACTCGCCGCGGTTGGGGCAACGGGCCTCTTCGCAGACGGTGGTCAGCTGGTTGCCATGCACTGCCTCGGCCGTGGCATTGAAACCGTCGCCACCCAACGGCTGGCGAATCCACGACGGCATGCGCGTCGCGTTGGGCCGCGCCGAGTAGTCGAAGACCGGGATGTCGATTGCTTTCGCCATGCTTTACTCCGCCAAAAAGAAAAAGGGGCGACGAAAGGCGTTTTGGCCTTTCGTCGCCCCTCTGTCCTGGCACCTGAGAGCTTAGCCCCTTCGGTGGGCCGCGATGCGGCCTCTCTCCAGAGTCAACCGGTTGCAGTGGTCCTTTTGCCTGAGCGTTTCCGGGCGGGTTGCGCCTTCGGCGGCGGCCTCCACAACGTGGTGCCGCTCTCTCCCACTACTGCCTTGGTCGAGGGTGAACTATACCCCCTGACCGGGGCCTTGTCACCGCTCTTGGACGCTAGTGCAAACCGGTCCCATTTACTCGAAGAGCTGGAACAGCGGTATCGGCTTTTCTACCCCAAAGCCCTGCACGTAGTCGAGACCGATGTCGTGTAGCAGCTGGAAGGCAAACTCGTCCTCCACGCCTTCGGCAACGGTCTGCTTGCCCATCACGTGGCCGATCTCGTTTATCGACTTCACCACCGCGTAGTCGTTGGTGTTATTGGCGATATCCTTGACGAAGGCGCCGTCGATCTTGACGTAGTCGATAGGCAGTGAGCGCAGATAGGCGTAGGAAGAGGTGCCGCTGCCGAAATCGTCGAGGGCGAACTTGCAACCGGTCTCCTTGAGTTTCTTCATGAAGCGCGCGGCCATTTCCAGATTACTCATTGCTGCCGTTTCGGTCACCTCAAAGCAGATCTTGTTGGCCGGGAAACCGGGCCTGGAGAGACGTTGGTAGACCTCATCCATAAAGTGCGGGTTACCCAGTGAACTACCGGAGAGGTTGACCGACAGATTGCTGATCTTCTCCAGTTTCGGCTTACGCTCCTCAACCCAGTCGAAGATGTAATTCATTACCCAGGTGTCGATGTCGAGGATACGGTTGTAACGTTCGGCGGCAACGATGAACTCTTCCAGCGGTACCTTGTTGCCTTCTTCGTCGTGCACGTCGAGCAGAATCTCGTAGTGTGGCATTGAGTTGATGGTGCGATGTACCGGCGCGATCTTCTGACAACGGAACTGGATGAGGTTTTTCTCGAACAGCACGTTGATCCGACCGACCCAGTCGAGGATGTGGCGGCGGCTGGAGATGCGCTCGTTCTCGACGTTGTGGATCTGGATGTTGTCACGGCCGTTATCTTTAGCGGTAAAGGTGGCAGAGTCGACCGCGCTAAGCAGGTGACCGTAACTTTCGCTGTCCTGGTTGACCTCGGTAACCCCCATACTGCAGGTCACCTTGAACTCGTTATTACCGCAGGCAAAACGGATACCACGAATATTATCGTGCACCTGGGTAAGCAGTTTGAGTCCGTGGGTACGACTGGACTTGGTCACCAGGATGCCGAATTCGTCACCGCCGAGACGGGAGATAATCGCCTTATCCTTGAGAGTCTCGCGTAATACGTCGGCCACCTTGACCAGCAGTTTGTCACCATCGGCATGGCCGCAGGTAGTGTTGATGATATTGAAACGATCGAGGTCGAAATAACCGAGGACATGGGTGACCACACCACTGCGGGCATCAGCGATCTGCTTGTCCAGTTCGGTTTCGAAGGCCTTGCGGTTGAGCAGGCCGGTAAGTTCGTCGTGATTGGCCTGGAAGGCGATCTGTTTGTGCATGCTCTGCAGGAAGCTGTAGATCGCACGTTCGGTTACCGATAGCTCTTTCTCGTTAAGCCGTACCAGTATCTTGTGGTAGATGTTGGAGGCCACATCCCCCAGATCAACGTCCAGGGCACGATTACCCAGATTATCGGCAAAGACGAAACGCTTATTCTCATCACGCCAGATCAGGTTGATATGAATCGGTTTACCGCCTTTGGGTTTGAGTTGGAAGGCCTCGCGGTCTTCCATGTAGCGGGCATCCTCCAGCATCAGTTGCCAGATATCCTCGGAGACATTTTCAGGCCTTATCACATCATGCTTGTCCTTGGTCTTGGCGATCAGGGTCTGGACATATTTGGTTTCCGGCAGTGTCGTCGATTTACCCGTCAGATCCTTGGCCAGTTCACGCAGAATCAGGTTGTTCTTCTGTTCATTGTTAGAAACCATAGAGAGCATACGTGAGGACCATTCAACCAGGTTCTCATCGTTCATCTTGGCTTCTTCCATGTGTGGCTTGCCGCCGGTAAGACGAGCGGTGAGCATGTCCACTACGTTGAGATAGGTCTTGAACGCCGCACTGCCCGCACCGCTCTTCATCAGCGTACGCAGCAGCAGATTTTTCCAGCCGGAGTCGAGCAGGTGCAGTACCACAACAGGCACATCGCGCTGGCCCAGTCGCTTGTTCAACTCGTTGAGAATGATCTCGCGTGCATCGTCGATCTCCTTCTCCTGCTCGCATTGCTGAATGAGCTTTTTGATCTTCTCTTCATAACCCTCTTCGACCTTGCCCTGAACCTCTTCTAACTCGGTCAGTGCCTCGGCGAAGACTTCCGGATCATCTTCCACCTTTTCGTCGATCTTGCGCAGGACTTTTTCGACCTTGTTCTTCGCCTCCTGTGCCAGTGGCGACTCGTCGTTTTCCAGCAGGTCACCGATATCTTCCAGGCGATTTAGCAGCTCGCGTGCCGGATGGCTATCATCATCGAGCAACGACGGGTCGAGGATGCCCGCTTTAAGCAACGGCACCTCAAGGCGAGAGAACCAGGGACGTGCCTGCTCCGCAAGCAGATGGTCCTGGCTGATGGAGCCAAACAGCCCCCCCACGTAGGTCACCGCCTCCTGATCTGTGGTACTCATCGCCTTGCCAGTTTCGCCGACGGTCTCACTCACGGCATTGGCGAGGTAATTGATGTGCTCCATGCTGTCCATACCACGACCACCGAGGCTACTGATCGCCTGTGAGAGCTGATCCAGCGCCTGTACTACCTGACCACTACTAAAGTAGCCCTGCGGCGCTGCCTCGGTCCCCTGCTCATTGGCTGGATACTGCATTCGCATCAGTTCCTGCACTGCATGGCTGTATCCACCCGACAGGGGCATGGCGTTGGCGGTTGGCGCCACAGGCATCGGTGCAGCAGCAGCGTTGCTCGCTGCGCCACCAGCAGCAGGGCGGGTATAACTGATCGGGTTTATGCCGGTGGGCGCGCTACGTGCCATGCGCTGCTGCCCTGCGGACATCTGCTGGGGAGCAGCCTGTTGCATACCTGCTGGTGGCGGAGGTGGATAGCCGCCCCCCATGGGTTGTGCCTGGCCAGGGGCAGGTGGAGGCCGGAAGCCACCACCGGGTGCACGTTGCTGCTGTGCAGGTTGGGATGTGCGGGGAGTGCTGCCAAAAGGCACGGCAGGCCGCTGCCCGCGGGGCCCTGAACCGGGTGGCGGGGCCTCATCCTGATACTCATCTTCCTCGTCGTAGTAGTCACCTTCCGTACGCACCACCTCCATATGCTTCTGCAGGATCGGCAGCACACCGTGGGCGATCAGTAACTCATTGAGTTCGTCATAGAGCTCTTTCAGTTTGGCACTCAATACCTTTTCCATAACCCCGTAGAGGAACTTCCGCGGCCCCTCTTCGAGCACGATCTTTCCCAGCAACTCACGGAAAATAGATGAGATAACAAAAGGGCCGGCAGGGTTGTTTTCCAGAGTAATCGGATTGGCGGAAACCTCTTCAAAGCGAGTCTCCAACGCCTCCAGGGTTTCGCCCATGCGCTCTTCGAGCTTGGCCGACATGGCACGTACGGCCAGCCAGTTATCCAGCTCATCGCTTTCCATAATGGAAAGTCCGCCCTGAGCCATTGCCTCCTGGGCGTAGCGATTGCGATAACCGGGAGTGGTGAGGATATCGAACTGCTGCTCGAGGCTATCGAGAAACCCCTGACTCAGATTATCTCGTCCTTTGCGCAATTCATTCATCGCACCAAAAAAGGCAGATTGATCGACGTTACTGCCAGACTGACCGGCGGCATCAAACAGATCATTTTTTGCCCGTTCGAAAAAGTTGTGCAGGATCTCTTTGACGTGATCCAGGCTTTTATTACTGATCGCCTTAATGGTCTGGTCGACATTTTCCTGACCATAGGTCTCCGCAGCGACCACCGAACCGCCGACCCCTGCGCCTCCGGCCGCCTGACTGGCTGCCAGTTGGGAAAGAGCGATAATTGCCTGGGGATTGACGTCGGTAAAGGAGATCCCCATACCGTGGGAGTCGAAACGGGTAATGCGCCCTTCCAGATGATGCGCATTGGAGCGAGGATTGAGGGGATCGGCAAATTCCACCACCAGGTCGCCACCGACTCTTGCATCGGCCTGTTGCACCTTGCTGCGGTCACAGAGCAGATACATACCGCCAGAACAGTAATCCCTGACAACACAGGCCTGTGCGGGTTGCCCCGAATAACTTGCCGTGACCTCTAAATTCACCGGGAAACGCGGTGCGGAACGCTTGTTCACATCAATACTCCATCATCGTTGGCAACTTTTATAATGGGTCCTGCAAATTCAGAGTCTAGTGTGCGGCACTCGCTCTTTACAGGCTGCGTCGGTGAGAAGTCGTAAGATTAACGATGCCCCATAGCGACAGGTCACGCGCAATGCAATGATTTGGTTGCACATTCTTATAGCGTAGTGACGAAACCCTTCGCCACAACCCCCCATTGCATACTAACGACGGCGAAACAGACCGCCCTATACCACTTTGGTATAGGACACAGAGAATAATAGGCAAAGTCTCCAGAAAATAAAAAGAGCCAATTGAAATAACGCGACTACCAGAGAAATGAAATCCCCGCGTAATTAATGGCTATTACAGAAGTAACCTGTTTCAGGCTTTACTATAGAACCGAATCAGACGACCGATGCTAAGCCCCTGAACAACAATGGAGAAGACCACCACCAGATAAGTCACCGCAACGATGAGATCACGCTCACTTCCCATCGGCAACGACAACGCAAGTGCCACCGAAATACCCCCACGCAGGCCACCCCAGGTGATGATCTTCACCGCATGCGGTGTAAATCGACGGCGGCTGCGCATTAATGAGATGGGTATACCAACACAAACAAAGCGAGCCAGGATCACTACCGGGATCAACACCACACCTACGGTAAACCATGCCCCCTGAAAATCCAGCGCCAACACCTCGAGGCCGATCAGTACGAACAACACAGCGTTGAGGATCTCATCCACCAACTCCCAGAAGGTATCCAGATGTTCACGGGTACGATTGGACATGGCGAATATCCGCCCGTGATTGCCGATCAGCAGACCGGCAACGACGATAGCGATAGGACCGGAAACATGGATCGCCCCGGCCAGGGTGTATCCGCCCATCACCAGAGCCAGGGTAAGCAGAATTTCGACCTGGTAGTTATCGACGCTGGCCAACATACGGTAGGCCACCCAACCGATAAACAGACCAAATACCGCACCGCCCACTGCCTCCTCGACAAACAGCAACGCCATCTCTCCGGTGCCCATTTCGCCTTTAGTGGCAATGCCCAGTAACACCAGAAAGATCACCACACCGACGCCATCGTTAAACAACGACTCGCCGGCGATCTTGGTCTCCAGACTTTTGGTTACACCTGCGGTCTTCAGGATGCCGAGCACAGCAATGGGATCGGTGGGCGAGATCAACGCACCGAACAGCAGACAGTAGATGAACGGAATAGGCATATCGAGCAGGTTCAATAACCACCAGCCCAGACCACCAATGATAAATGTCGAACCCAGTACACCGACGCTGGCGAGAATGGCGATCACCCATTTCTGCTTTGCCAGGTCTTCCAGATTGACGTGCAGCGCGCCGGCAAACAGCAGGAAGCTGAGCATGCCGTGCAGCAGGGTGACATTGAAATCGATATCGTCGATCAGGCCACGGGCCCACTCGACCGGAAAGGCGATCCCCATTTTGGAAAGGGCCAGAATTGCCAATGAACTCAACAGGGCGATCAACATCAGGCCGATGGTGGTCGGCAGACGCACAAAACGATGATTCACATAGCTGAAAACTGCCGCCAGGCTCAGCAGCAGGGCAACAATATCGAGTAGTTCCATTCTTGCTCCGGGTTATTCCGTGTGGTCATTGCCCGTTTTCAGACGACTATTCTTCGCCAACGGATCTTGTGACAGGTGTTGTAACTCAGGGTTTCAGGCCACGGGAGAGTCGTGGCAGATCCCCACTCAGGCCCATGGCCCGTTTGATCATCAGGTTCTTCGCCGGGCCGGATCGATCAGCGATATTCAGGCCCACATTGCGCAGCAGACTTAACAGAGGGTTGTCATTGCTGAACAGTCGTTTAAAGCCATCCATCGCCGCCATCACCGCCACATTATCAGCCTTGCGCCAGCGCTCATAGCGACGCAGCAGCGACATCTCGCCGATATCCTGTTTTGCTGCCTGTGCCTGCAGCAGCAACTCAGCCAGCGCCGCCACATCGGAGACACCGATGTTCAGCCCCTGCCCGGCCAGCGGGTGAATCGCATGGGCGGAGTTACCCACCAGCACCAGCCGCTTATCGGTGTAGCGGTTGGCGTGGCGCAACACCAGCGGGAAGGCACCGCGCGGACCGGCTTCTTCCATCGTACCCAGTTGGTCGCCGAAGGCGTGCTGTAGTTCGCGCAGAAATTCGGCCTCATCCAGCGCCATCAACTCATCGGCTCGCTCAGGCGGCACCGACCAGACGATAGAGCTGTGGTGCGCCGACATCGGCAGGAAGGCCAGCGGGCCGCTGGGCATAAAACGCTGCCAGCAGGTCTGCTGATGATCGAGCGATGTACGGATGGTGGCGACCACTGCAGTCTGGTCGTAACTCCAGCCGGTGGTATCGATCCCCGCCTGCTGCCGTACCCATGAGTTGGCGCCGTCGGCACCGACAATCAGTTTGCCCTGCAGGATACGGCCATCTTCGAGGGTGAGTTGCACCGCCTCATCGTTACGATTCAGGCTTTGGACTTTGGCCGGACAGAGCAGGTCAACGTTATCGAATTGCGCCATCCGCTCCAGTAGTGCGGCGAGGATCACCCGGTTTTCCAGAATTAGTCCCAGATCCGGTTCGCCGATCTCGGCGGCATCGAAATCGATACTACCGCTGCCGGTGGCGTCCCACACATGCATGTGGCGATAGGCGTAGGCGCGCAGTTTAACCATCCCTTCCCAGGCGCCGACCGCAGCGAAGACCCGCTGGGTGGCACGGGTGATGGCGCTGACCCGATTTTCGAAGCCCGCTTCCGGCAGGCTGGTCGGGGCAACAAAACTCTCTACCACGGCGATGCGCAGCGGCGTATCGCCCAGGGCACAGGCCAGGGTGGCGCCGACCATGCCGCCGCCGACGATAAGCAGGTCGTATTCGTTACTGTTGTTCTTCATTAAGCGGTAATCCCAGAGCCAATCGCGGCTGACGGCCGTTAACGCCCATTGCCTGACGGGTAAAGAGACGGCGCAGCGGCGGCAGCAGGTCCATGGCGATCATGCCAAGGTTGCGTGCCACAACCAGCGGACGGAAATCGGTGGAGAAGATACGGGTCAGACTATCGGTGAAACCGGCCACGCGAATGTAATCGGCGCGACGCCAACGGGCATAACCATCGAGGGTCTCCAGAGTACCGGGGTCGCGCCCATCGCGGGCCGCCTGCACCAGTACCTCGGCCAGTACCGCGACATCGCGCAGACCGAGGTTCAGCCCCTGTCCACCAACCGGATGAATCAGATGCGCCGCGTTACCAATAAAGACCAGACGGTGACGGACATGGTCACGCACGAACTGCAGCTTCAACGGGTAAGCGGCACGCGGGGTGACCGAAAGGATCTTTCCCGCACGTTGACCGAAGCGTGCCTGCAGGCGCTCGATAAAGGCCGCATCATCCAGCGCCAGATGTTCATCCACTTCGTGGTTGTGCACGGTCCAGACCACCGACCAGCGGCGTTCGCCGACGTCGCTGCCATCCATCCACTCCGGCGCGGTGTTGGGCAACAGCGCCAGCGGGCCGCTGTTGGTAAAACGCTCGAAAGCGATATTGTCGTGGGGACGGTCGGTCACCGCATTGGCTATCACCGCTGTCTGGTTGTAACCGAGATCAAAGGTGCGGGCACCGAGCTGCTCACGCACTGAGGAACGACCACCATCGGCAGCCACCAGCAGGCGGGCGGTCACCTCGCGTGATTCACCGTTGTGTTGAATCACGGCGCAGGCGCAGTCTGCTTTGATAGTTACCGAATCCAGTGTCGCCGGACAGAAGAGTTCGACATCGGGCAGTTGGGCCAGATCGCTTGCCAGGGCACGGCCGATCACCGCCGCCTCGGCCACATAACCGAGCGCCTCAACGCCCTCCTCTTCGGCATTCATCCGTACCGCACCGAAATGACCTCGGTCGGAGACGCGAATGCGCTGGATCGGCGTGACTGTCTCCCGCTCCATCGCCTGCCACATTCCCATGCCTTCGAAGATCCTCCGAGAGCCCCAGGAAAGGGCGATAGCTCGACTGTCAAAACTGGGTTGATTGGGATCGTGCAGCGCCACCGCCTCGACCATACCGATGCGCAGGCCGCTACCGTTCAGGGCATGCACCAGGCTGGCGCCGACCATGCCGCCGCCGACAATCAGCAGATCGAAATCGGTTTTCATGCCCGTTTTTTCCTCACCGTCTTACCCGCCATCAGCGCCTCGATCTCATCGGGTTCCTTGATCGCATCACGGCTCAACACTTCGTGCCCGTCGCGAGTCACCAGTACATCGTCCTCAATGCGGATACCGATATTCCACCACTTCTTCGCCACACCCTTGCTACCCGGGGCGATATAGAGTCCCGGCTCGATGGTCAGCACCATGCCCGGCTCCAGTACCCGCCACTCTTCACCAACCTTGTAGTCGCCCACATCATGCACATCCATTCCCAGCCAATGGCCGGTACGGTGCATGTAGAACTCGCGGTAGGCGTCGTTCTTGATCAGGGTGGCAAGACGGCCCTTGAGCAGGCCGAGCTTGATCAAACCTTTGGTCAACACCTTCACCGCCGCTTCGTGCGGATGGTTCCAGTGGTTGCCGGGCAGCACTTCATCGATCGCCGCGTACTGCGCCTCCAGCACCACCTCATACAGTTCCCGCTGCGCCTTGCTGAAACGACCGTTTACAGGGAAGGTGCGGGTGATATCCGAGGCGTAGAATTCATACTCACAACCGGCATCGATCAGCACCAGATCGCCGTCGCGCAGCGCGGCATCGTTTTCGGTGTAATGCAGGATACAGCCGTTTTCCCCACCACCGACAATCGGCGAATAGGCCTGGAAGCGGGCGCCGTGCTGACTGCATTCGTGCACGATCTCCGACTCCAGTTGATACTCCATCATCCCCGGACGGCAGGTCTGCATGGCGCGTGCGTGGGCCCTGGCTGAGATCTGCGCCGCGGTACGCATCGCCTTGGCTTCGGCGGCGCTCTTGTAGAGGCGCATATCGTGCAGTTGGTGATCGAGATCGATGAATTCGCCCGGCGTATGCACTCCGGCACGGGACTGTTTGCGCAACAGGTTGATCCACTCCATCACCTGGCGGTCGAAGTCCTGATTGCAGCCCATGGCGTAATAGACCCGCTCACGGTTCTCCAGCAGGCCGGGCAGGATCTCGTCGATATCGGTGATAGGGAAGGCATCGTCGGCGCCATACTCTTCCACCGCGCCGTCGAGTCCGGCCCGCCGTCCGTTCCAGGTCTCCATCTTCGCATCGCGTTCGCGACAGAAGAGGATGTACTCGCCGTGTTCGCGTCCCGGCACCAGCACCGCCACCGCTTCCTGCTCGGGAAAGCCGGTGATGTAATAGAAGTCGCTGTCGGGGCGATAGGGGTACTCCACGTCGCGATTACGCAGACGCACCGGGGCACTGGGCAAAATCGCGATACTATCGCGGCCCATGGCCTGCATCAGACGTTTACGGCGTTTGGCAAATTCGTTCTTGTTCATACGGCGATTATGGCAGATAGGTTCTCAATGCAGAGTGATATCGTCCCGCGGCGGTGCCTTGGTCGGGTTCAGTTCCTCGTTCAATAGCAGCACCCCGGTACGCACATATTCGAGCAGTTGCTGGTAGGACTCTTCATCCTCTTCGTCACCATCCAGGTCCAGCCCACTGAGACGCGAGATCTCCAGCATGTCGCGCAGGATCTCACCACTGTCGTCAGGCATCTTCTCCATCTCTACCTTGCCGGTACTCAGCCCCAGCAGGAAGCCCTGGCACCACTCTCCCAACGCCTCAACCCGCTCCGCGACGATGATATCGTCATCGGGTAGCAGTGGATGAAAATCAAGCACGCTGTCATTTAACTGCTCACGGGTCACGGTATAGAGCACACGCAGGGTTTCCCGCGTCTCCGGCGACAATTCTGTTCCCTGCGCCTCAATTCCATCCAGCCATTCGTCCAGTTGCAATGCGCTATTGGCACAAAACATTCCGGTCAAAGTGCCGTGACACTCCTCCGCGCCATAGCTGGCCGCTACCTGCTCCAGCGCACCGTTCAGTCGGTCGATCAATTCGTTAGCCTGGTTCATCTACCTGTCCCGGCGCGAGGCGCCGTTGAATCAAAGCGGGCATCCTAGCATTGCCGACCCCGACCACCCAACAAAGGCGGATTGACCGGCTTTGCCGTGCGCTCTATAGTGTCTCAAGAATCGATTCCAATACATTGATTTAGCTTGGATTGAGTGGAGAGATGGACGATAAGGTGCTGAAACATCTGGAACATCGCGTCGACGAATTGCTGCAACGGCTCGATTCGCTGAACGACGAAAACCGTTCCCTGCGCGAGAGTCAGACGGCTCTGGTCAGTGAACGCGCACGCCTTATCGAAAAAACCGAACTGGCGCGTACCCGGGTTGAAGCGATGATCTCACGCCTCAAAGCGATGGAGAGTGAATCATGAACGACATCCAGCAGGAAACCATCCGCCTGCTCGATAAGGAGTACACCGTCGCCTGTCCTGAAGAGGAACGCGATGGCCTGCTCGAATCGGCCCGCCTGCTCGACGCCAAGATGCGCGAGATCCGTACCCGCGGCAAAATTGTCGGCAATGAACGCATTGTGGTGATGGCCGCCCTCAACCTGATTTTCGATCTGCTGCAACAGAACGGTGGCAAGGCCCCGGCAGCGGATCCGGAACTGTCACTGCGTCTGCGTTTGCTGACCGATAAACTCGATTCTGCATTAGAACGGGAAGAGCGCCAGCTAACGTTGTAGAATAGTCTCTGGTATCCCCTGCGCTGTTCGCTCTGTGTGCTGGGTATTTTCTTGAGCCTAATAACTGCCCCGGGGTCGAATACATCGTGGCCGTGTGCATGTCCGGGTTCCGGAAAGCCTTAAGCTGTGATTGACGGCCCCACTTGAACCGTTGGTTCAAGGACGAAGGCATCGGCGGCAGTTGTGGGGGGTACCCTTTCTTCTTCTCTGCGATAAAGCACGGTTACTCTTTTGGAAGCGAACCGCACCGATCTCCGCCGCCAGATGCGCCATCAACGCCGCAGTCTGAGTGCCAAACAGCGTCACCGCGCTGCCGTCTCGCTGGAACGACAGCTAGCCTGCCTGCCACTATTCCTGCACAGCCAGCACATCGCTTTCTATCTGCCGAACGACGGTGAAATCGATCTAACACCGCTCATTCAACGCGCCTGGCAAATGGGCAAACGTTGTTACCTGCCAACCCTCAGTCCGCTCTATCACAACCGTCTCTGGTTCGCACCGTTTACGCATGATTCTGAATTGGTATTAAATCGCTTTGGTATCCCGGAACCTGCCTGCAACTGGCGTGAGATGCGCAACGTGCGCAGTCTGGATCTAATCATCGCGCCCCTGGTGGCCTTCGATGAACAAGGCAACCGGCTCGGTATGGGAGGCGGCTTCTACGATCGCACCCTCGCCTACCTTGCCCATCGAACCCGTTGGCGCAAACCGCGCCTGCTCGGTGCAGCATATGCTTTTCAGCAGGTGAATGAATTACCGCACCAACCCTGGGATGTGCCGCTGGAAGGTATCGCCACTGAAAAAGGAGTCGTGTTTCGCTGACGAAACACGGCACTAAAGAGTTGAGTAAATTTTGGGCACAAAAAAACCCGCCAGAGGCGGGCTTTTTCGTCACAGGCCAAAACGTTAGTAGCGGCTTTGCACCTGTGCGGGACGTTCCTGCGCTGCCATGCTGTTAGAAGTCAATTCGGTAATCAAAACCCCCAAACCGATCAGGACCGCCAGCGTCACAATAATGTCAGGCTTTTTACTCATTTTCTCGATCCTCCCAACCCCCCTTGAAACAAGACCCCGGGGGAGCCATACGTTCACCTGCAGAAGACAAACAAAGACGGATTCAGGCGAACGATAATCTACACACAATGACTGTGGGAATTCCTTGATCTGTATCACATAAAGGTAATGTTATGGCGTACTGGCTAATGAAATCGGAACCTGATGTCTTCGGCATCGACCACTTGGAAAAAATGCCGAAAAAAACCGAGCACTGGGATGGGGTGCGAAACTATCAGGCACGAAACTTCATGCGCGACCAGATGAAAAAGGGCGACCGGGTCTTTTTCTACCACTCCAACACCGACGAACCGGGCATCGTCGGTATCGCCGAAGTAGTGCGTGAAGGCTATCCCGATCACACCGCCCTCGATCCGAAGAGCAAGTATTACGATCCTACCAGCACCCCGGACAATCCACGCTGGTATATGGTCGACGTGAAATTCGTGCGCAGACTTAAGCGCAACATTTCGCTCAAGGAGCTGAAGGAACATGTGCTGGAGCTACCGGATTTTCCGCTGCTCATGCGCGGCAATCGATTGTCGGTGATGCCGGTCAGCGAAGAGGCGTGGGATTACATTCTGGAACTGGAATAACCCGAGTTTAAATCTTCAACCGCTCCACCACCTGACCGTTGACCAGATGGCTGTCGATGATCTCGTCGATATCCTCACGGTCGACATAGGTGTACCAGGTCTCTCCCGGGTAGACCACAATCACCGGTCCCTCTTCGCAGCGATTCAGGCAACCGGCATTGTTGATACGCACATTCCCAGGTTCGTGTATCCCCAGTTTCTTACAACGCTTCTTGGCGTAGTCGCGCATCTCGCTGGCGTTGAAATTCTGACAGCACTTGCCACCATCCTCGCGCTGATTGGTGCAGAAAAAGACATGATAACGGTAGAAGGACATCGTCTGGGTGTTATGTGGCAGCGGCGTTTCCGCTAGAATCGACATTCTAGTCAACCGTACCCCGTACCGCTACCAGACCAAACCGACCCTTGTCCGAAATCGATCCCATTCTGCAACTGGCCGACCGCTGTGTAATGTGCGGCCTCTGCCTGCCGCACTGCCCCACCTATCGTCTATTGCGCAGTGAGGCCGATTCGCCACGTGGCCGTATCGCCCTGATGCAGGCCGTAGCGCGGCAGCAACTGCCGCCGTCATCTTCCCTGTTGCAACATCTGGATCGCTGTCTGGTCTGTCGTGCCTGTGAACGGATGTGCCCGTCGAAGGTGGAATACGGCAAACTGATCAACACCACCCGTGATCGGCTGAAGGCAGAAAAACCGACTCGACTGCGACTGATGCTGGAGAATGTCGCCGACCTGGATAAATTGCAGACTGGCGCGACGGCACTGCGCGCCTATCAACGCAGCGGCCTGCAGTGGCTGGCACGCAAGAGCGGCGTTCTCAAGGGACTCGATATGGAAGCGCTGGAAGGCCTGCTGCCCAAACTGCCTGAGCGTATCGAACTACAGAGTTTCTATCCTGCCGAGGGAAAGGCGCGCGGCGACGTAGGTCTGTTTGTCGGCTGCATCGGCAGTCTGATGGAAGGCGAACTCCATCTGGCGACGATCCGACTACTCAACCGTATCGGCTTCAGTGTCCATGTCCCCGCACAGCAGGGTTGCTGCGGCTCGCTGCACCAGCACAGCGGTGAACATGACAAAGCCGCGCAGCTGGCCGAACAGAATCGGCGCGCCTTCTCCGCAATGAAACTCGATGCCATCGTCAGTACCGCCAGCGGTTGTGCCGCACAACTGTTCGAGTATGCCGAGGTATTCGACAACGCATTACCAGCACCGCTGCGTGAAATCTGCGACTTCCTGTCAGAACAGTGGCCCGAAAATGACCTGCCACTAAAACCACAACCCCGGCGAGTTGCGCTTCATCTGCCCTGCACCCAGCGCAATGTGATCCGCAAACCCGATGTGGCACAACAACTCCTGCAAAAGATTCCACAACTGGAAATACAATCGTTGCCGGGTAATGACCAGTGCTGCGGTGCCGCCGGCAGTTACATGCTGACCCAACCTGAGCTAGCTGCGCGCCTGCGCGAACAGAAACTGGATGCACTGCGCGAGGCAGATGTCGAACTGCTAGTGAGTAACAATCTCGGCTGTGCCCTTCATATCGCCAACGGCATGGAACAGCAGGGGATGAAGGTCGAAATCCTTCACCCGGTATTGCTGCTGGCGCAGAGCCTGTGAAATAGCCATCTCTCTCCTTCGTGGTAAACTTACGCCACAACAGAGGAAATCCGACCATGCGCCACTACTCGCCCCTCGACAAACTGTTCATCAACCTCGACACCGCGCTGCGTACCGTGGCGGGCAAACCGATCCTCACCGAGCGCCCTAACCCGGCAGAGGGTATTGCCGAAGCACCGCTTTCCGATGAGGAGCGGGAGCTGGCCGGGCGACTGATGCGCATTAACCATGCAGGGGAAGTCTCCGCCCAGGGGCTCTATCAAGGTCAGGCACTGACCGCCAAGCTGCCGGAAGTGAGAGAAAAGATGGAACGCGCTGCGCTGGAGGAAAATGATCATCTGGAGTGGTGCGAACGCCGTGCCAAGGAACTCGGCACCCATGTCAGTTACCTCAACCCATTCTGGTATGTCGGCTCGGTGGCCATCGGTGCATTGGCGGGAAAAATCGGCGACAAGTGGAGCCTCGGCTTCGTCGTCGAAACCGAACATCAGGTTTGCCGCCACCTCGATTCACACATGGCGCAGCTCTCACCTGATGATCAAAAGACCCACGCCATCCTGCAACAGATGCACGATGACGAAGCACGCCACGCCGATATGGCCCAGGCCGCTGGCGGTGCCCCATTTCCGGCACCAATCAAACTGGTGATGAAAACGGTTTCCAAGGTGATGACAAAAACCGCCTACTGGATTTGAGATTTATTACACACAAATAAAAACGGGGCCGATGGCCCCGTTTTTTTATTCTGCCAACTACGGCGCTTAAATATTTCGGCCGTAGAAAATTTCCCTGATTTCGCGTTCTACCAGACGACGAATCTTCTTCGCTTCCGTGGCGCCCAGCTCATCGACACCACTGCCAAACAGATAGGTATCAAGATCAAGATCCTTAAGCATCATCTTGGTATGGAAGATGTTCTCCTGATAGACGTTAACGTCGATCATCTCGTAACGCTGCTTGGTGTCCTTGGCGATAAAGTTCTGGATAGAATTGATCTTGTGGTCGATGAAATGCTTTTTGCCACGCACATCACGGGTAAAACCGCGCACCCGGTAGTCCATGGTCACGATATCCGACTCGAAGCTGTGGATTAGATAGTTCAACGCTTTCAGTGGCGAGATACGACCACAGGTAGAGACATCGATATCGACACGGAAGGTGGCAATACCCGTCTGCGGATGAACTTCGGGATAGGTGTGTACAGTCAGGTGACTCTTATCCAGATGACCGACCACCGCCTCGGGCAGTGGACCGGGCGCCTCGGTATCGGTGTAGAGCTGCTCGGCCATCACCGGTTCCTCGGAAATAAGGATGGTGACACTGGCCCCCTGCGGCTCGTAATCCTCGCGGGCAATATTCAGGACATTGGCGCCGATAATATCGGCAACGTCGGTGAGAATATTGGTCAGGCGCTCAGCGTTGTACTCTTCATCGATATAAGCGATGTAGTCCTGTTGTTGGCTATCGGTCTGCGTGTAGCAGATATCATAGATATTGAAGCTCAGCGTCTTGGTCAGATTGTTAAAACCATGCAGCTTCAGTTTCTTCGATTGCACCACTAAATCATCTCTCCAAAATCCGGGGGCAACAGGCCCATATCCACAATGCGCGCATTATCCACATTTCCCGGCAAAAGGGCGATGAAAAATCACTTTCGTAGACTATTCTTCAACGATTTCAAAGTCATGACTAATCTCAACACCCGCCTGGCCGAGCATAATCGAGGCTGAACAGTACTTCTCGGCAGACAACTCGACCGCCTTACGCACCTTGGCCTCCTTAAGCCCCCTGCCCCTGACGATGAAGTGGACGTGAATTCGGGTAAACACCTTGGGCTCGCTGTCCGCCCGTTCGGCGCTCAATTCCGCCTCACAGTCAGTCACCGGCTCACGCGACTTTTTCAGGATATGCACCACATCAAAGGTAGTACATCCGCCCATGCCGATCAGCATCATCTCCATCGGTCGCGGCCCCAAATTACGTCCACCCGACTCAGGTGGGCCGTCCATAATCACCGCGTGACCGCTTCCAGACTCGGCGAGAAAGGTCGCGTTCTCGACCCATTTAATACGTGTCTTCATTCACAATATCCTCAGACTTGTTGCCAACTTATGCGCCAAAGTCGTTGATCTTGCTTGCTTAAGCGCCTTATGACTGGTATATCTATGCCGAAATTCTATAAAGAAAAGGAATCGGCATTATGGCTCTGGTACCAAGAACCCTAAGCCCGGCGGTGGAACGCTTTCTTGAACACTGCCACCGTCGCCGCTATCCGCCAAAGAGCACGATCATTTGCGCCGGCGACAAACCCGACGTTCTCTATTACATCATCAAAGGCTCCGTCACCGTTCTCATCGAAGATGACGACGGCCATGAAATCGTTCTCGCCTATCTCAACAACGGTGATTTCTTCGGCGAGATGGGCCTGTTCGATGACACTCAGGGCCGTAGTGCCTGGGTACGCGCCCGCACCGAGTGCGAGGTCGCGGAGATCAGTTACGCCCGCTTCCGTCAGCTGGCTGAGAAAGATCCTGAGATCCTGTTCCACCTCTCAACCCAGATGGCGATGCGTCTGCGCAAGACCAGCCGCAAGGTGAGCGATCTGGCCTTCCTCGACGTTACCGGTCGTATCGCCCGCACCCTGCTGGATCTGGCAAAAAGTCCCGACGCGATCACCCACCCGGACGGTATGCAGATCAAAATCACCCGCCAGGAACTGGGGCGCATCGTCGGCTGTTCCCGTGAAATGGCTGGACGGGTTCTCAAGGCACTGGAAGAGCAGGATCTGATCAGCGCCAAGGGCAAGACCATCGTCGTCTTCGGCACCCGCTAAAGAAATCTAAACGCAGCAGGGTGAAGGAACCACCCTGTAAGCACTCTGTACAAATCTACGCAAACAACTCCGCCAGTTTTTCACCCGGCTCCGCTGCACGCATAAATGCTTCTCCGACCAGGAAGGCGTTAACACCATGGGCGCGCATCAGCGCCACATCCTGCTGGGTATGAATACCACTCTCAGTCACAACAATTCGTCCATCGGGAATATCGCCCAACAGATCCAGCGTATTTTCGATATGGGTTTCAAAACTACGCAAATCGCGATTGTTGATCCCCACCATCGTTAGCCCCAACGGCAAAGTACGCATCAACTCGATATCATCATGTACCTCTACCAGCACATCCATACCCAGT
>JBNLAT010000044.1:0-22938 GCA_050302275.1 Thiohalomonadaceae bacterium | reverse complement strand
GAGCTCCGGCCGTGGCAGTTCTAGCGACCTTGGTGGCCTTGTCCTTGATGACAGTGAACTCGTCGATGGCGGGCACCTCGCAGAACATGGCGAGCAGCTCCAGCTCGGTCATGTGCTTGGGCACCTGGCCCACGAAGAGCTGTGCCACATGGCTATGGACCGCCTCGGCTGCGACGGCCTGGTGATCCACATGCTGCTGGGCAAGCTGAAAGAGGGCGATATCCCGGCCCCGGTTCGTGACGCGGCAATCCGTAAAATGGTTGAGCTCTACTTCCCGCCGAACAGCGCCATGGTGACCGGTTACGGTTTTGACATGCTCTACGCTGGTCCCCGTGAAGCGGTATTGCACGCCTACTTCCGCCAGAACATGGGTGCCACCCACTTCATCATCGGTCGTGACCATGCCGGTGTCGGTGACTACTACGGTGCCTTCGATGCGCAGACCATCTTTGACGACGAAGTACCTCCGGGCGCACTGGACATCGAAATCTTCAAGGCTGACCACACCGCCTGGTCGAAGAAGCTGAACAAGGTCGTGATGATGTGCGAAGCCGAAGATCACACCAAAGAAGATTTCGTGCTGCTCTCAGGCACCAAGGTACGCGAGATGCTCGGCAACGGTATTGCCCCGCCGAAAGAGTTCTCCCGTCCGGAAGTGGCGCAGATCCTCATCAACTACTATCAGGGCCTTGATAAATAAGGTTCTGCCATAGTGAAACGAAAAGGGGCGCTTTAAGCGCCCCTTTTTCGTTTGGGTACCAGTTAACTACAGTGAGATATCGCTGGCATCCTGTACCACGACCGCAAAACGATCGGCCAACGCAGCCAATGAGGCCCGCTGTAAATCCGCAGCCTGAATCGTACCGCCTCTGCCATCTGGCAAATCGCGTGTAGCCGTTGCCGCGCCGACCACCGTCGTGGCGTAACCGTGATCAAGCGCAGCACGGGCAGTGGCGCTCAGGCACATGTGCGTCATAAACCCAACCAGTATCAGCTGCTTGCACCCGGTACGCGAAAGCACCTGCTGCAATTCCGTCCCCGCAAAGGCGTTCGGTAAATGCTTTTCAATGACAGTCTCGCCAGGCTCAGGACGCAGCGCGTCGACGATATCAAAGAAAGGCGTATCGGGATTAAAGAGTTTGCCGCCTCCCCGGTGTTTTACATGCACCACCGGCACACCCGCCTTACGGGCACGCGCCAGAAGTTGCGCCACCTCATCCAGCGCCGTGTCGATCCCGGACAAAGGCAGAGCACCGTCGCGGTATTCCTTTTGCGCATCAATGATCACCAGCACACTCTCAGACAATCGGGCAGGCACCCGCTCGACACCCGCCATTTGCAACAAGGTCGCGGGGTTATCAACCGCTGAAAGCGAAAGGGGAAATAGCAAAAACAGGGATGAAATCAATTTATACATAGCAAAGTCTCCAGATCAGGAGAGGAGAGCATCGCCTTGAGTCGCCACGCAGGACAGTGGCAGAATGGACGACTATAGTGCGAGATCTGCCATGACTGAAATTGCTCTGCTGCTGGAGTCTGGCGCCACACCGTCCAGCGTTACCGCCACTCTCGATATGTTCAACATTGCATCACGCTTTGTCGGAGAGGCGGAGCTGCGCCTCAAAGTTTTCTCGTCCAGCGGTGGTCGCCTGGCACTGTCAGACGGGCTCTCGCTCGAAACCAGAACGCTACCGTCACAACTTTCCAACTTTGATGCAGTAATTCTGCCCGGCTTCTTTGCCCGTGATACTGCTGAGTTGATCCAGCGACTTGAGAGTTCCTGGCAACCGGTTATCGCCCTGCTGAAAACCCTGCCGCCAACGACCCTGATCGCCGGCAGTTGCTACGGCACTTTTGTGCTGGCCGAGAGCGGCCTGCTGGACGATCACAGCGCCACCACCACCTGGTGGCTAAGAGACGAATTCAGAATGCGCTATCCCGAAGTCAGGCTCGATGCGGCGAAGGCGCTGGTGGAAGACGACAATCTCCTCACCGCCGGGGCAATGACCGCGCACACCCTGCTATCGCTGCAACTGTTGCGGAGGCTCATCGGCCATGCCGCAGCACGCCAGGTTGCATCTATCATGCTGGTGGATGAGAGCAACACCTCGCAGCAGGCGTTTGCCACCCTGCAGCGCGACTTTGCCGATCCAGTGGTGGTCGCGGCAATTGAACAAATGGAACGGAATCTACAGGAGGAATTCTCTGCGACTGAACTGGCGGCGCAATTGCACATTAGCTATCGCACCCTGCATCGCCGCTTTAGCAGCACGACAAAGCTGACTCCACTGGCCTATCTCCAGGAACTGCGTATTGAGCGGGCCAAGGCTTTACTGGAAACCAGTCGCAGAAGCGTGGAACAAATCGCGACCAGTGTCGGTTATGCCGATCTCTCTTCCTTCCGCCGCCTGTTTACCCGCCAGACAGGACTCTCGCCGGCAGAATATCGCAAACGATTTCGCACCAATAAAAGCTGAAAGCGCTAAAAACCGACGTAAATCACATCAGGGAGCCTGCTTTTTAGCTATATAACCATACTAATAAAGTGGTTATATTGCCCTTTGCGGAGGCTTTCTATGTCCCGGCTAACCAAAATCCTGAGTCTGACATTTGTGCTGTCCGTTGCTGCCTGTGGTGGTTCAGGGGGAGGCAATAGCAGCACCTCTTCCTATGTTGCCGACTACCGGTTTGCCACCGAAGCGACTTTGCGGGCTATTCCCGATACATACATTGATGCCGCCCGAACCACCCTGCATATTGCGTACAACCATACCTCTCACGGTACCCATGTCAGTTATGGTGCCTTCGGCCTGCCTGACTATAAAAGCGGTGATTCGACAAAATTTGGGATCACCATGAATAGCGTTGCCGATCCCAACAAGCTCGATTTTCATGATCAGGAAATTGGTGGTGCCTATGCGGATCTATCACAGGCCGATGACGGTAGCTGGGCAACATGGCGCGACCAGGTCCGCAGTTATCTGGACGACCCTGCCAATGCCGAGATCAATGTCATGATGTGGTCCTGGTGCGATATCACCGGCCACTCGGTTGCCGATTACCTGAGTTCGATGCAAACCCTGATCGACGAATACGGCCCAGGCGGTAGCAAAATCGGTAACGGTGTAGGCCAGCGCACCAATCCAGTCACTTTTATCTTCATGACCGGTCACGCCGTCGCCAATGCCAATACGGGAGCCGGTAATCCCCGTGAACAGGCGGCCCTGATTACCGATTACTGCAATACCCATCACTACTTCTGCATCGACTACTACTCCATCGATACCCATGCGATGGACGATACCTACTACGAAGACACGGGAGATAATGGCGACTCTGTCACCTATGGCGGCAACTTCTATGAGGACTGGGAGACAGGCCATACCCTGGGTACCCACTGGTACGAAAACAAGGATGCTCCTGGTGGCACCCCCACCTTCGGCGCACACAACTCCCAGCACATCACTGCTAACCGCAAGGCGTACGCCTTCTGGTGGGTATTGGCACGGATCGCAGGTTACTCATGAGAGTACGCGGCGAAGAAAGGGCGTCACATTGTGTAGAGAGGGAAATCGCCGCTAGCCCCCGAGCAGCCAGTCCAAAGCCTGTTGCTCATCGGTAAATTTGCGCATATTAAGTCCCGCCTCACACATCGCAAGAATGGGCAGGTCGTGGGTGTCATCGTCAACATCCACCAACACAGCGCGCTTCATCTCAAACTCATCCACCATATCTCCCAGTTCATTCACTGAAAACTGGAAGTTATCGTGCACGCTACTTTCATTGATGACACCGCGCACATCGATGAGATAGCCACCGCACCCCAATCGTGCACCATCCTCTTCGGCCTGGGCAGCGAACTGATCTGCCAGATCGCGGGTAACAGGAACATTGACTTTAATCCTGAGGTAATTGCCATCCTTGATGTACTCAACGGTAAAAGGAGGGTTCATAACAGTCTCAACGAACAGTGGATGGATACTAAATATTTAGTCCAGCCGCATAAAAACACAAGCAGCAGAAAACAGATCCCCCTACTTACGCAATGTTATTTTTGTAGAGAAAACACCTTATTTATTAGCGATATTCTCTGTACAGACAAATTATGTGGCTAACCGTGGATTGGCGTCTATGCTTGCTCTTACAGCCAATGGAAACGGTTGACGATGACTATTCTGGACCTATCCGCACTGCACCGCACAATTAATGGCCTTACGACCCCACTCAGGGTGTCGCCATCACTTCTATTCAGAAAAACAGTGATTCTGGCGCTGCCTTTTATCCTCATTGTCGGCATCGCTGTCTATGGCTATTACAACACACAGGTCACTACCGTCACGGACAATGCGCAACGCATCAATCAGTATGCCAATGACGATCTTTATCTGACACTGAAACAGCTGCTACGCAATATAAAAGGCGATGCAAGACTGCTTGCCAGGCATCCATTATTACCCGATGTTTTGCGTAACCCGCAAAGTGCTGCGGCAACGTTACTGGAAAAACTATGGCAGGGCTTCTCCAGCCAGAAACGCATCTATGACCAGATACGCCTGTTAGATAAAAATGGGATGGAGTTATTACGGATCAATCTTGGTACGGATAGCGCCAACATCGTGCCAGCAGAAAAACTGCAGAACAAGGCCACACGTTACTACTTCAGAGAGGCGATGACGCTGCCCGTCGGGGAAATATACATCTCGCCGCTGGATTTGAATGTAGAAAACGGAGAGATAGAGCACCCCATCAAGCCAATGTTGCGGATTGCTGTCCCGGTAGCCGACAAAAACGGCGACAAAGCGGGGCTGATCATCCTGAATTATCTGGCGGAGGAGATCATTGAAAACATTCGCGCCCATAGTGTTCTGGTCGACAGTAACACTCTGCTGTTAAATCGACAGGGTTATTACCTGCACGGTATGGAACCTGAACAGGAATGGTTGTTCATGTATCCAGAACGACCTCAGAAGAGTGGGCTATTTGCTACCCGCTATCCGGTTATCTGGCACCAGATATTCGCCTCTGGACAGGGGGATTTTAGTGGTGAACAGGGGCTGGTCTCCTTCCGATGGGTAGGGACAAATGAGGACCATAATGAGCCTACGGCATTTACCCGCCGCTTTGCTCTGGTCTCAATAATTACCGCCGAGCACCTGTCAGAAATGCTGGCGCCCTACCGCCGTGCGGCACTGGCTGCGCTGTTATTGGCATTACCGACGATCCTGATCATTGCTGCCATCGCTTCACGCTTTCGTCTACGGGAACAGAACATTTTTGATCGGCTGTGTGCGACAGAAGCTAATCAACGCCTGATCCTTGAGTCGGTAGGTGAAGGCATCATCGGCCTTGATGACGAAGGGCGACTTACCTTCGCCAACACACGTGCCGCAGAACTCACCGGATATAGGCAAAGCGAGATGCTCGGGCGTCCAGCGCACAAGATATTGCACACCTGCAACGCCAATCCAGAAAGCCATCTTGCCGATACATGCGCACTACAGCAGAGTATCAGCAACGGCATCTCCCGACATACCGATAACGATGTTTTCCTGCGCAGAAACTGTGAAGAGTTCCCGGTCGAATACATCAGCAATCCGATCATTGAAGATGGGAAGATAAAGGGAGGTGTGGTTTCTTTCTTCGATATCACCGCGCGCAAGAAAGCAGAGCAGCATATTGAATATCTTGCACTCAATGACCCACTCACCGATTTGCCAAACAAAAGTCTGTTACTCGATCGTCTGAACCAGCAACTGGCGGCGGCTCGCCATAGCGGACAGATGGGTACCCTGTTTTATATCGATATCGACCGTTTTAAGCAGCTCAACGACGGACTGGGACATAACAATGGTGATGAAATTCTGATTGAGACGGCACGACGTCTAAAGTCGATTGTTCAGGAAGGCGATACTGTTGCTCGCATCAGCAGTGACGAGTTTGTCCTGCTACGCGCCAATGACGATATCGGTGCCGAACATATGGCTCACATTGCACAGCTCAACGCCGATGAGCTGATGTTAATCCTCGAACAGCCCTATCGCCTCGAACATGAAAATGTACGCATTACCGCCAGCATCGGTATCGCCATCTTCCCCATGGCAGACGAAGATGCTGACACGATCCTCTCTCAGGCAGATACCGCGGTATCCAGTGCCAAGGAAGCGGGTCGTCACGCCACACGTTTCTTTGAAACGGAGATGGAAAACACCACAAGGAACTGGCTGACTATCCATAACCGGATGCTCGAAGCCCTGTCGGCAGAAGCCTTCACCCTCGTTTATCAACCCAAGGTCACCCCGGATGGAAACATCATTGGCCTGGAGGCACTACTACGCTGGCATGACGAAGAGCTGGGGGACGTTAGTCCTGCCGATTTCGTCCCGGTTGCCGAACAGAGCGGCCTCATTGCACAGCTCAGCGAATTTGTCCTCGCCACCGCCTGTGGACAGGTCAAAATGTGGTGTGATGAAGGTCTGGGCGAGACCTTCGGTCACATTGCCATCAACATCTCTCCAGCACAGTTCAGCGAGAAAAACTTTGTCGATTATGTCCTCGGCTATATCTGGCGCTCCGGTATTTCTGCCAGCGATCTGGAGCTAGAAATCACAGAGCGCACCCTGATCGACGATATCTCCGACACAAGAGACAAAGTACTGGCCCTGCGAGCGCAAGGCGTACGCTTCAGCATTGATGACTTCGGCACCGGCTATTCGTCTCTCGCCTACCTGCAACAACTCCCTCTGGACAGACTCAAGATCGATCGAGCCTTCGTCTCGGGAGTAGATAGCAATTCGGACCAACAGACCATTGTCGAGGCGATCATCCTGCTCGCCCAGGGACTGGGCATCGCAGTCATCGCCGAAGGAGTCGAAAGCGCCGCGGAGTTAGAATACCTGCTGCAGGCCGGTTGTCATGAGTTTCAGGGCTATCACTTCCATCGGCCGATGGGCACCGCGGAACTCACAGAACTGCTACGCCAGCGAGCTGCCGCCTCAGAAAATCCCGGGAAATAACCTTACACACGTTACACCTGCCAGTGGCGCGGGTATTGGCGACAAATTGTCCCCATATCTGCCATAATTGCCACAACTCGCCCCCATATATCCGATATGAACCTGCAAGACAGCTTCAACAGAGAGATCACCTACCTGCGCCTGTCGGTCACCGACCGCTGCGACCTGCGCTGTCACTACTGTATGCCGCAGGGCTTCAGCGATTTCGAAACCCCGGACCACTGGCTGACCTTCGACGAGATCGAACGAGTGGTCGCCGCCTTCGGTCGCCTCGGCGTGCATCGCCTGCGCATCACTGGCGGCGAACCGCTGGTGCGTAAGAACCTGCCGCAACTGGCCGCACGCCTCTCCGCACTGGATGGCATCGATGATCTCTCCCTCAGCAGTAATGCAGTGCAACTGGCTAAACATGCGCAGGCGCTGCATCAGGGCGGCGTACGTCGACTCAATATCAGCCTCGACACCCTGCACCCGGAGCGCTTCACCGCCATCACCCAGGGCAAGCTGGAGAAGGTACTGGACGGCCTGATGGCGGCAAAAGCGGCAGGCTTCGCCCCGATCAAGATCAACATGGTGGTGATGAAAGGGGTGAACGACGACGAAGTGGAAGAGATGGTGCGCTTCTGCCTACAGCACGGATTCACCCTACGCTTTATCGAAACCATGCCGATGGGCGATACCGGGCGAAACGCCGCGGATCATTACCTGCCCCTGGATGAGGTCAAACAGCGCCTGCAACAAAGCTTCGAACTGCTACCCGGGGTGATGCCCGGCGGCGGCCCGGCGCGCTATATGCAGGTGGCGGGGACCGACCTTAATATCGGTTTCATCACCCCACTGTCGCAACATTTCTGCGAAACCTGCAACCGGGTCCGTCTCACCGTGGACGGTAACCTGTTGCTCTGCCTCGGTCAGGAACACAGCCTGGCATTAAGGCCGCTACTACGTGGCGGCATCAGCGACGCAGCGCTGGAACAGGCCATCGTCGAAGCCATCGCCCGCAAACCGGAACGGCACGAGTTCCGCGACAAGCCAGAACAGACCATCCGCTTTATGTCGATGACCGGCGGCTAAATGGAAAGCGAGGCAATGGAAGGAACACTGACCGACCAGGAACAGGCCATCCTCCAGGCCCTCGAAGAGGCCATCGCCAGCAACCGCATCATCCTCCCCTCCCTGCCCGAGGTCGCACTACGCGTCCGCCAAATGTGCGGTCAGGATGACGTCAGTCACACCGAACTGGAAAAGGAGATCACCAAGGACGCCGCGATCAGCGCCCGCCTGTTCAAGGTCGCCAATAGCTCGGCCCTCTACAGTGCCCGCCCCCTCACCTCCCTGCGTCAGGCGATCACCCGCCTGGGATTGAATCTGGTGCGCTCGCTGGTGACCCAGCTTTCCATCCTGCAGACCATGCAGGGAGACATCAACGATGAACGGATGCGCGGCTTTGCCGCCAGTGGCCTGCGTATCAGCGCCCTCTGCCATACCCTGGCGCTTGGTCAACGCCACCTCGATGCGGAGCAGGCGGCGCTGGCCGGACTGGTCCACGACATCGGCAAACTGCCACTACGCCGTTTTCTGGAGGCACACCCTGAGCTATGTGAGGCACAGGAGTGCCAGCAGCTGGAACTGGTACTCCACCCGGCGGTGGGCGGTCTGCTGCTACGGCAGTGGAAATTCCCGGAGGAGTTGGTGCGTGTTGCTGAAGAACACGAAGAGATGGAGCGCAACCCGGCGGAACAGGCGGACTATACCGATCTGGTAATCGCCGCCAACCTGCTCCATTACGGCACCGAATCGGGCCGTTATGCCCACCTTGCTGATAAGACGATTCCGGCGCTGACGAAATGCCACGCCAGTGAAAACGATGACAACTGGCAAAGCAAACTGGAACAGCGCATGGAGATGTCGCTAAGCCTGCTCAGCGCCTGAAGCATCCACCGCAGCGCCATGCTGGCGCGCATACTCATACATCACCACCGATGCCGCCACGCTCACATTGAGACTCTGCACCTTGCCCCATTGTGGAATGGTCAAGCATGACACATCGGGATAATCGGCCCGTTCGAAGCTGAGTCCCACCTCTTCGTGACCAAGAATAAACGCAGACTTTCGCGGTAGCACTGTCGTCGGCAGTGCGTTGTCGCAGTCGGGTTCCAGGGCGAACAGGCTGTAACCTTGTTCTCTCAACACCTGATAACAGTTGGCAAAATCTTCATGAAAACGGGCCGGGACATTCTTGAACGCCCCCTTGGCTGGAGCCGGATCGAAGGGACCGATACCAATCAGATGCACCTCACGAGCCCCAAAGGCCTCGGCACTACGGAATATCTTCGGCACATTAAAACCGGCCTTAAGGTGGTCCAGCACAATCACAAAGTCATTGGCACCAACATCCGCCAATAGATTCCTGCGACGGTGCTTTTCGTAACGTTTGAGGGCGTTTTTTCGCTCGGCGCGTAACTCCTCCCGGCACTTTCGACTAATCACACAGCATCTCCGTATTATTTTCCGCTACAGGGTACCCCTTGATCGACTGCCAGGCACAGCCTATCGTCGCTATATGGAAAACAGAACCGATAAAAACGAGCAACTCTCCCGCCTGCGCGAACTAATTCAACAGCAGCGCTGGGCCACCCTCGCCACGGTCAATGATAAAGGTGAACCACAGGCATCGATGGTCGCCTACGTCTTTAATGAAGTAACAGGCGAGATCTATCTGCACCTCAGTACCCTGGCAGAACACACTCGCAACCTGGCAAACAACCCGCACGCCTCATTGGCTATCAGTGAAAACGATGATGGTCGCAGCGACCCTCAGGAACTGGCGCGGGCCGGACTCAACGGCACGGTCGTTGTCATCGAAGCTTCGGACGAAAGATATGCCGCGGCTAAAGCCTGTTATCTCAAGCGCCTGCCCGATGCCGCACCGCGTTTTGGCTTTGGGGACTTCCGCCTGTTCCATTTCCAGGTAGAAAAAATACGCTATGTCGGCGGCTTCGCCCGTGCCTTCAGTTACCGTGGTGAAGAACTACTCCAGGCAGGAAATACGCCGTAAATCCCATCATAGCTACGCAAACCAGCATTCGCTTTTTTTATAACCCATATAAAAAAATGCAATGCTCTTTCAGAAACAGTCGGTTAGCCACACGCCATAACTTCCGGTAATCTTCGTCGTTGGAGAGAGGTAATAACAATCAACACGGGGATTCATGATGAAAGTGAAACAGATGATTCTGGCTGCCGCGATGTGCAGCCTGAGCAGCGGTGCCCTGGCTTCGGGCTTCGCCCTTAGCGGTAAGAGCGCCAGTAATACCGGTAACGCCTTTTCCGGCACCACCACCCTGGCTGAAGACGCCAGCGTCGTATTCAGTAACCCGGCGGCGATGCAGGATCTGGAAGGTACTCAGTTCAGCGCACTACTGAGTACAGTAATGCCTAACCTGCGCTACGATGATAGTGCTTCAAATACCGGTGGTACTGCAAATACCAGCGTTACCGATCCGCACTACATTCCCAACCTCTACTACGTTAACGCTCTGAGCAGCGATGTGCGCTTGGGTTTCGGTATCTATGCACCCTTCGGTTTGGGTCTTGATTACGACGATAACTGGGTGGGCCGCTATACCACTACCGGTTCCGATCTTCAGATCATCAACTTCAGCCCAGCCATCTCCTTCAAGGCTAGTGATAAAACTAGTCTGGCCTTTGGGGTTGATATGCAGTACCTCAATGCGACACTAAACAACGCTGTGGACTTTGGCACCATCTGTTATGCCTATCAGAGTGTAGGGATAATTACTTCAGGAGATTGTGCTATAGATTATTCCATGGCACCTCACGGTAGCGACGGGAGCCAAAAACTAACCGGCACCAACTGGGCGATAGGTTATACCATCGGCCTGACCCATGACATCGACGATGCAAGCCGCTTTGGCCTTACTTTCCATTCAGCTACCCGTCATGATGTTAAGGGCAATGCAGATTTTACCCTTGGTAGTGCCGCCTCGGCCGTACCCGAGCTCCAGGCAATATTCACCGATACAGATGGCAACCTCACGCTGATCCTGCCAGAGACTCTCAGTCTGGGTTATCGCCGCACTATATCTTCACAATTGCAGATGATGGTCGACGCTACCTGGACCCGCTGGAGCCGTTATGATGAACTGGTAGTCGATTTTGCTAATAGCATTCCCACTTCTCGCACCGTACAAAACTGGAAGGACGTCTGGCGTCTGGCTATTGGTGCCAACTACCAGCTGGATCAAACCTGGCTGCTGCGTGGCGGCATTGCCTACGATCCGACCCCGGTTCCTGATGCCGAGCACCGCTCCGCCCGTATCCCGGATGGTGATCGCACCTGGATCAACCTTGGTGCCCGTGCAGCTATCGATTCAAATATGAATGTAGATTTTGCATTGGCCTATGCTCCAGACAACAAGTACAACATTAATACCACCGACAATCTGGGAAGCAACATCAACGGCGAATACACCTCTTCGGTGACCTACTTTATCGCCCAGCTGAACTACAAGTTCTAATAACGGATTTGGCAAGACACTCTGCGACAGGGACGTCGCATACCCTTCAGAAGAACAGCATTTTTATCCCAAGAAAGGCGAGAAACAGCGCGAAATAACGCTTAAGCTGCGCCGCGGGCAAGCTGTGCGCCAAGCGTGCGCCTAACGGTGCAAACAACATACTGGCAACGACGATGCCACCTAATGCCGGCCAGTAGAGATAGCCACTGCTCAACGTGGGCAGACCCGATTCATCCCACCCGCTCACGACAAATCCCATTGCCCCGGCAACAGCGATCGGTAAACCGCAGGCAGCCGACGTCGCCACCGCCTTGCGCATCTCCACGTTACACCACTGCAGAAATGGCACGGTCATCGTGCCGCCACCGATCCCGACAATCGCTGAGATGGTTCCGATAACCCCACCCGCCAGTGCCATGCCGCTATTCCCCGGCAACGTACGATGAGGTGAAACCTTCAGACCAAATCCCATCTGTGTTGCCACCAGTAACTCAAACACGCCGAAGATCACCCGCAAGTTACCACTGGGCAGACTGTCGGCAATCACTGCACCTAGCCATGCGCCGATAACGATCCCCGGTGAGAGTTGGGCAAAGGCTCGCCACTGCACCGCGCCACGGCGGTGGTGGGCATAAACAGAGGAGATAGAGGTAAAGACGATGGTCGCCAATGAGGTACCGACGGCCAGGTGCATAATGACCGCAGGTTCTATTCCTGCATGCAGAAACAACCAGGCCAGCACCGGAACAATCACCAGTCCGCCGCCGACACCAAACAACCCCGCCAATACTCCGGCAAAGGCACCTAACAACGTATACGCTAACCATTCATTCATTACAGAAACCAATGCCACAACTGAAACAGGGCAAAAACAGAAGAAAAGAAAAATCCGGCAATGGGCAACCAGACAGGAAAAGTAATAATCCCTTCAGGCACCGGCTCACGCTGCTTGATTCGCCAGAGGGAGAGATTGACCAGGGAGAAGACAATCAGTGTCACCAGACTGGTGATCTTGGCCAACGTCACCAGCGGTAACCACAAAGCCAGTATCAGGATCACCGCACCAATCAATAAAGTGCTTTTCAGTGGCGTACGAGTCAACGGATGTACCGCTGCCAACCACTGCGGTATCCACCCCTGTCCCGCCATACCGTAAAGAACGCGCGAGGCCATGACGATCTGGATCAGTGCACCATTGATCACAGCCGACAAACCCACCAGACCGATAAACACGGGCGCTTCGCCGGTGGCCCGCTGATAGACCAGCGCCAGTGGCGCTTCGCTTGCCGCCAGTTCCGTTGCAGGCATAAGTGCCACCGCCACCACGGCGACAAACATGTAGAGCAGGGTAGCTATGCCCAGTGACAGGAGTACCGCCCGAGGCAGGGTACGGTTGGGATCGCGCACCTCTTCGGCCACGTTGACGATATCCTCGAAACCGATGAAGGCGTAAAAGGCGATGAAGGCACCACCGAAGATACCGGCCAAGGTGGTGAAATCGGGGCTTACCTCCAATGACCGCTGAAGCGCTGGCAAAATACTGACTTGCGGCACGGCTACCCATAAAACCAGCAGCAGGCCCCCCATTTCGATCAGCGTGGTCACCGCAGCCAACCAGGCCGACTCGCTGATTCCCCACATGGCGATTCCAACCAGCACCATCACCAACAGGGTAATGATCAACCATGCTGGCCACTGCACAAACACCTGCAGGTAGCCGACAAAACCGTTTACCAAAGTTGCAGTAGAGACCATGCCGATAAGCACGATGAGGAAACCCACCGTCATTGCCAACCAGGTCTTACCGAAGGCGCGCTGGGTGTAGACCGCTTCCCCGGCACTGAGTGGATAACGAGCCGATAACTCCGCGTAGGAGAACGCGGAAAAACCCGCCAGCACGGAGGCAATGGCAAAGGCCAACGGCGCATGGATTCCGGCGCTTCCTGCAACCTCGCCGATCAGGACATAGATCCCGGCGCCAAGAATGGTACCTAGGCCGTAGAACGTCAGCAGGGGGAGGGAAAAGGCCCGCTTCAGGGTAGTGGCTTGTGACATGAACTAGTTACGCTGCAATTTCATGCAGGAACAGTAACAGAAAGCGGCCATTCAGATCAGCGCCAGATATCTACATCGACACCCTGCTCACGCAGATGATCTGCACGGTCCTGAACATAGCGCTGGAACTCTGGCTGAGTTTTGTAGCTACCACTGGTGACATACTCCATCGCAGATTGAAGATGGAAAGGTCGCAGATAGGCCTCGGTACGAAATACCTCGCGTCCCTGAGCATCGAAGAAGACCAGACTCGGTGCATACTGAATGCCCAACTGTTTGGCCCACTCTTTTTCACTGAGCGACTTGCCTGACGGTGTTTTCAATTTATCTTTTGCCCAGATATCGACCACCGCCACATCAAGCTGCTTGAGTAATGGCTGTGTCTCCATACGGCGCAACGCTTCACCGTGCAACTCATCGCACGGGGCGCACTCTTTCTGCTCGAACAACACCATCAGTGGTTTATTGCCTGTACGCTTTTGCAAATCGTAGGGCCATGAGAGGAAACGCTTTTCCCGATGCAGTTTGCCGCTGGCAGCGACCGGTTGTTGCTGCGCCAGCCAGTCACGAAAGGCGATCCGGTTTTCCTGTTTGTCGGCGACATAATCGAGGGCGGCCATGAAACGATGCGGCGGATAGTAGCCGTTGATGCGCAACGCCTCTTCACCCTTTTCGTTAAGAAACAGCATGGTCGGGGTGAATTGGATACGATGGCGCACGGAGAAGGCCTTTTCGGTCAGCTCTTCACCCTGATGATCAGTGACCAGACGATCGCCCCACATGTTGATCGCAATGACGTCGAAATTTTCCTGTGTCTTTGACACGATATCGCGCTGGGCGAAGTTGGTGTTGATCAGTTTTTCGCAATAGGGGCAACCATCCTGATAGAAGTAGAACAGAATCCGTTTACCCTCAGCAGTTGCCTCTTCAAGATCCTCACGCAGATCGAGAAAGGAGTTTTTAAACCATTCAGGTTTTTGCACATAGCCGGGGTTAACCAGTCCCTCGTCCAGCTTATCCGTGGTTGCGGCCCAGGCGGAGGGCAACATCAGCAAAGCAAAAAACGCATATAGGATGAAACGCATTGATGGCCTCCAGGAAATGAGTCTCAAAATTTGGATTCGTGCCCTGAGGCAAGGCGCAAAGTTTGCGAGGAGCGCAGTTTACCGATAGTAAATGAGCACCGTAGCAGGCTTTGCAACACAGGATCGGGGGACGAAGACCATTTTGAGTTCATTTCTATTTGATCCAGATGGTTTTAGCATTAACAAACTCATGCATACCGTGGTGGGAAAGTTCGCGGCCAAAGCCCGAGTGTTTAATCCCACCGAAGGGCAGGCGTGGATCGCTTTTCACCATACCGTTAACAAAGGTACAACCGCTTTCGATCCGCCGCGCCAACCTTTCGCCACGGGCACTGTCTCCAGTCCAGACACTGGCACCAAGACCGAATTCGCTATCGTTGGCGATACGCAGTGCCTCTTCCTCGTTGCTAGCGCGAATGACGATCGCCACCGGACCGAACAGCTCTTCCCCATAGGCGCGCTGCCCAGGTTTTACCTGATCGATAATGGTCGGCGCATAGAAGGCACCCGGACCATCGATGACCTTACCGCCGGTGACCAGCACCGCTCCTGCCTCCACGCTCTCTTCCACCTGACGATGGAGTTCATCGCGCAGATCGGTACGCGCCATCGGTGCCAGGGTGGTGGCCTCATCCATCGGGTCGCCCGGCTGTAAAGCCTCTACCGCCGACTTGAAACGCTGTACAAATTCCTCGGCGATAGCTTCCACCACAATAAAGCGTTTGGCGGCGATACAGCTCTGGCCACTATTGAGGTAACGGGAGGCAACCGCCTGTTGTACAGCCCAGTCGAGGTCCGCATCCTCGAGCACGATAAAAGGATCGGAACCGCCCAACTCCAGTACTGCTTTTTTCACCATCGCCCCCGCGGTAGACGCCACCTTGCGGCCTGCGGGCTCGGAACCGGTCAGGGTCACAGCCTTAACTCTCGGATCGTTAATCACCCCTTCCACCTGGGAGGCACTGATCATCAGGGTACGGAAGACATCCGCGGGAAAACCTGCCTCACGAAACACCGCCTCGATGGCCAGCGCACACTGCGGCACATTGGAGGCGTGCTTGAGGACACCGCAGTTACCCGCCACCAACGCCGGGGCGGCAAAACGAAAGACCTGCCAGAAGGGGAAGTTCCACGGCATCACCGCCAGGACGATACCGAGGGGCTGGTAGGCGACCAGACTGCGTCCGGCGTCACTGTCGATCATCTCATCGGCAAGAAACTGCGGACCGTTATCGGCGTAGTAATCACAGACCAGGGCGCACTTCTCCACCTCGCCCTGGGCCTCTTTTTTCAGTTTGCCCATCTCCAGGGTGATCAGCGTAGCCAGTTCGTCGCGCCGCTGGCGTAGCACCTCGGCGGCGGCATGCATCAAGCGGCAGCGCTCGGCCAGTAAGGTTTGTTGCCAGCCGGGTACCGCCGTATGAACCTCGGCAAGGGTTGCCTCCAGTTCTTCTGCACCCCAGACCGGATATTCCTGCAACAATTCACCGTTTGCCGGGTTGATTGAAGTGAACGTCATGGCTATCTCCATGTCTCTGTTGTGGGCGTTTTTTCAGCCGCGTTCCCGTATTATAGTTGGACAGTGTGCCACCCCTTTCAAGGCATTGACACTCGCGGTGAAGGGAAGAGAAGGAGTTTACCGTTCATGCAACACCATATCTGTATTCTTGGCGGTGCCGGCTTTGTCGGCCGTCACCTTGCGGCAAGGCTGGTCCGGGATGGCCACCGTGTACGCGTTTTGACCCACCGCGCTGCGCCGCACCGCGACCTGCTGGTGCTACCCACACTGGAGCTGGTGGAGTGCAATGTGCATGACGAGGATGAATTGCAAAATGGCGTTGAAGGTTGCGATGTGGTGATCAACCTGATCGGCATTCTCAATGAAAAACGTCACAACGGCCGTGGTTTCTGCCGCGCCCATGTGGAACTGGCGCATAAGGTGGTCGTCGCCTGCCAGGACAGCGGCATCAAGCGGCTGCTGCACATGAGCGCCCTGAATGCCGATGCCGATAACGGCACCAGCTACTACCTGCGCAGCAAGGGCGAGGCGGAGAATCTGGTGCACATGGCAAAAAAGCTGAATGTCACCAGTTTTCGCCCTTCGGTAATCTTCGGTTCTGACGATAGCTTTTTTAACCGTTTCGCCGGACTGCTGAAACGCATACCACTGTTTTTCCCACTAGCCTGCGCCAAGGCACGCTTCTCCCCGATCTACGTTGGCGACGTGGTCGAGTGCTTCACCCGCGCCATCGATAACCGCGCCACCTTCGGTCAACGTTATGACCTCTGTGGTCCGAGCAGCTACACCCTGCAGCAACTGGTGCACTACACCGCCAGCCAGCTTGGCCTGCGTCGCGCCATTGTTGCACTACCCGCCTGGGCCTCCTGGCTGCAGGCGTTCATGATGGAGTTCGTGCCGGGTAAACCCTTCTCCCGCGACAACCTCAACTCGATGCAGACAGACAGCGTTTGCAGCGGCGGCTTCCCCGCGGTTTTCGCTCTCAGCCCGCGCAGCATCGAAAGCGAAGCACCGGCCTATCTACGCGGCGACCGGGGCATGCGTAGCCGCTATCCCATCTTCCGCTCGCAGGCGCGGAGGGACTAACCCGTTGCAGATCTATCTCGTCGGCGGCGCGGTCCGTGACAAACTGCTGGGACTGGAACCGCGGGATCGCGACTGGGTTGTGGTCGGCGCCACCCCACAACAGATGCTCGACCTCGGCTACCAGCCGGTGGGCAAGGATTTCCCGGTCTTTCTCCATCCGCAGACAAAAGAGGAGTACGCCCTCGCCCGCACCGAGCGCAAGACCGCCCCGGGTTACCACGGCTTCAGCTTTCACGCCGATCCGGATGTCACCCTCGAAGAGGACCTTAAACGGCGCGACCTGACGATTAACGCCATGGCCGAGGATAGCGATGGCAATGTCATCGATCCTTTCAACGGCCGTGAGGATCTGCAGCAGGGCAAGCTACGCCACGTCTCCGAGGCCTTCGCCGAAGATCCGGTACGCATCCTGCGTATCGCCCGTTATGCAGCCCGCTACAACAAGTGGGGATTTCGCGTCGCCCATGCTACCCACAAGCTGATGAAACAGATGGTGGAGAACGGTGAGGTCGACGCACTGGTGGCGGAACGGGTCTGGCAGGAGACGGAAAGCGCTCTGGGGGAAGAAAGTCCGCCGCGTTTTTTCGAGGTACTACGTAACTGTGGTGCCCTGGCGCGAATCTTCCCCGAACTGGAACAACTCTTCGGCGTGCCGCAACCGAAACACCACCACCCTGAAGAAGATACCGGTCTGCACACAATGATGGTACTGGAGCAGGCGGCCAGGTTAAGTCCCGATACCCGGGTGCGTTTTGCCGCGCTGGTCCACGATCTGGGTAAGGGCACCACGCCGCAGGAGGAGTGGCCGCGACACATCGCCCATGAACATCGCGGCGTGACACTGGTGGAACAACTTTGCGATCGGCTGCGCGTACCGCGTGACTATCGCGAGATCGCACTGCTGGTAACACAATACCACGGCCTCTATCACCGTGCCGAGGAGTTACGGCCATCGACCATGCTGGACCTGCTGGAAAAACTCGACGCCTTCCGCCGTCCTGAACGACTGGAGCTATTCCTGCTCGCCTGCGAGGCGGACTCCCGTGGCCGCACCGGTTTCGAGGAGCAACACTTCAATCAACCCGATCTGATTCGCGCCGCCTACCATGCGGCAACGCAGGTCGATCAAAAAGCAGTGGTGGAACAGGGATTCAGCGGTAAAGCGGTGGGAGATGAGGTGCAGCGGCTACGAATTGCTGCGATATCTGGAATAAATAAATAATTCACCGCAAAGACGCAAAGGTCGCAAAGAAAACCCCACCGATACGTTGCTGTTATTGTCCTTTACCTAGAAGCCTTCTCAAAATTAGAACTTGTGCCCTGAGACAAGGCGCAAAGCCTGCGAGGAGCAGAGTTTACCGGTAGTAAATGAGCACCGGAGCAGGCTTTGCAACACAGGATCAGGGGACGAGAGCACAATGAGATCGCTTCTAGCGATAAATGCAGAGGTAGGCAGTATCTTCCGCCACCTTAACGCCAAACTTCTGATTGGCCTCAACGATAAACTGCTCACCCGGCGCGTAACTTTTCCACTCGCTTTCATCGGGCAATTTCACGGTCAGTTCACCACTAATCACCTGCATCGTTTCCTGCTGGCTGGTGCCGAATTCATATTCGCCCGGTGCCATTACGCCTACTGTGGCGGCTTCGCCGTTGCTGCTGAAGGCGATCGACATAACCTTGCCATCGAAATATTCGTTGCTCTTGAACACGGTTTTTCCTTTTTTGAATGTCAATGGAACAGCCGCGGCAAGCGCGGTGGGAGAAGTCTACTAGAGAATGGGGCTTTGCGGCAGTCTGGTCAGTGCGTGAGCCTGTCCAGCAGCCAGCTATTGATCACCGAAATCACCTGCTTCTGATCCGGGGTCGCATCACGATTGAGATCCCCCAGTATTTGCGCCAACTCCTCAATACAGCCACGGAAGTGTTTCATCTTCTCCTCGGCCACATTGAGATCAGCGGTACGACGGCGGAGCTGACGCTCCAGACTGTCAGAATCTGGAACCACCGTCTGAGTCACCCGGCGGGCAAAGGCGGTACCACGAATCAGGTCGACCCGCTCTTTCACCGGGTCGTCCTTCAGCGCAAGAGTGGGGAATCGTTGACGTAACTCGTCCAGATCGACCTGCCCCTCGAAGGTGTGCAGATCGCCATCATGGATCAGGCGTTGTAACTCATGTCGACTGATACCGAGCGTGCTGGCCGCCTTGGCGACACCTACCTGCCGACCCATAACCACCTCCTTTACATCCGGTTTTACCGCCCATGGGTACGGGCCTGCCTACCTAAAAGCATAGACAATTGCTCAGGTATTGATAGTGAACCAGTCTACTCTTTTATCCATGTTTGCAGTGCGTCTATTATTTTCTGCGCCTGCTCTTTATTGGAAATATTGAATTTGGACTGCTGACGGAATTCACCGTTTCGCTTCTGATAGCGACGGATGGAGTACTTTTCCTGGCCATATTCCTGCTTACTTCGATCCCAGTCCTGATAGCGGTAGAGGATGGTCGACCAGGCGCCACGGGTAAGGACGATTTTATCCAGCTCTTTGGTGGTGGTAATGCCGTCCTCGACATATTCGATAGTCAGTTCATCAATCGTTTCAGCCACTTATTTTCTCCATACGAGTTGTGTTGTTTATTGCGCCGATTCTAGCGGCTAAGAGAGGTGCAGTTCCACCGAGGCAAAATCGCCGTCATTGAGGTGAAAGCCGCGCAACTCTAGCACGCCCCGGGTATTGAGGGAGATGATCAGATAGAGCGCATCGGGATAGGCCGCTTCCTGCCTGTCTCGGAACGACGGTTCCGCCGATGCATGGGGATGGGAGTGATAGATCGCAAAGAGCGATTCGCCGCACTCACGCATCTGGCGCATAGCGTCGATCTGCCCCTTCGGCTCCATGGCGAAGAGATGCGCCTGATCCGCAGACACGTTGGCTACCGGGTAGAGTGAGTAAGTACCTGCTTCGCTCCGACCAATGAGACCACAGACCTCTGTCTCCGATGCCTGCTGCGCCTGAGCCAGCAGGCGGTTCACGATTTCCCTCGTCAGGGTCTCTTCCATCCTCAACTCCTGCTACAGACCGGACAGGCCGGATCTTTTTTCAATTTCAGAGTTCGCCACTCCATGGTCATGGCATCCCACAGCAACAACCGCCCAGCAAGGGTTTCGCCCATACCGGTAAGCAGCTTGATGGTCTCAGTTGCCTGGAGTGAACCGATCACCCCGACCACCGGCGCCAGCACCCCGTTTTCGCTACAGCGAAGATCCTCATCGCCTTCGTCGCGATAGAGGCAGCGATAGCAGGGGCTGTCATCCCGTTCATTGTGGAAAACCGCGACCTGCCCCTCCATACGGATCGCCGCGCCGGAGACCAGAGGTTTGCGCGCCTGCACACAGGCATCGTTGATCGAGAAACGGGTGGCAAAGTTGTCGCTGGCATCGACCACCACATCGGCGGCGGCCACCGCTGCCAGCAGTTCATCGCCTTCGAGCTTGTGGCCGATGATCTCCACTTTGATCTCGGGATTAAGCGCGAGCAGGCGCTCACGGGCCGACTCCACCTTTGGACGGCCAACGTCACTGGTGGAGTGAACGATCTGCCGCTGCAGGTTGCTGAGATCCACTGTGTCGAAATCGACCAGAGTCAACCGCCCCACCCCGGCAGCGGCAAGATAGATCGCCACCGGCGAGCCAAGCCCGCCCATGCCGATAATCAGCACATGACTATTGAGCAGCCGCTGCTGCCCGGCCACATCGAACTGCGGCAGCATGATCTGGCGGCTATAACGGAGGAGTTGTTCGTCTTCCATATTTATTCCTGGCGGCACTGGCGCGGTGTGCCAGGTTCACCCTTTTTCACAATGGTATAGCTATCGAGTTCAGCGCCATCGGCACCGATGAAATGGGCGCTAAGGGTATCGCCAGCCACATCGACCAACAGTGAGCCGGGAATGTTCTTGCTCACTGCCATCGCCGGATAACCCAACGGCCCGTTGTTGGCCCGTGCGGTAGAACCGACCACGTTGTAGATCGCACCGGCATGTGGTGTCAGCCCTGCCGGTTTGCTGTAGGGCGATTCTTTGGCAACGATCATCGACGGTTTGAGAGTGGTGGAATCGCCGTAGTGGCAGTCGAGCAGCATGGAACGCTCATAGTCGTGACTGTGGCCGGAGAGCACCAGATCGACCCCTGCCCCTTCGAGGATCGGCAAGGCATTCTCACGCATTTCACGCATCCGCCCACGACTATCCAGATCATTATCCGAATTGTGCGAACCCCAGGTGTACGGCGGGTGATGGAACAGCGCGATCAGCCACGGCTGTTTGGTCGCCTCCAGATCTTTTTTCAACCAGCTCAACATATCGCCATCGGGTGTGCGATCGCCATGGTGCGAATCGAGTACCACGAAATGGACCTGACCATAATCAATGGCGTAAAAGTGTTCACTGCCAGAGGGCACGCCACCGGATTCTCCCTGGGTGGGGAAAGTGAAGATATCGAAAAAGGCCCAACGCCGCGCATCATGGTTACCAAAGATCGGCCAATAGGGAATATTGGCCAACAGGCGCGGATAGGCATCAAAAAGATTTAACTGGAATTCACTGTTGCGTCCGTGGCTATAGGCGTTGTCGCCGGTGGTCAACCAGAGATCGAGAAACGGCAGCCCGGGACGCGGATGCTCGGCGATCCACTTCACCATCGCATCGCGCCCGTCGAGGGCAAAGGTGGTGGCATAACCGGGATCGCCCTGAACCCAGAAACGCAGCGGCCGATCAGTGCCCGGTTTCGGCGCGGTGACAAACCAGTCCGCCGGGGTGCCTCCATAGCGATTCTGTTGTTCACTGCCTACCGCATACCAGTAGCGGGTATCCGATTTGAGATCACGCAGGCGCAATTCGTGAATAGTGCGTTCGCTGTTTTCCTTCACCACTCGATTGAGGTTACCGGGGCGCTCACCATAGCGGACCACGCCAGGCTCCGCTTCATCGGTGTTCCAACGGATGGTCATGCCATCGGCAGCTGACATCTGTAAATACGGACCACGCGCACCACGATTTTCAGACTCCTGCAGAAACAGCCACGCCTGCCAGCCGATCACCACCAGCAGCACGGCTGCCAGGACTAGTCCGCTGCGACGCAGGAGTTTGGAAAGTTGCATAGTTGGGTCCTGTAAAAAAACTATCATCAAATGGCTGCGGAACTTGTCACTGCCGACAAGGCCAAAACATACCGCTCAGGGCTATGGTGGAAATAGGTTGCCAACACCGAGGGTGTGTCCGGACCGCCAATGCAAGGCACGTTTCGCCGGTAATGGCGGGCCCATTGCCAAGAAACGTAACACAGCAGTGGCGGTTCAGACACTACCGAATGTACAACCTATTTCCACCATAGCCCTCAACTTGCCTATGTTACAATCGCCGCGTTCAGAGACGCAGCCTGCCCCACAGGACAAATGATGACCTTTATCTACCGCATCCCCCCACTGGTCCGCTTCACCGCCGCCATCGCACTGGTCTATGTGCTGCTATTCTCCTCCGCTCGCATCGTCTTCTGGCTCACCTTCGACAATCCCGGCGACCCCTTTGGCGGTGCCGAACTGTGGCAGGCACTCTATATCGGTATGAAGTTCGACC
>JBNLAT010000043.1:0-23606 GCA_050302275.1 Thiohalomonadaceae bacterium | reverse complement strand
CCATCGCCCGTACCCTGCTGCTGCGCCCGCGTGTGCTGATCGTCGACGAGGCGACCAGCGGCCTGGAGAAGGGCGCCGAGGCGGCGGTGCTGGCGGAGATCGACCGGCTCTTCGGCGACTGCACGCGCCTGTTCATCAGCCACTCGCCGCAGGTGCTGGGCCGGGTGGAGCGACTTTTCGAACTGCGCGACGGGCGGCTGCTGCCGCTCGCGCCCGCCCGGGACGAGGCCGCGGCGTGAGTGCGGCATTGATCGTCGGCATGATCGACAGCGGCATCGACGCCGGGCTGCGCCCGCGGCTGCTTGATGGCGCGCGCTTCGCGGCGGCGGCCGATGGCGCCGTCAACTGCCTGCCGATGACCGAAGACCGCCACGGTCACGGCAGCGAGGTGGCGGGCATCATCTGTGCGCAGGCGCCCGGTGTGCGCCTGCTGGTGGCGCAGGTGTTCAACGAACAGGGGCGGACCAGCGCCGCGGTGGTGGCCGCGGCCCTGCACTGGCTCTGCGCGCGCGGCGCGCGGCTGGTCAATCTCAGCATCGGCCTGCGCGAGGACCGCGCGGTGCTGCGTCAGGCCTGCGCCGCGGCGCAGGCGGGCGGGGCCCTGCTGCTCGCCTCCGTGCCGGCCCAGGGCGGCGTGGTCTATCCCGCCTGGTACCCGCAGGTGATCCGCGTGATCGGAGACCGCCGCTGCGGCCCCGGCCAGCTCACGGCGCTGCGCGGGGTGGCCCATTTCGGTGCCTCGCCGCTGCGCCGGGACGCCACGCCGGGCGGATCCAGTCTGGCGGTGGCGCAGGTCACCGGTGTGCTGGCGGCAGCCTTCGCGGCGGATCCCGAATGCCTCGATCGTGACTCGGCCATCGGCCGGCTGCAGCGCGGCGCGCTGGCTGCTGGCAACCGTGCGGTGGTGGATATGGACCAGTTACATGTCAGCGGTTAGACCCGTACCCCAGGCCACCCGGCCGCCGTGCCACGATCTGGCGCTGCACGATCCGCGCCTGCTGACGTTGCCGCCCGAGGCGCTGCTGGCCGGCCTTGGCAGCGTGCCGCTGGCGCAGCTGCGCCTGGGCAGTGAATTCTGCGAACGCCTGCTGCCCGCTACCGCCGACCTCGAGCGTCTGCTCGCGGTGGCCGACGGCCTGGGCGTGGCCGCGGCCCTGGTGACGCCCATGGTGGGGGACGCCGGCTTGGCGCAGCTGCAGCGCCTGCTGGCGCGCCTGCCCGCGGGCAGCGAGGTGATCGTCAACGACTGGGGGGTGCTGCAGCGGGTCGCCGACGGGTTCGGCGCGCTGCGCCCGGTGGCCGGGCGGCTGCTCTGCAAGATGGTCAAGGATCCGCGCCTGGAATCGCCCGTGTGGGCGCGGCTCTACCCGGGGCATGCCGGTTCGGCGGCGCTGGTGGCGCTGCTGCGCCGCTTCGCCGTGACGCGCCTGGAGATGGACGTGCCGCCCTTCGCCCGGGCCGGAGACCTGGAGGTCGAAGGGCTGGAGCTGGGGGTGCATGCCGAGGTGGGGTTTGCCGCCAAGGGACGGGTCTGCCAGATCGGTTCGCTGCACCAGCCCACGGCGCGCAAGTTCGCCCCCGGACACGGCTGCCGCCACGAGTGCCTCGACTACCTGCAACCCATGCGCCGCGACAGCGCCCACGGCCGCGAGCTGCCCACCGCGCACTGGGGCAACACCCTGCTCTACGCCCACGACGACGGCATGCGCGCGGCCCTGGCTGGGGCGGCCGCCGACGGCCGGGTGGCGCGGGTCATCCACGGGACGCTGGCGCTGTGAAGATCGTCGCCCCCATCAGCCAGGTCGCGGAGATCGCCCCGCTGGCGGCGGCCGGCGCCGACGAGTTCTATTGCGGCGTGGTGCCGCCCGCCTGGGTGGAGCGGTTCCACAACGCCGCCACCAGCCGGCGGCTTTTCTCCAACCTGCAGTCGCTCGACGAGCTGCAGGCGGCGGTGGCCGCGGCGCGCGCCTGCGGGCGGCCGCTGTCGCTCGCCCTCAACGGCCAGCACTACGCCGATGCGCAGCACGCCAGCCTGCTCGCCCTGGTCCACGAATTCGCCGACATGGGCGGTGCCGCGGTGATCATCGGCGACCTGCCGCTGCTCGCCGCCGTGGGCGCCGACGCCCCGCCCCTGGAGATTCACGTCAGCTCCGTGGCCTCCTGCCGCAACAGCGGCATGATCGATTTCTGCCGCGGCCTCGGGGCGGCGCGCATCATCTACCCGCGCTTCCTGCAGCTGCGCGAAATGGCCGCCATGACGGCGTGCGCGCCGGATCTGGCCTATGAGGCCTTCGTCCTCAACGACGGCTGCATCTACGAGGAGGGCGCCTGCCACACCCTGCACCTGCCCAACCACCTGGGCGGGGCGATCTGCATCGATGACTACCGTGTGGAGACCGTGCGCCTGGATGGCACCGCGCTGGCCGCCGGCGAACGCGAGGCCCTGGCGGAGAACGATGCCGACTACCGCCGCTGGCAGTGGTACCGCATGGGCTGCGGCAGCGCCAGCACCGCCGGCGGGCTGCCCTACGGCCCCTGCGGCCTGTGCGCCATCGGTGCCCTGGCCGAGGCCGGTGTGGGCTACCTGAAGATTGCCGGGCGCGACGCGGGATCGGTGCGCAAGCTGGCCAACGTCCGGCTGGTACGCGATGTGCTTGTGCATTGGCGGGATCACGGCGCGCAGGCGGCGGCACGCCACGCCCAGGCGCTGCGCGAGGAGCCGGCGCACTGCACCCACGGCTACATGTGTTACTACCCCGAGGCGCGCCGCGCGGACGCGGCGCCGGTCTGTTGAATCACCGGAATCACGGTCCGCTGCGGCGGGCCACAGGAACCCATCAGGAGAGTCCATCCATGTCGAAGAGACCAGTCCGAAATCCGTGGCTCCGGCGGCTGTGCGCCGGTGGCGGCCTGCTGCTGGCCAGTGCCGCCTGGGCGGCCGGCGAGCCGGTGGAGAAGATCGTCGCCGTGGGCGAGGCCCGCACCCAGGAGGGCAAGGCGGCCCAGCAGCGGGTCGACAAGCTGAGCGACCAGACCGACGTGCTGCTGCGCGACTACAAGACGGTCACCAAGGTGGTGGACGGACTGAAGGTCTACAACGGCCTGCTGCAGAAGCAGATCGACAACCAGCTGCAGGAGATGACCGACCTGCAGGAGTCGATCTCCCAGGTCTCGCTGATCGAGCGCCAGATCGTGCCGCTGATGGTGCGCATGATCGACGGCCTGGACAAGTTCATCGAACTCGACGTGCCCTTCCTGCTGGCCGAGCGCAAGGCGCGCGTCGCCGGCCTGCGCGAGCTGCTGGAGCGCGCCGACGTGACCGCCGCGGAGAAGTTCCGCCGCGTCATCGAGGCCTACCAGATCGAGAACGACTTCGGCCGCACCATCGAAGCCTACAAGGGCAGCCTGGAGGTGGACGGCAAGGCGCGCGAAGTCGATTTCCTGCGCGTGGGCCGTGTGGCGTTGCTCTACCAGACCGTGGGCGGGGCGCACACCGGGGCCTGGGACCGGGGCAGTTGGAAGTGGGTGGAACTGCCGTCGGAGGCCTACAAGAGCTCCGTGGCGCAGGGGTTGCGGATCGCGCGCAAGCAGGTGGCGCCCGATCTGCTGATGCTGCCGGTGGCGGCGGCGAAGGAGCTGAAATGATGAAGTCGATGGTGACGCGCCTGGCGGGCGCACTGGTACTGGGACTGCTGGCCGGACCACTGGCCGCGCAGGAGGCGGTGTCGCTCGACAAGCTGCTGCAGCAGGTCGAGCAGGGCCGCGTGCAGGACAGCAAGGAGGCGCGCGAGCGCGAGGCCGAGTTCAGCCGCGACAAGTCGCGCCAGGCCACGCTGCTGCGCGAGGCGCGCGACGAGCAGGGCCGCGAGGAGGCGCGCAGCAAGCAGCTGGAGAAACAGTTCGAGGCCAACGAGGTGAAGGTGCAGCAGCTCGAAGAGCAGCTGAAGAACCGCCTGGGCTCGCTCAAGGAGCTGTTCGGCGTGCTGCAGCAGGCCGCCGGCGACGCGCGCGGCCAGTTCGAGAATTCGCTCACCCAGGTGCAGTTCCCCGAGCGCTCGGCCTTCCTCACCGAGCTGGCGCAGAAGATGGGCCAGACCAGCAAGCTCGCCTCCCTGGAGGACATCGAGCGGCTCTGGTTCGAACTGCAGCGCGAGATGACCGAATCGGGCAAGGTGGTGCGCTTTCCGGCCACCCTGGTGACCGCCGCGGGTGACGAGGTTGAGCGCCCGGTGACGCGCGTGGGGGTCTTCAACATGGTCTCGACCGGCCGCTACCTGAGCTTTGTGCCCGAAACCGGCCGCCTGCTGGAACTGGGCCGCCAGCCGCAGGACCGCTTTCTGGAGGGGGCGCAGGACCTGACCCAGGCCAGCTCGGGCCTGGTGCGCTTCGGCCTGGATCCCTCGCGCGGCCAGATCCTCTCCCTGCTGGTGCAGTCGCCGAGCCTGATCGAGCGCATCGAGCAGGGCGGCGTGGTGGGCTACGTCATCCTCGCCCTCGGCGCGGTGGCGCTGCTCCTGGCCCTGGAACGGGTGCTCACCCTGACGCTCACCAGCATCAAGGTACGAGCCCAGGCCCGCAAGCCGGAGCAGGCCGGGGCCAATCCGCTCGGGCGCGTGCTGAAGGTTTTCCACGACAATCCCCAGGCCGACATCGAATCCCTGGAGCTGAAGCTCGGCGAGGCGATCCTCAAAGAGGTGCCGCGCTTCAATCGCGGCCTGATGTTCCTCAAGATCATCGCCGTGGTGGCGCCGTTGCTCGGCCTGCTGGGCACGGTGACCGGCATGATCATCACCTTTCAGGCCATCACCCTGTTCGGCACCGGCGATCCCAAGCTCATGGCCGGCGGCATCTCCCAGGCCCTGGTGACCACGGTGCAGGGGCTGTGCGTGGCGATCCCCACGGTGCTGCTGCACACGCTCGCCTCCAGCCCAGCCAAGCGGTTGGGCCAGATCCTGGAGGAGCAGGCCGCGGGCATGGTGGCACGCCAGGCCGAACGGCTGGCCGGCGCGCGGGCCTGAGACCATGGGATTCAGCTTCAGCGATTTTCTGCTGCTGCTGCCCGAGCCTCTGCGCCTCTCGCTGGAGTCGGTGCAGGGCTTCGTCGAGCTGGGCGGCGACGTGCTGCTCGCCATCGGCCTGCTCACCTTCGTGATGTGGGGGCTGATCCTGGAGCGGATGATCTACGTCTACACCCGCCACCGCGACGAGTGGCTGGATGCCATCAAACAGTGGGAGGCCCGCGCCGAGCGGCGCAGCTGGCATGCCCACCAAGTGCGCGAGCAGCTCATCTCGGCGGTGGCCATGGGCCTGGAGCGCAACCTGCCGCTCATCAAGTCGATGGTGGCGCTCTGTCCGCTGCTGGGTCTGCTCGGCACGGTGACCGGCATGATCGAGGTGTTTGAGGTGATGTCGATCTCCGGTTCGGGCAATCCGCGCTCCATGGCGGCGGGCGTCTCCAAGGCCACCATCCCCACCATGGCCGGCATGGTGGCCGCGCTCTCCGGCGTCTTCATGAACGCCTGGCTGCAGCGCAAGGCGCAGCGCGAACGCGCGCTGCTCAGTGAACACATGACGATGGACCATTAAAGGCAGACATCATGCGCAGAATCGGAGCACGTATTATTCAGGACGAGGATGACTCGGCGATCGACATCACGCCCATGCTCGACGTGGTGTTCATCATGCTGATCTTCTTCATCGTCACGGCGACCTTCGTCAAGGAGACGGGCATCGACGTCAACCGCCCCGACGCGGCCACGGCGGTGAAGCAGGAGAAGGCCAACATCCTGGTGGCCATCGACGACAAGAACCAGATCTGGATCGAACGGCGCAAGGTCGACGCGCGCAGCGTGCGGCCCAACATCGAACGCCTGCACGCCGAGAACCCGCAGGGTTCGGTGGTGATCCAGGCCGACCGCGACTCCAAGACCGAGACGCTGATGGCGGTGATGGACGCCTCGCGCCAGGCCGGCGTCTTCAACATCGCCATCGCGGCGCAGGAGTAGGCATGGGCCAGGCCGCGCTCGCCCCTTCCGCCGCGCCGCGCCTGCAGGCGCTGATGCGCCTGCTGGGCGGCTTCGTCGCCGCCGGCGCGGTGACGCTGACGCTGTTCTGGACCATGCAGTACCTCATCACCACCGGCGAGCGCGGGCTGCAGGAGTCGCGCAGCGGCCACCTGGTCGACTTCGTGCGCCTGAAGCGCGAGGAGATCGTGCAGCGCAAGCAGCAGAAGCCGCGCAAGCCGCCACCCCCGGAGGCGCCGCCGCCCGAGCCTCCGGCCCCGGAACTCGACCAGGTGAAGCCCACGGCGGAGAAGATCGCCGTGCGTTCGGTGAACGTGGAGACCGACATCAAGGTTTCGGCCTCCGGCTTCAGCCTCTCCACGGGTGACGGCGACTACCTGCCCATCGTCAAGGTGGCGCCGGTCTATCCGCGCCGCGCGCTCTCGCGCGGCATCGAGGGCTGGGTGATCCTGGAGTTCACCGTCACCAGGCTCGGTACCGTGCGCGACGTGCGGGTGGTGGACTCCGAACCCAAATCCGAACTCTTTCACGATGCCGCCACGCGCGCCGCGGAGAAGTTCAAGTACAAGCCACGGGTGATCGACGGTGTCGCCATGGAGGTGCCCGGCGTGCAGAACAAGATCACCTTCAAGATCGAAAAATGACGGGGGCGCAACCGGCATGCTGAAAGCGATACGCTGTGCGGGCACCGCCCGCCGACTGGCCTGCGGCGCCACGCTCGCCTGCGCCCTGGGGCTGGCCGCGCCGCTGGCGGCGCAGGAGCAGCAGACCAAGGTCACCGCGGCCATGAGCCAGCAGGTCTACAAGGAGCTGCAGGCGGCCCAGGAACTGGTGGAGAACAAACAGTACCCCGAGGCGCTGGCGGTGCTGGAGAAGGTGCGCGCGCGCAGCCGCCTGAGCGACTACGAGGCGGCCCAGGCGTGGAACTACACCGCCTACACCCTCTACCTGCAGGAGCGCTACAAGGAGGCCATTGCCGCCTACAACCAGGTGTTGAAGCAGGAGAAGGTGCCCGAGGCGATCGTCAGCAGCACGCTCACCACGCTCAGCCAGCTCTACTTCACCATCGAGGACTACCACAACGCGCTCGCCACCGTGCAGCGCCTGGTGCGTGCCGTGGCGCAGCCCTCGGCCGACGTCTACCTGCTGCTCGGTCAGGCGCACTTCCAGCTCCAGCAGTACCGCGAGGCCCTGGATCCGGTGCGCAAGGGCATCGAGCTCTACCGCGCCCAGGGCAAACCGCCCAAAGAGAACTGGCTGCTGCTGCTGCGCGTGATCCACTACGAGTTGAAGGACTACCCGGCCATGGCCGCGGTGCTCAAGGAGCTGGTGCAGCTCTACCCGCGCGAGCAGTACCTGCGCACGCTCGCCGGTGCCTACAGCGAGATGGGCGACACGCGCAAGCAGCTGGCGGTGATGGAGGCGCTCTACGACGGGGGCTACCTCACGGCGGGCCGCGACGTGGTGAACCTGGCCAACCTGTTCCTGCTCCACGAGGTGCCGCTCAAGGCCGCCCGGGTGCTCGACAAGGCGGTGGCCGACGGCCTGGTGGAGGCGGGCGAGCGTAACCTGCGCCTGCTCTCCCAGGCGTGGTACCAGGCGCGCGAGTATGAGGCGGCCATCGCGCCGCTGCAGCGGGCCGCGGAACTCTCCACCGACGGCGAACTGTCGCTGCGCCTGGCGCAGTCCTACATCAATCTCGAACGCTGGGACCACGCCGCGCGCGCCCTGCAGGCGGGCCTGCGCAAGGGGGGGCTGAAACGTCCCGATCAGGCCTACGTCATGCTCGGCATGGCGCAGTTCAATCTCAACCAGCTGGAACCCGCCGGCGAGGCCTTCGCCGAGGCGGCAAAGGACCAGCGCTCGCGCAAGGTGGCCCAGCAGTGGCTGGCCTACGTGGCGCAGGAGCGCGAACGTCGCGACGCCCTGGCCAGCGTCACCCGCTGAGGAGCCCACATGACCGCTGATCCCGCCCGTCCCGAACGCCTCATCGCCCTGGTCGATCCGGCCGCCGACGACCACCCGGCCCTGGCGCGCGCGCTCATCTCCGCGCGCATCCGCCAGCCCCACGCCGAACTGCTGGTGCTGGTGACCCCGGACCCCGATGCCGAGGGGGCGGCGCGCCCGGTCTGCCGCAACCGCCTGTGGCTCGACACCCTGCTCGACGCGGTGGAGGCATCGGGCATCGCCTGGCGCTGCGAACTGCTGTGGGCCGGCGCGGCACGCAGCGCCATCCTGGAGCAGGCCAATGCCTTCGACGCCGATCTCATCCTAGTGCCCGCCCAGGCCCCCGTGGGGACGCGGCGCGAACTCTTCAGCGATGCGCGCTGGACGCTTTTGCGCGGCGCGCGCTGCCCGGTGCTCTCAGTGCGCCCCGGCGCGCCCGAACAGCGCCGCGTGGTGCTCGCCGCGCTCAAGGCGCAGAGCGAGTCGCCGGACTACGCGCGGCTCAACCGGCGCATCGCCGACCGTGCCCGCTGGATGGCGGCGCGCTACGGCGCGGCGCTGCACGTGGTCAACGCCTGCCGCGACCTGGAGGATTTTCCGGACCGCGCCCTGCTGCTGGAGTTGGCGGGCGTGGCCAACGACCACGTGCACGTGGAAGTGGGCGCACCGGACAAAGTGATCGCCGAGACCGCCGAGCGCCTGGACGCCGACATCGTGGTGGTGGGGACCCTGGCGCGCAGCGGCCTCACCGCGGCCCTGCGCGGCAACACCGCCGAGCGCATCATTGCGCGCCTGCCGCGCGACGTGATGACGCTCACCTGAAGGCGCCGCGGCGCGTGGCACGCGGTACATCATGCCCGCCATCCGCGTCGGCAATGTCGTGGTCTGCAAACCCTCGGAGCTGACGCCGCTCGGTACGCTGAAGCTGATCGAGCTGATCAACCAGGTGGCGCCGCCGGGACTGGTCAACGCCGTGACCGGCGGCGGTGCGGTGGGCTCGGCACTGAGCAGCCACCGCCGCATTCAGAAGATCTGCTTTACCGGTTCCATCGCCATGGGGCAGAAGATCATGCACAGCGCCCCGGGTACTCTCAAGCGCCTGCCCCTGGAGCTGGGCGGCAACGACGCCGGCATCGGACTGGAGACCATCTCCGGAAAAATCCGCAGCGTGTAGCTGCGTGAGGAGGCTCGCAGTCTGTAACCCGCTTGCTCAGAAGGTTACGGATTCCTACAGTGGCACTATCGGCCTGACCGATTCATACCGTCTCAGGGCAGCGGTAGGGGCGCGGCTCTTCTGGCGCAGCGACTCGAATAGCGGTTATGCTTTACCGAAGTTGGGTATCAATATGCTATTGGACGAACTCCACGACAAAAAAGAAGTAATAGAGGCGCTGGGAAGGCAATATGGCGCCCGGAATATCCGTGTCTTCGGTTCTGTAGCCAGAAGGGAAGATCTTCCCGATAGCGACGTCGATTTTCTGGTGGAGTTTTCCCAGGGCTATGATTTGTTCACTCAGCGTCTGCCGTTCACCGACCGGCTTGCGGAGCTGCTTCATCGGAAAGTGGATGTCGTGCCAGAGCACGAGTTGAGTCCACACCTCCGCACCTATGTCATGCAGGAAGCCGTGACATTGTGAGCAAACCCTGGCAACCATATGCTCTGCATATTTTGGACGCTATCGCCAGGATCCGGCGCATTCAGGCACGCGGCAACATCGTTGAGGATGAGATCCTGTACGACGCGGCATTAAGGAATTTGCAAACGCTGTCAGAAGCCACGCAGCTGCTTCCAGAAGACAGGAAGAGTCGTTTCAGTGAAATACCCTGGCGGGAAATCAGCGGATTTCGCAACATTCTAGTGCACAACTACCTGGGAACGATCGATCCGCACACAGTGGTGACGGTCATGGAAAAGTATCTTCAGCCTCTCGAACAGAGTGTCAGAACGATGCTGGATGATAAAGGCTGCCGCTGAGTAGGCCGCGATCTCAGGATCACCGTATTCTTTGCACCTAACCCGCATTCCACCAGTCTCCGTCGGTGCGGTGTAGAATTCCGAGCATTGATCCGAATTCAGCATAAAGGCATTGCTGAATCACAAACCGGATTGCACCCCCGGAAAACCAACCAGAGAGGAACCATATCATGCATTTTCTGGTGATCTACGAATACACGGACGACTACCTGGAGCGCCGCGAACCGCATCGCGCCGCGCATCTGGCCTACGCCTGGGCCGCGCAGGAACGCGGAGAACTGTTCCTCGGCGGCGCCATCACCGAACCCCCCTGTGGCGCGGTCATCATCTTCGATTGCGACGGACCCGAAGTGGCCGAGGAGTTCGTGCGCCATGATCCCTATGTCATCAACAACGTAGTGAAGAGCTGGCAGATCCGCCCGTGGACGACGGTGGTTGGCGAGCACGCCAAGAATCCAGTCAGGCCAAGCTGAGACCATTCCTGGAACAGCAACATGTAAATCCGGTTGGTATCAATGCTGATTGCTTCAGAAGGATCATGCACCAATAACGGTAATGCACAATTGTTATGAGTGGTCGATCAGCCTTGCCTTACTTCAATTCGGGTGGTCCGGGAGACCGTAGCTGGCGCGCAATGGAGTTTCTCACCAGCTGGATTCCCTGTCTAAGTTCTGATGGTCGAATCAGACCTGCTGCTATCATAAATCCAGAAAAAAGCAGGATGGCAAAAAAATTCAGCCACCATCGCCAATGGGGATCATGATCAAGAGTCGGTAACCACAATGCGATAGCCATGGCGAGGACAACACAGCTCAAAGTAGATAGCCAGTTGTGCGGGACATAATAGAGCCGCTGACTGATGATCATGTGGATACAGAAAACGGCCAGATAACCCGAGGCGGTAGCAATTCCGGCCCCCACAATGCCCAAAGCTGGTATGAAAATGGCGTTCAGCCCGAAATTCAGAACGGCACCTCCAATATTGATCCAAATAAAATAGTGAGTTCTCTTGGCAATAGAAATTCCTGGCGCAAAAATGTACATGTTGGCAAGGAGTAACGCAGGAACCAGATAGATAACCACTGCAGAAGCGTCATAAAAGGAGGTTGTGGTCAGAATGTGAACGATCTCCCTGGAAAATAAAGATAGGCCCAAGAATATAAGCAGAGCGAAGGCCAGAAACAGCCGAAAAATACGCGCCAACTGGTTTGGGGTGTTTGCGTCTCGGTAGTGGGCATACACTAGCGGGGTCAAGGCGCCCTGAAATCCCGTCATCACTAGGCTGGAAATGGATGCCACACGATAGCCGATACCGTAAACGCCAACTTCTTGGACTGAGAGGTAGTGGTTAATCATTACCCGGTCAACGTACAAACTGATCCAAACAGCCACACCAGAAAACACCAGTGGAGTAGAGAAGGCCAGCATTTCGCGAAGTTGCGGCAGAGCAAAGCGGAGCTGAAAACTGGCACGAAGCCACCACAGACCGATTGCAGCACTGATTAGGCAGCCAATTGCCATGCCACCTAATAGACCCTCCAGGCCCCAACTCAGGCCATATACGAACCACAGCGAAACGCCTGCGGTTACAAAAGACATCAAGAGACTAACGATCGCATACTGTTTCGCTCGAAGTTCCCAGCGAAACTGGTTCTGGATGAGATAGAAAATACCGTTTGCCCAAATGTAAATAATTCCAATCTGGAATGCGCTTTCCATTGCGGGCTGCCCGAGGACGACATCGGATAGAAGACTCGAGCACGAGAGTGTCAGCAGAGCGAAGGCGGTATAACACATCATCGTGAACCAAAGAGCCGTGGATGCGTATAAAACTTTAATTACCGGTGAGTCTTCGCTGGTGTAAAAACGGGCAACTGCCTGAGACACCTCTAGCGCGATCGTCAGATTAATTATGCCGGCAAACACGGTAAATAGATCAAGTGATCCATAGTCACCTGGAGTGAGTACGCGTGTGTACAGAGGAATCAGAAGGAGTGCAAGCCCGCGAGACACCAGTGTGGGTACTGAATAGATCGCGCTATCTTTTAAAAAGGCTCTAAGCATCTGTTACTCACTTGGCCTGGGCAAACTCCAAAAAGGATGTTTCAAGTTTCGGACGGTGGGTCAACTGTAGAGAGTCTGTTCCATACGTCTTTACCAGTAGAGAAATATTTCTTCTGCTAAGCTCGATGGATTGACCGAATCCCTCAAGATATTCAATGTCGCGAGGATCAAACCACCAGTCTTCAGGGATGTTTCCCTCGATGATTTTCAGGTAGCGTTTGGCTACTTCGGCAGCGTGCCATCGTTGCTGAATAAATTTTTGTGCTGCGGCGCCGATACGGTATCGTTTGCCACGGTCGGTAATCATTGACTCAATCGCTGATTCGATGTGGTCTGGATGGCAAACCATTGAAGGGGGCCACAGCTCATCGGGTACAAAGCGCCGAAGCTCTTCCAGGCGATAACCGGCAACTACCGTAGGCTTGCCAAAATAGGCCGCTTCGGTTGCAAATGCCGCCATGGGGGTATCGGAATAGATCTGATCGACAACCATATCGCAGCGTCGGATTTGTCTGATGACTTCCGCGTTGGGTTGATCTTGAATGATTACCAAGTCAATCTGGTATCCCTTTCTCTTCAAATTCTTGATCGCTTCTTCAATAATCACGCTGCCTTTTGCAGCAGAATGGCTGGGAGAGTGAAGAATGCGAACTGTCAGATTGTTTTCGGAATGATCATCACGATCGCTGGACTCTTGTTTCTGGTAACTAGTGGCGAAGCTGACCGGTGTGCCGAGATGAAAAATATTAACAAGTTTTGTTTCAGCAAACTGTGAGGTGCTGAATGGAGCCCCAATGATGTACTTCGCATGCTTACACAAAAATTGAACTTTGGATCTTATTCGTTTTGACTTTTTGTACAAAAATTCTGGGGATGGTTGAATGAATCCATCTGGGCTCTGATACCCGCCGTTGATATAGGGAGGCCTGGCCTCGCTGCCGTGGGCCAAATTCAGTATTACGGTCTTGCCGAGAATATTGAGTAGCCAAATATCCAGATTGTGTTTTGGCCAAAGTGATTGACCGTACCCAAAAATAAATACATCGTATTTGAAAATTGCGGCAAATGACCACGTTCGGATGAAAGCTTTTGAGAACAACTCAATCAGTAACGTGATGGGTAAAATATGTTTTGATCTGGCGCCAAATCGTCGGAACGCTTTTGCTGCCTTAATCAAAAATGGTGAATTGGAATCCGGGCTGTAACAAAAGCGATGTTCCGTATAGGGCACGAAATCACAATCAGCTCCGATGAGACGAAGTCCTTCAGCAAGATTTCGGTAGTATCCCGCGATTTCTACCGGAGCAATTAAGATTCGTTTAGGTTTCTCGGTCGCCATAATTGGCTATTCGCATGGCAATCTGAAAACCAGGTGATTTGATCCGATGACGATCGATTATGTTGTTGATCGTCTCCCGCAAAGATTTTCCCCGTAGCTTTGTATTGGCTACGGGGCGCCACGCAGAAGAGCTTGACACTTCACTGAGCAAGACCCGCCCATCCCCGCAGCTCACCAGAAAAGTGTCGTCTTCAAAAACAAAGTCTATCGTGCCGGGTTCACTTCTTACCACGTCATCAAATGGGACACATTTCCATATGGAAATTTCATGGCTTTCCTGCGACGCCCGAAGCCCGGGGTATGGCCTGGTCAAGCTCCTGCAGAGTGCATAAATCTCACGTTGTTTGAGCGACCAGTCCACATAACCGTCCTCAGGTCTTCTTTGTGGATAATAGAACGCCTCATCAGATTGAACCGCCGCTTTGTCCATGAGTGCCGGATTATTAATCACTTCAGTCATCATGTCGCCGAGGCAGAGGGCAGTTTTTTTGTAGCTTGTGGAGATATCGTCGGTTTCATTATAGAAAAATGATCGCTGCAACACGACGGGCCCATCGTCAACACCCGGTGTGATTTTGAACAAGGCAAGATCAAATCGCTGGCAACCCAACATGATTGCCCAGTTCTGAGGTGATCTTCCTCTGCCTCCATGAATGCCATCCGGACTTCCGTGCCCCCCCACAGCGCCCATTGGCGCCTGATCAATTAGCCAGGTCGGGATTAGTCGCTGCCACCCGGCTACCCAAACCAGGTCATATGAGAGTTCACTTATCGCGTTCTGGTCCGCGGTTGCCAACAGGTCATATTGGCTGACGTACAGGTGGCGAATATTCCATTTTCGGGCAAATATTGCGACGTCCACCAGCCCGCTGATCAGAGTTGGATCGGCAACCGATGGATCCAGCCCGACGATGGCCTCGATTTCACCTCCTCTCCGTATCACTTCGGCAACCGAATCTAGACCGGCGGCCATGGTACACAGAACCAACAGTCGAACTGACATCTTCTCACCCACCCTGAACTACTTGGTTTAAACGCTGCCAAAGCGCGCGCAGCATCGAGTTTTCAATCCTTGGCTCCATGACAGTATCTACGGACAATTCTCCAAGGAAACCATCCGCAGCGAGGTCCGTGAGTTGTCCTGAAGAATTGTCAGCGACGTGATCAGCAAGAGCTACCTGCTTATTCGCCCACCAGTCGGCAAGGTGAAGCATGACGCAGCACAATGCAACGCATCGGTCCTCAATATGATCCGTTTCGATGTCCTCTCCACCGTGAAAGAGTTGATCACGCAGTTCAATTCCAGGCAGGTACTCCGGTTCACTGATTCCGGCTGCGGTCGTCCACTGTCCGCTGAAGATGGTGTCAAACACCACCCATCCGGCTATCAAACATCTGAATTGCCCTAAGAGACGGTTTACTTCGGTGACAGGTGCGTTCCATTTTTTTGTTAGATAAGCCGAGCAGATTCTAGCGATTTGTTGCTCATGAATACGCCAAAGTTCGAGCAGTAGGGTGGTGAAATAGCCCTGGTTCCACAGGTAATCGCAAAGCGCAAAGTCGTTGTTTGCCAAGACCGTTGTCTTGAGCTCATGGAGTTGAGACGCCTTTCCCATCTGGTTGATGCGACCGTGAACAACCTGATGCGTATCATAGTATTGCATGGTAGCTGCAGCGCGCCCGTAAGCCGCACGGAAAATCCGCCGGCGCGGGGTGATGGGAACATTCTGCCACCAACCAGGATGTGTCAAGACTTGTAACCCATTTCCATTATTCTTCAGCAGCACATCATGCAGGCGTTCATATCGCCAGTAACCATTGGAGTCTGAACAATATCCGATCTCCTCCTTAAATCGCCTTGAGTAACAGTTGACCAGACCGCCGTAGGAGTCCGCCTCGCAAGTCAAATGCTGTTCTGTCGGATTGTGGAAACTAAAAGCTGAAGGGTAAACCTGAAACAGATCAGCAAGATGCTCCGCTTCGTGTGTCACCAAGCAATGCAATTCCTCCTCGTCCCGGGTTTGGAAGTAAGCGGCATCGAAATGTACACCCAGATCATGCCCCAAACCTATGATGTCCTTCACAATCGCATGCTGCTTGGTTTCGGCTATGTTGTAAAACTCAGAATGGGGGTTGATGAAATAGGTGGCCTTAAGACCCTGTTCGTGTTCTATTTTTGCCAATGCCAATGAACGGTTGAGCGAAAGATCAACATCGTGTCGCCAGAGAAGAAATCGACTTCCGAACGGAATCTCTGAATAATCGACTACCGTATATGAACTGATTGCAATATCCAGTAACTGGCGGTAGTGACTTAAGGTGAAATCACTATCTGAGTTTACAAAATTGGTTGATTTGTTTTTACTTGAAATCATGTTTCGTATCTACAAGCCAATTTGGACATTGGGTAAGCGTATATTTTAAATGTCCACTATAGAAAGAACATTTCCGCTTCACAGGTCTGCAGTCAAACAACGTATAGTTTGTCATTCTGAGGGAGTCCCGCGAATGTCAGTATTTCTGTCCATGAATTTCTCTACACCACGATTTCCTCGACCGTTCTCGCAATCCTCATTTCCCTGTACTCTTTTAATTCGAGTTCTTGGCCCAGAACATATTTGAGAATCAATGCCTCCGGTTCATTGTAACCGGCCATTGCTCGCAGAGCCGTGGTCCCGGAGAGGCGCGGATTGACTTCAAACAACATCAATGCGCCATCTACTTCACGGCACTGCACATTAATTGGTCCCCTTGAATCTAGAACAATGGCAACTCTCTCAGCCTGCGCCTGCAGTGTCGGTCTGTGGCAAACTTCTCCCTGAGAGAGCCCGGATGAAATCATATAAAGACACTGGTTGCGCTTTATCACGCTGCGAGTGGAAAGAGCGTTGGTTAATCTTCTTTTGATTGCTATGCTGCCCATTACCTGTCCGTTGTGGTCAGAATTGACGCCAATCGTGTATTCTTGGGCATGGTCCCCAACGTACTGCTGGGCTACGATATCAATTCCATTTTTGAGCATGTACCTTACCAGTAACTCACATTCGTCCATGTCTGTAGCAAGATGGACGCTGGCTGAGCCGCCAGAGCCGACATTGGGTTTTAAGATGATCGGGAAAAAGTCAATATCGCTGATATCCTGAACCCCATCTATCTTCTTATACCTTGGTACGACCAACCCTTCATTTTCAAGTTTGGTATAACACGCATATTTGTTCGAACAAGTAGAGATTACCTGCTTAGTGTTCAATGAATGTGAAATACCACGATTTTCTAGCAGCGAACGATTCTCAGAGAGAAATATCATCTCGGGCTCAGACCCCGGAAAAACAAACTGGATTTTGTGTTTGTCGATAATTTCTAACAATCTGTCTTTGTATTCCGGGGAATTGGCGCTAGGCATAATATAAAATTCGTCCAGGAAGCGCTTTCCTGAGGTGAAATCAGAGATATCCGTGCCTATCTTGAAGGTTTCGATATGTGTGGTCATATGAAGAGCTTTAAGGATCTGCTCCCCAACGCCTCCACCACCAACTCCCAAAACAAGGATATTAATTTGTGCCATCTTTTTCTCTTTCGAGAATATCTATCAGTGAGTTCTCAAGTTTTAACTGCCTCAGCTTGGCCGTGTATTTCGCTACGTCAACCTCAACCTTGACAATCGAAGCTGATTGATTCGAAAAATCAACGACAGCAAACGAGGGTCTGGTTGTGCGATCGCGAGGCTGTCCCACCGAACCAGGGTTCACCAGGCACGTTCCGTAGTGGTAAGCAATCATAGGAATATGTGTGTGTCCAAATAGATAAAAATCGAATTGCCTGATGGAGGCTCGGTCTATGGAGCGCGCCTCATATAGGTAGGCCTCTGGGTCTCCGGGTAATGCATGCGTGAGGAAGGCAACACTAGTGCCGAAAGCAACTTCTCGATGATCTGGCAGATGGTGTAAAAACTCGGAGTTTTCCACGGTGAGCTGGCTGCGATGCCTAGTTATCCCGTAAGCGGCTTCCTTGGATTGATCGAAGCTCAGTTCCCCCAGCACATACTTTTCATGATTGCCTTTTATGCAGGGAATATTCTCGTTGCGCAGTAATTCGATAACTTCATTCGGGGAGTTGTAGTACCCAATCAAATCACCGGCGCAGAGTACCTCGCGAATACCGTGCTCTTTGATAGCTCGCAGCACGGTATTCAGGTAATCAAGATTGGAATGAATGTCGGATATCACCGCAAATTTCATTGGGACTTAATCCAGGCTATGTATTTCTTCAGGCCTTCCGCGAGAGTAGTTTCAGGCTTGAAACCGAAATCCGCGTAAGCCTTGGCATAGGAATATACCGGTTGATAACTCTCTTGGGGATCCTCTTGATCACTTACTACAATTTTCGATTGTGAGCCGGTTAGATCAATCACCATTTCTGCGAGATGTCTCATCGAAATGCTGCTTTCAGAGACAATGTCGTAAATACCCATTGCCTTGCCCATGAGTGCCTTTTCGACTGCCCCGGCAATATCGCCAGCATATATGAAATTCTGTTTTCTAGTCCCGGATCCAAATAGTATCAAGTCGTTGCCTGCCAACGCCTTATCAATGAATATCCGTAAAACATTCTTAATTCTGGAGTGTTCACCGTAGGGAGAGGGGATTCTTAAGGAAGATGCCGCAATACCTTTGCGGGACATCATTGAACAAAAATGTTCTCCGGTAATTTTAGAAAGCGTATAAAAATCAGCTACGTCCAGATTGGATGGATCCTGCATTGATCCGAATGTGCTGATGTAAACAAATTTTTTAATGCCGCTTTGAATCGAGAAATCATAGAGATGATTCATCATCTCCATATTAGGAAGCAAAGTATTTTGGTAGGTCGCTTCTGAAAAACTGGCTGGTATTACAGCAGCAAAGTGCGCGATTGCGTCAACTTTCTGGTGATCAAGGACACTGCTGATGTTTCTGTACAGGGTATCGAAGCAAATACCGTCTTGTTTGCGTTCGAACGATGTTGTTCCCTTGAGGATATGCCAGTCGCCAATTGCTTCAAGCCGATCGGCACAATGTCGACCCAAAAATCCAAATGATCCGGTGATAAGAACAATCACATGGTCACCTATGCACCCAGTACTCTATGATCAGGCAACTTGGGTAACACATACTGGTGATAGCATTCGTTCATCGCCAAAAAAACATCGCGGGTATTAAATTGGCGTTTGAATGTTTCAAAGGACACTATGTCGATGAGGTCCTTATACTTCTTTCCGTGGTATAGGGGGTTGTCGTCGATGATACAATCTATGGACTCAAAACTGATGGCGCCAATACCTAAAAGGTAATTCAGTATGATGCCCTGACCATACACGGCAATCTTGTCACCGGGAGACCTCTCTGCCAGTTTTATAGCATTTGAAATTGTTACCTTAGAAGACGCCAAAGTGGAATGGATGTGTGGGGTAATGATGGGTTTGTTTTTGGCTCTGGTGTCCTTTTGAACGAGGTAACGCATGAATACCCCTCTATCGGTAGAAAGCTTAATTACTTCAAATCCGGTTGCGTGAAAAAGATTGGTTAGGCTCTGCGGTGTGAATTTGGTGATGTGGTCGAAGGTCAACAGGTCATACTTATTGTTGAGAAAGTTAGGAACCTCGATAAACAGTATGGACTGATGGTGCATTATCTGACTCAATTCATCCAGGAAATCTCTAGGGGAATCTACGTGTTCCAACACTCCAATCGCGCTGACGTAGTCAAAAATTCGGTCCTTGAACAATTTCGGACTAAAGAATTGGTTGTAGCTCTTTGTTAGAAATTGTTTTTTCTCAAGCTCCAGAAAGGATTTGCTCGGTTCCAATCCATAAAAGCAAATTTCGGGTACCTCAAAATACAGTGTTTCTAAAAAAGTTCCCTTCCCGGCTCCAATGTCTATGAACGATCTGTCGCTTGAGTTTTCAAGAAACTCCATCAAAAATTCGGCTGACTGTTTGCTCTGTCGTATGCCCTGAAATACCGGCTCCACATCCTCTCCCAACAAAAGCTCATAACTATGTCTATAAAAGAGTTCATGATCCATGCGAGCCTTTGGGTCGATACAAACATTTCCGCATGTTGAACAAACAGCGTAAGCCACATCGGATTCGACGAATTGATTATCTGACGTTACGGAGCAGTTGAAAAATGGAGGCAAGACCTTCATTTCATGATTGCATACACTACACCGCATCGAATGAGTCTCCAGCCAAATTAATATGGTTTAATCGGAAGAAAATTGCTGTTGTCTGTTGGGTTGGGGGCCATTTGGTGTGAATTAATCAATCATTTTCATGGATTTGGTTATCGTGTTGCGAAGTATTTCAGCCACAAAATGAAGGTCCTTGTTTTCCAGTTGTTCGTAGAGCGGTAATGCCAATCCGGAGGTATAGAGATTCTTTCCGACGCGACACTTGTTGTCTGATATACGAGTTATCGTGCTAATACTTTGAGCGCCGAGATTGGTTTCTATGCCCTGCTTGTTCATCGATTGAATTACGTCGTTTCTGTCGTACTGTTCCGCCAACACAACCATAAATGTCTGCCAACTGTGGCCGTCCACATATAGAGGGGTAGTAATCCACTTATGGTCAGATAGGGGTTTTAACAGTTGGATATAGAGACTGGCCATCTTGCGTCTGCGTTCTATCCAACTGTTGAGCTCCGGCAGTTGATGCCGGCCCAGTGCTGCCTGAAAGTTGGTTAGTCGGTAGTTCAGCCCAAAGCCACAAAAGGTCATGCCCCGAGCCTGACGCTCCATTCCATGATTTCGGAGAAGTCGCAGTCGTTTGGCGAGTTCAGGCTGGTTGGTGGCTATTGCGCCCCCCTCGCCGGTTGTAAGTGTTTTTCTAGGATGAAATGAAAAACATCCGAGATGTCCCATAGTTCCTACTTTTTGGTTCCCAATAGTGGCGCCGAGTGCACAAGCTGCGTCCTCTATGATCATCAGTCCACGTGATTCCGCAATTTCGAGAATTTCTTCCATCGCAGCTGGGCAGCCGAATTCATGAACTGGAATTACCGCGCGCAAGGTATCGGGTCCGCGCCAAGTACGGATTGTTTCTGCCAGATGCTCCGGGTTGATGGTGTAGGTGCCGGGTAACACATCGACCACAATCGGTTTGGCGCCCACAGCGGTGACGACATTCGCCGTGGCCGGGAAGGTGAAATCGGGAACAATCACAGCATCCCCGGGACCGATGTCGAAAGCGAGCAGCGATAGATGAAGGGCTGCGGTGCCTGAAGACACTACCACCACCTCGTTGCATTTGAGAAAAGCAGCCAGTTCTGATTCGAAAGCCAGACACTCATCCCCGTGCACCAGCTGTCCGGAGCGCAATACGTCGACAACGGCGGCAATTGCCTTATCATCGATGTGGGGACGCGAGAGTTGAAGCACGTGAGGTCAACTCCTGAACATCGGGGCCAACTCAGGCAGGGAGGTGGCGTTTTCCATAATCCAGGCAGCTGATTTCCGTATCCCCTCTTCCAGATCAATTTTGGCTGAAAAACCGATCAGATCCCGCGCCTTGTCTACCTTGGGAATCCGTAGTTCAATATCCGCGGAAAGCGGATCGCGGAAAAGTATTTTGGAATTGGATTTGGTTACCCTGAGGACCGCTTCGGCAAGCCCAAATATTGTGGTTACTGCGCGAGCGTTGCCGATATTGAATGATTCTCCGATAGCGTTTGGGTGGGTCAATGCCGCCATCACGCCATCGACCATATCATCGACATAACACCACGCTCGGATTTGACTCCCATCTCCAAATATCAGCAAATTTTCATTTTTTAATGCCTTTCGAATAAAAATGGTCAAGGCGCCCTCACCAGTTTGGCCGGGTCCATAGACGTTAAATGGGCGAACGGTCACAGTCGGAAGTCCGTATTGCTTGTAATAAGCATAGGCCAAATGCTCACCAGCCAATTTACTGACTGCATACGTCCAGCGGGCCTCACCAACAGCTCCGGTAATTGTTTGCATCCCTTCATCAACTCTAAAAGCATGGGTTCCGAATACTTCTGATGTGGAAAATTCAATAAACCGTTCAATCCCTCCCTGCTGATTGGCTGCTTCGAGGGCATTTGCCGTGCCGATCATATTCACGCGCATTGTGTTTGTAGGTGACTTGACTGTTGAGTCAATCCCGGCAATGGCTGCAGCATGCACAACAATTTGCGCGCCGCTCATAGCACTGGAAAGACTCTTGAAATCCAGCACATCTCCCTCGATCTGCGTGATGTTTGGGTGATTGTTATATATAGAATCTTTGAGCGTGTTTCGGGTGTAGTTGTCGTACACGACGATTTCGTTTTGGTCCGCCAACAACCCGATAAGTTTATTGGCGATAAATCCTGCACCACCCGTAATCAGTATCTTTTTATTTACGATCATTCCAGTGCTCCAAACTATTCCCTAAATATTGGGCAGAACTCCACCAGTTGCTGGGTTGCCACGTGTTACTTGGTTAGCAATTCGCCGCATGGGTTAAAGTGTAGTTTGTGGTGTTGTGCTTCAGAAACAGTGATCACGATCATGGTCGAGTCCCTGTATCAATGGACAAAAAAACTTTGCCATATAGGCACTGCCCGCAACGAAATATTGCTCCATTAATATGTTTGATCTGCTACTACATCTAAGTTTTCGGAAATCCTTCGATATGCCGGTTGAAGGTTTCCCAATTGGGAGGTAGGGGCGATATCCCATCAACCAGCCTCCCACAGCAGCAGGTGACTTCGCTTCGACAATAAGATTTCAACATCAGAAAACTGGGATTCGGGGATGACCAGTGTACGAATTTTTCTATGAATATACCGTTCGGTCTTGGTCACCACATCCGCAAGTTTCTCTGCGTCAATTTCGCCGTAGAGCAGAAGATCGATAATGCCGCTGTCCTTTCCTTCTGCGTAATCATCAATCAACCAGGCTGCCTGAAGACTACCCAGACGTGTAATGATGCTGTCGACGATTCTGTCCATACCCAGTGCCTTGTGTACCATTGAGCGCAGTTCTGGAAACAATGGGTGCTGGTCGTTGGCCCGGAAAAATATTTGTCTCCCAGAGCGCTCGCTTTCGAGCCACCCTGATGCTTCCAACGCATTGAGTTCTTGCTTGACGAGACTGGGTGAGGTGTTGAATTCGTTCGCCAGTTCGCGGAGATAGGCCTTTCGCAACGGATTGAGAAACAAGCGCATTAAAATCTGCACGCGTGTTTTTGACGTGATCAGTCCCCCAAAGAGGGTTGTATCCGCTTTAACGTTCATAAAAAATGAACAATAAACGCATGGTAACCCGCTGTCAACCAATATTGTCCAAGCAAGCTAGCTGTTGTCGGCTGGTTGCTAGGCCGTTGCATCCATGTGTCGATTAGCGTGTGCCCGTACAGATTCTCAAGGGCACATTCTCTGCAGGAAGCGGATCAACCGCCACGGGGCAGAAGATCATGCACAACGCCTCGGGTACTCTTAAGCGCTTCTACGTGCCCGCGGCGCTACAGGAGCAGGTCTGCGTCAAGCTCGCCGGGATCGCCGCCGCGCAACAGGTGGGGGACGGCATGGACGCGGCCACCACCTTCGGTCCAGTGCAGAACCGCACGCACCCTTCGGGGGCTGCAAGATGTCGGGCTTCGGCGTGGAGTTCGGCGTCGAGGGACGGATGGAGCTGTCCTATCCGCAGACGGTGAACATCAACCGCTGAGGCGAGCAGCCACCGGATCCGTCCGGATCGGGAGGGGCGCGACGTACCGGTCGATGCCCATTAACCACACGGCGGCGGAACGCAACGTTTCGCCGCCCTTCCCCGACGGTTGCCGGCATCGGACTGGAGACCATCTCCGGAAAAATCCGCCGCGTGGAGCTGCGTGAGAAGGCACGGCAGATGTAGGCCTCCGCATGGGGTATGATCGGGTGCCCGCCAACCAAGGAGACGACCCATGCATTTTCTGGTGATCTACGAATACACGGACGACTACCTGGAGCGCCGCGAACCGCATCGCGCCGCGCATCTGGCCTACGCCTGGGCCGCGCAGGAACGCGGAGAACTGTTCCTCGGCGGCGCCATCACCGAACCCCCCTGTGGCGCGGTCATCATCTTCGATTGCGACGGACCCGAAGTGGCCGAGGAGTTCGTGCGCCATGATCCCTATGTCATCAACAACGTGGTGAAGAGCTGGCAGATCCGCCCGTGGACGACGGTGGTTGGCGAGCACGCGAAGAATCCGGTTCGCCCCTGACGTTTT
>JBNLAT010000042.1:0-24125 GCA_050302275.1 Thiohalomonadaceae bacterium | reverse complement strand
GTCGATAATCTGAGTATTGCCAACGCTAGTGGTGATATCTACATCGTCGATGCGAATGGGATGAGCATTGATGCACTGAATAATCTCTCAGGCGATCTTTTCCTGACAGCTGATAGTGGAAATATCACCGATGGTGCAGCACTGACGTCTGCTGCCGGATTGCACCTCGAAACACTCAATGGAAGTATTGAACTGAATAATGCTAATCGACTATCTGGTGCTCTGAATCTTTCAGCGAGCAGCAATATCACATTAAGAAATGTTACGGATACTAATCTTTCGAATGTTTCTGCAGGTGGCTTGACCATAGATACGGATGGAGCGTTAGCGCAGACAGGCACCCTTAATGTCAGCTCGCTGAATGTGATGGATGCGCAATCAGTCAATTTGGACAATGGTTCGACGGTTCTCTCAATTGACGGACTCAACTCTCGCGGTGATGTCTACGTGCATGCTGGCGGATTGAGCGATATAGCCAATGTGGTGGCGCAAGGCGATATTATCTTTGAGGCAGATAACGCTGCTGCTGTTAGTTCAATCACCTCAACGAATGGTGCGGTAACTGTAGCGGCGGCTAATGGCCGTATTACATCTAATGCCAGTGGTACCAATATCACGGCCGGAAACATCATCCTGTCGGCAACAACAGGTATCGGTGCGTCAGACAATGCACTGACCACATACACGGGTGGTAGCGTCACTAACCCAGGCCATCTGAATGTACAGACTAGTGACGGTTTAATTCAAATGAACAATACCGGTGATGTCTTGATCGAAATGATGAGGACAACGTCAGATAATATTAACTTGGACAATACTGGCACTGTAATTATCGACCGCATTGAGACAAATACCGATGATCCCGGGGCAGCATCTATAAACAAGGTCACAGTGGTGACGCATGATGGAAGTATTCTTGGATATGGCGGTGAGCCTGCTCATACGGAGGCTGATGCGGATATTGCCGCATATTCTGTTGATTTAGTGGCGAATAACGGCAACATCGGTGCCGGTTCTCGTCCCCTTGTTATTTGGGCGGAGGGCGCAATCGAGACATATGGCCTTGTCAGCTTCGGCACCGTTTTCCTACCTGAGTCTGGAAACCCTGATCGGATTAACGATACATCTGTGGTCAGTTTCTCTGCGTCCGAAACACTCGCAGCACTTTCCGGTGAGCAGGTGAGAGATGTTGAAGATCTCGACGATGTCGACCCGGCTATCTTTACCGAGGTGCACAACTACAATCTGTCTGAAGTCTCCATTAAATTGCCGAGAGATCAGCGGTATGAAAATGAGTTGGAACAGTAGTGCTTGTTCCGGTTTGCTCAATGGAAGACTTATGCACTAATTTCGTGTGAAAAAGCCATCCGAAATTAGAGTTATTGGCTGGTGTATATGCCGCCATGAATGCCCGGTCATAACCGGGCATTTTTCTTCTCAGGGGAGTTTTTTGAGGTTTGTGTATTGTGTGGATACAGGCTGCTAGAAGTGTAGGTGGCCAGTTCCTGAGGAAGAGTTCCTGCACTGGAGTTAAAGTGATAGCCTTTGGGTTTTCAATTTCAGGAGTGCGAGATGGCACGGGAAATCATTCACACCGATAAGGCGCCACAGGCCATCGGTACCTACTCACAGGCGGTCAAGGTAGGCAGTACGGTCTATCTCTCCGGGCAGATTCCGCTGGTACCTGAAACCATGGAGATGGTGGAGGGTGACATGGAGGCACAGATTCGCCGGGTCTTCGACAATTTGACCGCGGTGGCCGAGGCGGCAGGCGGTTCCCTGGCCGACATGGCCAAGCTCAATATCTTTCTTACCGATCTCTCCCATTTCCCGCTGGTAAATACAGTAATGGCTGACTACTTCAGCCAGCCCTATCCGGCGCGCGCCGCTATCGGTGTTGCCTCCCTGCCCAAAGGGGCTGGGGTGGAGATGGACGGCGTGCTGGAACTGGGCGGTTAACCCGCAGTGATATGAACAGGGCGTGGCGCGAGCCGTATACTCTAATCGCCGCAGTGGTTTTGCTGCTGGCGTTGGCGGAGTTTTACGGTCCCGGTTTACTACGTCCTCTCGAGTACGCCTTCAACGATACGCTGCTACGCCACCAGGCAGAGCAGCGTAAGCCCGATGGCGAGGTGGTGCTGGTCGATATCGACGAGCCGACCCTGGCACGAATGGCGCCGGAACATGGACGTTATCCCTGGGCCCGTTCGGTGCACGCGGAGATGGTGGAGTGGATCGCCAAGCAGCAACCGAAAGCGATCCTCTTCGATATCATCTTTAGTGATCGCGATCCGCTGCGTCCCGATGACGACAGTTACTGGGCCGAGGTGGCGGCGCACACCGACAATCTTTTTCTTCCCTATGTTGTTTTACAGACCGACCGCCCCGGCGTCGGCCTGCCGCTGGATGTCTTCGGTGAAACCCTTGGATTTGAAAAGGGTGCAACGGTAGACAAGCAGGCACGCGTGGCGCTTTTGCTGCCCTATATGGCGACCAACCTGCAGGGGCGTCTCGGTGCGATCAACTTCAGAGAGGATGAGGATGGGGTCGGTCGCCACTACACCCTCTATCGCGAGGTAGGTGGTTGGCGATTACCTTCACTGGCGGCCAAGGTGGCGAGTGCGTTGCAGTTTACGTTGCCGCAGACGCCGTCGTTACGTCTCAACTGGCAGGGGCCGGCACTGAGCTATCCCAAGGTCTCCTACGCCGATATCTATGATGATCTTTCACTGACCAATCCGCAGCGACCACTGGATGAGTTTCGTGATCGGATTGTGTTAATCGGTTCCACTGCTACAGGCCAGCACGATCTACGGCGCACACCGATCGATAATATTCAGCCGGCGGTAGAGATTATCGCAACCGCATTGGACAACCTGCGTCGTGGCGACTGGTTAAATGACGCACCAGAGTGGTTGCCACCGCTGGTAACGCTGTTGCTGATCGGCCCGCTCTGGTTGCTCTTTCGCAGTGGCGCCAACCCACTACTGATCGCGCTTGGTCTGGTGACCGTGACACCGTTACTGTTCATGGTCTCATTGCTAGCTTTGGGACAACGTCTCTGGTTGCCGCTGCTGACTCCAGTACTCTTCGCCTGGTTCTATTACTCTGCCGCAGCACTCTACAGTTACGCCAAAGCGCAGCAGGAACGGCAGCGCTCGGTGGCGATCTTTAGCCGTTTTCTCGATCCGCGCGTGGTCGCCGATCTGGTGCGTAGCGGCGAGTCGGCGTTGACATTGAAAAGTGAAAGCCGCCAGATCACCGTACTCTTTTCCGATATCCGTGGCTTTACCACCCTCTCTGAACAGCGCAGCGCCGAAGAGGTGGTGGAGTTACTCAACAATTACTTCAGTCGCCAGGTGAAGGTGATCTTCCGTCACGGCGGCACCATGGATAAATTCATCGGCGACGCGATTATGGCCTTCTGGGGCGCCCCTGTTGCCGATGAAGATCAGGCGGTTCACGCGGTGGCGGCAGCGTTGGAGATGGCCGATGAACTACAGCGCTTTCGTGATGAACTGGGTGAAGGTGTCGAGGGATTCGATATCGGCATCGGTATCCATAGCGGGCCAGGTGTGGTCGGTTTCGTTGGTGCTGAAAACCGGCTCGAGTACACCGCCATCGGCGATACGGTCAATCTGGCCAGTCGCATCGAGGGGCAGACCAAGGGCGTTGCACGCATTCTGGTCTCGGAAGAGACCATGCGCCTGTGCAACGGTGAATTTGACTTTGCCGATCACGGTTCGTATAAGGTTAAGGGCCGCGCCGCCGAGGTGCGGCTCTTTGAACCCAGGAGACGCTTCCTCGCATGAGCAAACGCCTACTGCTTACTGCACTGTTGATTATTATCTCTCCCACCCTGTCTGCACAGCAGTCGGGCGTGACCCTGCGTAAAACCACGCTATTCGCTACGCCACACAGCGACGCAAAGAAAATCACCACGCTAAAGGCCAAAACTCCGCTACAGATCCTGAAGCGCCAGGGCGGCTGGTATCAGGTTTGGAATGGCGGCAAGTACAGCGGCTGGCTACGCATGAGTCACCTTCGTCTGCAGACGAAAAGCAGCGGAGAGAGGCGCGATAGCGGTGTGGCGCAGACGATGAATTTTCTTTCCAGCGGCCGTTCCGGTGCCAGTGGGGTGACTGTCGCCACAGGTATCCGCGGTCTCGATTCCGCCGACGTCAGCAAGGCCAAGCCGAATCACGAGGCGGTGAAGCAACTGGACAGTTACAAGGTCAGCGCGGCCAGCGCGGAAAAGTTTGCCGCAAGCGCTGAACTGCAGGAACAGCAACTGCGTTATTTCAAGGAGTCGAAATGATGCCGCGCCTGATGGCCCTGTTGTTTATCCTGCCTTCCCTGTTGCTTGCCGGATGTATCAAGGATGGCGCACTGCAGAACATCAACCTTGGCGAAGTGGTACGTTCGGCCAAGGATGCCTTCGGTGAGGTGGATGATGAGCAGGAACAGCTGATCGGCGAAGAGGCGGTCGCGGTATTGCTCGGTGCGGTGCCGTTAGTGGATAACGACCCGCTGCAGCGTTACGTTAATCAGGTCGGCCACTGGGTCGCGCTGCACACTGAACGCAAAGACTTAGACTGGAAATTCGCCGTGGTCGATAGCGAGGATATCAACGCCTTCGCGGCTCCAGGTGGTTACATACTGGTGACCAAAGGACTGCTGCTGAAGATGCAGAGCGAGTCGGAACTGGCGGGTACGCTGGCCCACGAAACGGTGCACGTGGTGCGCCGTCACTATCTCAATGCGGTGCGCAAGAACGCGCGGGTTAACCTGCTGGTTAATGTCGCCAAGACCCAGGTGGATGCGGATCGGGCCAAGGATATGGAAAAGATCTCCAACGGTTTCAAGGAGCTCTATGCCCGCGGTCTCGACAAGGGCGATGAGTTCGAGGCGGATCGCATGGGCGTGGTGATCGCCGCCCGTGCCGGTTACGATCCGTATGGTTTGCCCGCGGTGTTACAGACCCTGGCGGGGATGGATCAGAATGATGCCGCACTGAGTTTCCTGTTTAAAACCCACCCGCGTCCGGCGAAGCGCCTTAGCTTGCTGGAGCGCCTGTTCGATCAACTCGATCTCTACGCCAATCAGCCTCAACTGCAGCAGCGATTCCTGCAACACGTCGCCGTTCTGCGGCAGTAGAGGCTACCCTCGCTGTGAAGAACGACAAGGCCAAGGCGGCAACGCCGATCGCCGCCCATGAAGTCGGTGTCGATACCCTGCGCGGTGTCGGCCCAGCGATGGTGGTCAAACTGGAAGGCTTTGGCCTGACGACCCTGCAGGATCTTTTATTTCATCTACCGCTGCGCTATCAGGACCGTACCCGTCTCACTCCCATTGGCAGTCTGCGTCCCGGTGGCGATGCCTTGATCGAGGGTGAGGTACAGCTCAGCGAGATTAAATTCGGCCGCAAACGGATGCTGCTGACGCGCATCAGCGACGGCACCGGCAGCCTCACCCTGCGTTTTTTTCACTTCAACAAGGCACAGAAAGAGAGTCTCTCTCGCGGTGTGCGTCTGCGCTGTTACGGCGAGGTGCGTCGTGGCAGCGCCACCCTGGAGATGATCCACCCGGAGTTTCGTCGGGTCGGTGAAGGGCAGGCGGTGGAAGAGGCGTTGACTCCTATCTATCCGACTACCGATGGACTACAGCAGGCAGGTTTGCGTCGCCTCATCGATCAGGCGGTCGATCGCCTGCAGCAGGGTCGCATCGGTCTGGCCGAATGGTTGCCCGCGGAACTGCTGCCCAAAGGCATGCCGACCTTAAAGGAAGGGGTGCTGTTACTACACCGTCCGCCTCCCGATATTTCCCTGGCCACCCTGACGGAGGGCGAACACCCGGCGCAGCAGCGTCTGGCGTTCGAGGAGTTGCTGGCCCATCAGGTCAGCCTGCGTCAATTACGTTTGGCGATGAACCGACACCCCGCGCCGTCGTTGAAGGGTAACGGCAAGCTGCGTCAGCAACTTAGCGATGCGCTGCCTTTTCAGCTGACTGCGGCACAGGAAAAAGTCGGTGCTGAAATCGAACACGACCTGCAGCAGGCGATACCGATGCAGCGACTGGTGCAGGGAGATGTGGGCTCGGGTAAGACGGTGGTGGCGGCATTGGCGGCGCTACAGGCGATCGAATGCGGCAAGCAGGCGGCGGTGATGGCGCCGACCGAACTGCTGGCGGAGCAGCACTATCAAAACTTCAAACAGTGGCTGGCGCCGCTGGGGATCGAAGTGGCCTGGTTGAGTGGCAAGCTGCGGGCGAAGCCACGCCGCGAGGCGCTGGCTGCGGTGGAGTCGGGTAGCGCGGCACTGGTGGTCGGCACCCATGCTCTGTTTCAGGAGGAGGTCACCTTCGCCGATCTGGGACTGGTGATCGTCGATGAGCAGCACCGCTTCGGTGTGCATCAACGTCTCGCCCTGCGCGAAAAGGGCAAGCAGCAGGATGCCTATCCGCACCAGTTGATCATGACCGCCACGCCGATCCCGCGCAGTCTGGCGATGACCGCCTATGCGGATCTCGATCTGTCGGTGATCGATGAACTGCCGCCGGGACGTACCCCGGTGGAGACGGTGGTGTTGAGCGATGAGCGTCGTGACGAGGTGATCGGGCGGGTCGCCGCTGCCTGTGCCGATGGTCGACAGGCCTACTGGGTCTGTACCCTGATTGAGGAGTCGGAGTCGTTGCAGTGTCAGGCCGCCGAAGTCACCGCGGAGCAGTTGCGTGAAATTCTGCCGCAGCTCTCCATCGGTCTGGTGCACGGGCGCCTGAAACCGACGGAGAAAGAGTCGGTGATGGCCGCGTTCAAGGCGGGCGAACTGCAGCTGCTGGTGGCGACCACGGTGATCGAGGTGGGGGTCGATGTGCCCAACGCCAGTCTGATGATTATCGAAAACGCCGAGCGCCTGGGACTGGCGCAGTTACACCAGTTACGCGGACGGGTCGGGCGCGGCAGCGCCAAAAGCAGTTGCGTGCTGATGTATCACCCGCCGCTGGGCAAGGTGGCGCGGGAGCGGTTGTCGGTGATCCGCCAGAGCAACGACGGTTTTGTGATTGCGCAAAAAGATCTGGAAATCCGCGGTCCCGGTGAGGTGCTCGGTACCCGCCAGACCGGGGTGATGCAGATGAAGGTAGCGGATCTGCAACGGGACCGGGAGATGTTGCCGCAGGTCGCTGCCACTGCATCAAAACTACTACAGAAATATCCACAACAGGCGAGCCCGCTAATCCAGCGCTGGCTGGGGAGCAAAACCCGCTATGGCAACGTCTGATGGGTGTGAAAGGATACCTGTTACCGATCACGGGAAAGCTTTATTCTTTCATCTTTATGTCGCGACCTGTCCCTGAATGAAGAAAGAACTCGGCATACACGCCCTCGAACCCGCCTGGCAGAGTAGCCTGCGGTTGCGTCGTGGCGCCCTGCCGCTGGAGTGGCGTAGCTGGTTACTGGATCACGCCTCGCTAACCCGTCGCCTGCAGCAGCGTTGCGGAGAGGGTTTCCGGGTCAAGCTGCTCTCGCTACGGCTGGAACGGCCGATGCTCAGTGAGTCCCGTGCCCTGGGCCGGCCGCCGCAGGAGATCGCATTGGTAAGGCAGGTTCATCTACTTTGCGGTGATACGCCGTGGGTGTTTGCCCGCACGGTGATCCCGTTGCCGTCACTCAAGGGCGGTTTGCGCCGATTGACGCAACTGGGCAACCACTCTCTGGGGGCGGTGCTGTTTGCCGACCCGCGACTGGAGCGTAGCCCAATGGAAGTAGCGCGCATTCTGCCGCGGCAGCGTCTCTACCGTCGTAGCCACGGAGCGGATATCTCTGAAGGTGAGCCGGTCTGGGGGCGTCGCTCGGTGTTCCACCTGCGCGACAATCCATTGCTGGTGAGTGAATTCTTTTTACCGGAACTGCTGCAACACGAAACAGGGAGTTGATGCCGATGTCCGCCAGCGAGACCCTGCAAAACTTCTATTTCGCCAATCGGCGTTTCATCAATATCTGCCGCCTGCATCGCCCCACCGATATCGCCCTGTTCCTGCTGCCCGGTCTGTGGGCGGGCTTGCTGGCGAGTGGCGGTGAACCGCAGTGGTGGCCACTGTTGCAGTTGCTCGGTGCCGCGGCACTGACTCGCTGTGCCGCCTGGGTGTTCAACGACTGGATGGAGTCGCAGTTGATCGAGCAGGCGCAGGAGTCGTTCATTGCGCGCAAGCTGGTGTCGCCGCTGGAGGCGCAACTGCTATTTGCCGCATTGATGTTGTTGGCGCTGCTATTGATCTGGCCGTTGGGTACGCCGCTGCTCTACTACGCCATTGGCGCGCTGGCGTTGCTGCTGGGTTATCCGATCCTCAAGACCCGTCTGCTGCTAACCCAGCCCTACCTGGGTTTTTGCTATGCCTGGCTGGTGCCGATGGCCTGGGTCAGTCAGGGGGCCACGCCGGAGAAGAGCGCCTGGCTGCTGTTCACCGCGGTGTTGCTGTGGGTGACCGCATTCACCACGCTTTATGCTCTACCCCGGCGTAAGTATGAGCTGCAGGCGGGAATACGTTCCCTGGCGCAGCTATTTGGCGATAACAGCTGGTTGTTTATTCTCGCGATGCAGCTCAGTGCCCTGTTTACCCTCTGGTTGATCGGGCGTCAGATGGAGCTGCATCTGTTCTTCCGCATTGGTCTGGCAACGGCACTGGTGCTGCTTCCGTACCAGCACTGGTTGCTCTTCAGTCACCCACAGCGTGGGCCCCGCCGCAGTTATCGTAGCCAGATATGGAGCGGGCTGGCGGTGCTTTGCGGCATCGCTTTCCACTTTCTCAGCACATGCGCCTGAACTCTGCTACTTTCGAGGTATGGTTTTCGTTTACTTTCATTCCTTTACGTAGCAATGTTGGCGTTGATTCTTTAATCAATCGGGTTACAATGCTATGAATTTTGTGAATGGGTTCACAAACATAGATACGGCCAGAGAGGGGATGTGCCCTGTTCGATTTCCTGAAAAAGAAACAGCTGATTGAAGGCCAGTTCGGGATCCGGCTCTCGCAGCATGGAGTGGGTCTGGCGCGTATCTCGATGGAAGCGGGCGAAACCGTGCCTCGTCTCAGTGTTTGTCGCTATATCCCCAATACCACCCTGGCGGATCGTCCGTCGCTGCTCGGTCGTTTAAGTGAGGAACTGGGGCTGCACGAGGCCTACTGTATCAGCGTTGCCGAAGACGACATGTTTACCCTGTTGCTGGTCGATACTCCCGAGGTCGAGGCCAGTGAGTTGAAAACGGCGATTCGCTGGAGGATTAAGGACCTGATCGATTTTCACGTCGATGATGCCATCGTCGATGTCTTCGATATTCCCGGTCAGGAAGAGCGCGGACGGCAGAAGCTGATGTACGTGGTGGCGGCCCGTCGTGCCGCAGTGCAGTCGCATATCAACCAGCTTGAGGATGAGCGAATCAATCTTTCGGTGATCGATATCCCTGAGCTGGCGATGCGCAATGTCGCCGGTCTGTTGCCTGAGGATGAAGTTGGGGTGGCGATGCTCTACCTGACCAGCGAAGGTGGTCTGCTGACCATCACCCGACAGAAGAATCTCTACCTGTCACGGCGCCTGGATATCGGTATCAACCAGTTGAGTAGCTTCCTTGCTGACGAGGCGCAGGCGCGTCACGAAGAGGATGATGTCTTTACCATCGATGATGAAGCTTCCTACAGCAGCCCGTTGATACGCGCCTTCGATAATATCGTCCTCGAAGTGCAACGTTCGCTCGATTACTATGAAAGCCACTTCGCCTTGCCGCCGGTTTCGGGGATGGTGCTGGCACCGATGGAGGACCACATCCCGGGTATGGATGAGTATCTGGGCCAGCATCTCGGCCTGCCGGTGCAGATGCTGGATTTGAACAAGGTGTTGCAGTGTGATCAGGTTTTGACCGAAGAGATGCAGTCCCTTTGCCTGCTGCCGATTGGCGCGGCCCTACGTGAGAGAAGCAAGGCGCTGTAATGCAACAGATCAACCTCTATCAGCCGATATTGCGCAAACAGGAGCGGGTCTTCTCCCTGAACACGCTGCTGCAAGGTAATCTGATTATCTTCGGCCTGTTGATGCTGATCTATTTCATTAGCATCTACCAGAGCCATACCCTTGAACAGCAGGTAGAAAAACTGAAGCAGGAACGGGCGCAGCACAGTGCGACCCTGACCGAGCTGCGCAACAAATATCCACCGAAGAAAAAAGATCTGACCCTGATGGAGGCGATTAAAAGCAAACAGTCTTTGTTAGAACATCGACTACGGTTAGTTAAGGAGTTACGCCATCAGAATACAGGGGCCGATGGCAATCCCGGATTTTCTGAGCAGCTTATCGGTCTGGCACGACAGCATGTCAATGGTCTCTGGTTTGAAGAGATCAGTGTGCGCGATAACAAACAACTGACTCTGCTGGGTAAGGCGACCTCGGCTAAAGAGGTGCCACAGCTTATTCAGCGCTTGTCCAATGAGCCGTCATTTAGCGGTACCATTTTCAGTAGCGTCAATATCAGTCGCGACCAGAAGAATTCGTTGATTGCCTTTAACCTCCGTACTGAGCCTGAGGCGGCAGAAGGAAAAGGTGGCAAGCGATGATGCGTAAGTACTTTGAGTCATTACAGGTGCGGGTCGACGCACTCTCTCTGCGTGAAAGGGCAATTATCTTTGTTGCGGTAGCAGCATCGCTGTTTATGGTCTGGGATACGCTGTTCATGACGCCGCTGGATCGTGAGCAACGCGATCTGCTGAAACAGCTACAGACGATACGTGCCGAGATCACTGCCCTGGACGAGCAGGCGCTGGCAATCATGGCGGAGCATAACGTCGATCCCAATCGTGACGAGCGGGAAGAACTGGCCAGGCTGGATCAGCAGTTACAACAGACCAGCGACCAGATCGGCGAAATGATTAAGGGTTTGATCGAGCCGAAGCAGATGGCACAGATCATCGAGAGTGTACTGAAGAAACAACATGGTCTGGCCTTTGTCCACCTGGAAAACCTCGGTAGTGAGGCATTGCTGGAGGTTAAGGACGGTAAAGGCGGCACCGATGCGCAGGGGATTTTTAAACACACCATGCGCATCGAGCTACAGGGCAGCTATGCTCAAACTATCGAATACCTGCGTGCGTTGGAGACCCTGCCCTGGCAATTCCGCTGGGATGAGGTGAGTATCACCATGATTGATTATCCGCGTGCCGATGTTGTGATTACGGTGCACACCATTAGCCTGACGGAGGGGTGGGTCGGTGTTTAGAAGCCTGTCTCTGCTGATACTGCTTTGTGGAACACCTCCGCTCGTCTTTGCTGCCGATGTGTTGAAAGACCCGATGCGTCCGCCCGTTGTTTTGAGCAAGGGCAATAAGACGCAAAAGGGTGTGACCGGATATGAACTGAGTTCGATCTTTATCTCGCCGACTCGACGTGCAGCGATCATTAATGGCCGCAACGTCACTGTTGGTGATCGTGTTAACCGTGCCAGGGTGCTGGAGATTCAGGCGGCCGAGGTCGTCATCAGTATTGCGGGAAAAAAGCGCATCCTTACCCTGTTACCTGTAAGTATTAAAAAGCCAGTGGAGGCATCCCGATAATGAGTACCGTCAACCACACACTGCGCGCTATTGCCGCCGCCGCTACCATGCTGGCGACGCTCGGCGGTTGCAGCGGTTTCATGATGCGGGATAGCAACATCGGTAACGAGATGCAGGATGCTTTCGAGGTCAAGCCGGATAGTGGCGAGGTCACAGCCACACCGCCAGCCGAGGTCAGCGCAGCACTGCTGCCTCAGGTGCAAGTTCAGCTGCCGGGTATCGATACCAACGCTGATGTTGAGCAGCGCTTCGACGTCAAAGTACGTCGGGTTAGCGCGCGTGATTTTTTCCTCAGTCTGGTGGAGAACACGCCGTATAACATGGTAGTGCATCCGAATGTGAAGGGTTACATCACCCTGGATCTGAAAAACGTTAGTGTGCCGGAAGTCCTGAAAGTGGTGCGTAGCGTTAACGGTTTTGACTACAAAATCAGCGGCCATAACGTTCAGGTCTATCCCAATACCATCCACACTCGCATCTTTATGGTCGATTACCTGGCCATGAAACGTGCCGGGAAGTCGTTAATTACCTCCAAAACCGGGCAGATATCTACCTCTGGTGGTAGCAGTAGTGGCGGCGATGGCGGTAGCAGTGGCAGTAGTGGTGGCGAAAACAGTAGCGTGATCAATACCACCACCGATGCCGATTTCTGGGCCGAACTGAAAAGTTCGCTGGAGACCATTGTCGGTACTGAGAAAGGGCATAAGGTCGCCATCAATCCACAGACCGGCATGGTGATGGTGCGTGCTATGCCCGATGAAATGCGGGTGGTGGAAGAGTTCCTGCAGAGTACCCAGAGTGTCGCGACCCGCCAGGTGATCCTGGAGGCACGGATCCTCGAAGTGGTTCTTAGTGATGGATTCCAGAGCGGGATTAACTGGGCCGGTCTGGCAACCAGTGGCACTGACACTCTTCTGGCTGGACAGACCGGTGGTGGCACGATCTTTCGCGGCAGTGGTGTCAGCAGTATTTATGGTAATACAGGCGATCTCAACCCTTCGGACTACGGGGCTGTCAATGGTACCAGCACCAGCGCCTTCGGCGGTGTCTTCTCCCTGGCGCTCAGTACCACCGACTTTAACGCCTTTATCGAATTGCTGAAGACCCAGGGCGATGTGCAGGTGCTCTCCAGCCCGCGGGTCTCCACCGTGAATAACCAGAAGGCGGTGATTAAGGTGGGCTCCGATGAGTTCTACGTCACCAACATCGAGAGTAATACCAATACCACCACGACAACGAGTGGTCCTACCGTATCGGTGGAACTGGAACCGTTCTTCTCCGGGGTGGCTCTTGATGTAACACCGCAGATCAGCGGTCAGGGTGATATCGTGCTGCACGTGCATCCGTCGGTCAGCGAGGTCTCGGAGCAGACCAAGACTGTGATTACCTCCGACGCTACCCTCACTATGCCGCTGGCAGCGAGTAATATTCGCGAATCGGATACTGTGATCCGAGCCTCTAACGGACAGGTAGTGGTGATTGGTGGTCTGATGCAGAACACCACCAAAGACAGTGTCGCCTCGGTACCGATCCTCGGCGATATTCCACTGCTCGGTGCACTGTTCCGGCACACCAAGAAAGTAACGCAGAAGAGCGAGCTGGTGATCCTGCTCAAACCTACTGTCATCGATGCCAAAGGCGAAGTGTGGCAGCAGCAGTTGAAGCGTTCTTCCGGCTCCATTCGCGACATGTCGCAGAACATGTAACCGGAAACGCTATGGGCACCTCTAAAAATTCACTCAAGCCGCGATTGCAGCGTTGGAAAGCGCCTCAGAATGCTCATTTACTCTATGTAAACTGCGCTTCTTCGTTGCTGTCCGCCTTGCACTCATTGTCCTGAGTGAATTTTTTGAGGCACCCATATGTATCTTGAACACTACGGCCTGCGTGAATTTCCGTTTTCACTGACGCCGGATACCAGCTTCTTTTTTTCCTACGGCAGCTATCGCGATGCCTTCAACACCCTGTTGGTGGCACTGGAAAATGGTGAGGGTTTCATCAAGGTTACTGGCGAGGTCGGTACCGGAAAGACCCTGCTCTGTCGCAAACTGCTTAATCACCTGGAAAAAGCGACTGATAGCTATGTCACCGCCTATATCCCCAACCCGTTCCTGACACCGAATGCACTGATCCTGGCTGTTGCGAGTGAGCTCGGTCTGGAGTTACCGCGCAATCTTGGCACCCATCATGTGATGGATGCGCTGAATAAGAAGCTGATTGAGTTAAACAGCGAAGGTAAGCGAGTGGTGCTGTGTATCGATGAGTCCCAGGCGATGCCGGATCAAACACTCGAAGCGGTGCGCCTGATCACCAATCTGGAGACCGAGAAGCGCAAGCTGTTGCATGTAGTGCTGTTCGGCCAGCCAGAGCTGGACGAGATCCTGCGTAAGCCTGCGATTCGTCAGCTACGTCAGCGAATCACCTTCTCCTATGTGTTGCAGCCGATTGACCGCGATGGTCTCGATGCCTACATCAACTATCGTCTGGTGGTGGCGGGTAACGATGGCGATGTCGGTTTCGAAGAGTCGGCATTGAGTCTGTTATACAAAGGCAGCGCGGGCATACCGCGGCTGATTAATGTTCTTGCACACAAGTCGCTGTTGCTCGGCTATGGTAAGGGGATACGTCGTATCGGCAAGTCGGAGGTCAAACTGGCCATTGATGATACCGAAGATGCCCGCCCCAGCCGCTTCTGGCAGAATGGAAAAATCCGCAACTGGCTACTGGCAGGGCTCGGCGTTTTACTTGTCGTACTGCTGGTGATGATTGCAATGCAAACCAACCTCTTTTCCGGAGTAGACGCATGAGTCTGATCAATCAAATGCTCAAGGATCTCGAATCCCGTCGGGCATCGGAAGATCTGGCACAGCGTGCGGTTGACGGCATGGGTTCCGCCGCACGGCGTAAACAGCGTAAACAGAATCTATTATTGCTGAGTCTATTGGGCGTGATTGCTGTGTTGGCGGCGATCTCTGCTTACCTGTTGTGGCAGGAAAAACAGCTCGAGGTCGCCGAACCGACTGTGACAAAACCCGCTGCCACGGTGGCAGCAAAACCTGCGCCGACAAAGCCGGCTGAAGTCGCTGTAGTGAGCAAGCCACAACCTGCACAAGAATTGCCATTGGTACAAAAAGCCCCGACCAGAAGTATTCAGGAAACCCCTGCGGGCATGACCAAACCGGAAGCGATCGAAGAAGAGGCAACGGTCGAGCAGCCACTGGTAACAAAACAAGCGGTGGAAACCGTACGCGAAGCACCGTCGGCCAAAATCAAAAAGCGCATGCGTCCGCAGAGCGCCGAGCAACTGGCGGAACAGCAGTACCAGAAAGGGTATGCCCTGTTGCAGCGTGGCGATCGCAAGGGCGCGGAAGATGCCTGGCGTGAAGCGTTGCGTATCGATGCCAAACACAGCGCAAGTCGTGAATCACTGTCGATACTTTATCTTTCCCAGTCACGTCGCATCGAGGCCGCCGAGCAGTTAAAGCTGGGTCTGGCCAATGACCCCGGTAACAGCAAGCTGGCACTGTTATACGCCCGCATGCAGCTCGATGCGGAGGATATGGTGGGCGCCGTGAGTACCCTGGAAAACGCTATGCGCATGCAACAGCAGAATGGCGATTTCTATGCCTTTACCGCTGCGATCTATCAGCGTCAGGGTGATTTCGAGAAGAGTATCGCCGCCTATCAGGCCGCCCTGAAGCAGCAATCCACCCAGTCGGTCTGGTGGATGGGGCTGGGGATCTCGCTGGAAGGCGCAGGGAAAACCAAAGAGGCGTTGACCGCCTACCAGCAGGCTGCAAAAAACGGTCGTCTTGCGCCGAAACTGAAACAGTATGTTGAGGCAAGAATTAAGGCCCTGGAAGAGTAGATCTTTCAGGGATTTCCCGCCTTCGCCATCGCCCAGATTTCTACCCTCTCTACGCCACTCTTTTTGAGTGTTCTGGCTAGTTCGGTCACTGTCGCAGCGGTGGTCACCACGTCATCAAGAATGGCTATATGTGCAGGTAACTTGCAGGTCACCTCGAAGGCACCACGAAGATTTTTCCGTCGCTCTTTTCCCTTTAACGAGGTTTGTGCTGGCGTGGCGCGCGAGCGTTTAATGCCGGTTATAGAGAGTGGTAGCGAAAGTTGCCTCGAGAGTGGTTTCGCCAGTTCCAGTGCCTGGTTGTAGCCCCGCTCGCGCAGTCTTGTCCGATGTAGCGGCACCGGCAAGATTAATTCGGGTAACGGCATATCGCGTACGGCGATGGTTTCTGCCAGCAGCCCCGCCAGTAGTGGCGCCAGATGAAGCTGCTGATGGAATTTGAGCTGTTGCAGCAGATAGTTGAGTGGCTGGGCGTAGCGAAAGGGAATAACGCTCTGTTCGAAGGGTGGTGGAGTGCGTTGGCAGGGACCACAGACAGTGGCTCCGTCGGTGAGCGGGGTGCCACAGCGGAGGCACGGGTTGAGATTGCGCGGCAGGTCACTGCGGCATCCAGGGCAAAGATCGTAGCCATCTTTGCCGGGCTGACCACAGAGCACACAGCGAGGCGGATAGATACCCATTCGGCCACTTATTAACCAATTGTAAACCTCTTGTATCCTGTTCAATTGACAGCCCATCCGTGAGCGGGAATACTTGCCGCAAGTCTAACCCCCGCTGTTATGCGGCTCAAACAGGAAATCCCATGTACCAGAATGCCACTGTTGCCCCGGTCGAGAGCAGCCGGTTCCGTCACGATTGGACCATCGAAGAGATTGAGGCGCTGTTCGAGCTGCCGTTCAACGATCTGCTGTTCCAGGCGCAGACTGTTCATCGGATGAATTTCGATCCCAATACCATCCAGGTCAGCACCCTGATTAACATCAAGACCGGCGGCTGCGCCGAGAACTGCGGTTATTGTTCGCAGAGTGCCCACTTCGATACCGGTCTGGAGCGCGAGGCGCTGATGGCGGTGGACGAGGTGATGGCCGCCGCCTGGCGTGCACAGCAGGGTGGAGCTACCCGTTTCTGCATGGGTGCGGCTTGGCGCAAGCCCAACGCCCGAGACATGCAGGTGGTGATCGAGATGATCAAGGGGGTCAAAGGGCTGGGTCTGGAGGCCTGCGTAACTTTGGGGATGCTCGACGACGAGCAGATCGGCCAGCTCAAGGAGGCGGGCCTTGACTACTACAACCACAACATCGACACCTCGCCCGACTACTACGGCAAGGTGGTCACCACGCGCAAGTTCGCTGATCGCATTGACACCATCAACCGGGTTCAGCAAGCCGGGATCAACGTTTGCAGCGGTGGTATTCTCGGCATGGGCGAAGGTCGTCACGACCGCGCCAGCATGTTGCAGGAGCTGGCCAACCTGCCGCAGCATCCGGGCAGTGTGCCGGTCAACCTGCTGGTCAAGGTGCCGGGCACCCCGCTGGGTGATAGCCCAGAGCTGGATATCTTCGAGTTCGTCCGCACCATCGCCGTGGCGCGGATCCTCATGCCTGCTTCTTACGTGCGTCTCTCCGCCGGGCGCGAGACCATGCACGACGAGGCGCAGGCGCTCTGTTTCCACGCCGGGGCCAACTCGATCTTCTACGGTGACAAGCTGTTGACCACCGACAACGCTACTACCGATCACGACAAGGCACTGTTTGGCCGACTGGGCATCCAGGCCGAAGGCTGATTTTCCGCGAACCATGAAAGACCTTGCCGCCGAACTGGCCGCCCGCGAGGCGGCGGGGCTATACCGTCGCCGCCGGGTTATCGACTCGCCACAGGGGCCAACCCTGCATAGCGAGGGGCGCGAGCTGCTTAACTTCTGCAGCAACGACTACCTGGGGCTGGCCAACCATCCGGAACTGATCGCTGCATTCAAGCGCGGCGCCGATGAATACGGCGTCGGCAGCGGCGCTGCCCATCTGGTCAATGGCCACTCCTATGCCCACCACGCGCTGGAAGAGGAGTTGGCTGCCTTCACCGAGCGTCCCCGTGCACTGCTCTTCTCCACTGGCTATATGGCGAACCTCGGCATTGCCGGGGCGCTGCTTGGACGTGGCGACAGCGCATTTGAAGATCGTCTCAACCACGCCTCACTGCTCGATGCGGGCCTGCTCTCCGGCGCCAGGCTGGTGCGCTACACCCATGCCGATGCGGCGGCGCTGGAGGCGAAGCTGCAGGCGAGCAAGAGCGAGGAGAAGTTGGTCCTCACTGACGGTGTCTTCAGCATGGACGGTGACATCGCACCGCTCCCCGCCCTGGCCGAGGCGGCCATGCCCAACGGCGCCTGGATGATGGTGGACGATGCCCACGGCATCGGTGTGCTCGGTCATAGTGGCGGCGGTTGCCTACAACACTTCGGTCTCGGGTTGAATGAAGTGCCGATCCTAATGGGCACTCTGGGCAAGGCAATCGGCAGCTTCGGTGCCTTCGTCGCCGGTGACGAGGCGCTGATCGAAACTCTGATCAACAAGGCCCGCCCCTATATCTACACTACCGCCATGCCCTCCGCCGTGGCCGAGGCAACTCGTGCCTCACTGCGTCTGGTGCAGAGTGAAAACTGGCGACGGGAAAAACTGCATACGCTCATCGCCCGCTTTCGTGACGGGGCAACTCAGTTGGGTTTGAAGTTGATGGATTCGATCACGCCGATCCAGCCGCTGCTGGTGGGTAATGCCCTTGAGGCACTACGCCTGAGTGAAGCGCTGTTGAATAAAGGAATTCTGATCAGTGCCATTCGCCCGCCCACCGTCCCGGAAGGTACGGCGCGGTTGCGTATCACCCTATCCGCCGCTCACAGCGAGGAGCAGGTGGATCGTCTGCTCGCTGCACTGGAAGAGGTGCTGCGGTGAGTCTCTACATCGAGCAACTTGGCAGCGGTCCCGATCTGGTGATGCTGCACGGCTGGGGCCTACATGGCGGACTTTTTGCCCCGGTGGCCGATGCGTTGGCAAAACGTTATCGCCTGCATCTGGTGGATCTGCCGGGCCACGGTCGCAGCCCGATGCCGGAAGGTGATTACGCCCTGGCGAATATCGCGGAGCAGATCGTCGATGCCGTGCCGACCAATGCGACCTGGCTCGGCTGGTCACTGGGCGGACGTATAGCCCTCACCGCAGCGGCGAATTCTGAAGCGGTGAGTAAGTTGATCCTGGTCGGTGCCAATCCCTGTTTCGTGCAACAGGAAGATTGGCCGCATGCGATGCCGCAAGCCGAGCTGGCACAATTCGCCGATAGCCTACGCGATGATTATCGTGCCACGCTGCAGCGTTTCGTTGCCTTGCAATCACGGGGATCCGAGCGCGGCAGGGAAGAGTTGCGTCGCTTGCGCGAAACGCTATTCGATCACGGCGAACCGGATGCAAAGGCACTGGCTGCCGGACTGCATCTGTTAGGCGATGCAGATCTGCGCTCGCTGTTGCGCACAATCAAACAACCGACACTGATCATTCATGGTGAGCGCGATACGCTGGCGCCACTTGCTGCCGCTGAATACACCGCGGCACACATACCGAATGCAAAGCTGCGTGTGATCACTGGTGCAGGCCACGCACCGTTTATTTCACATCCCGAACAATTCACTGCTGCCATCGAGGAGTTTCTCTAGTATGTCGATCCCGCGTCCCGATAAGCGCGATATCCGTGCCGCCTTCGAGGCCTCCGCCGATCGTTACGATGCGGTGGCAGTGGTGCAGCGTGAGGTGGGTTCGCGGCTGCTGGAGCGGCTCGATGTGTTGAAGATGGTGCCGACATCTATTCTCGATCTCGGCAGTGGCACCGGACAGTGCACCCGTGCGCTGAGTCAGCGTTATCCTGAGGCGCGTATCGTTGCCATCGATCTGGCCGAGGCGATGGTGAGTCATACACGACGTCGTTTTAGCTGGTGGCAGCGACGGCGGAAAAAACATGCTTTCGTTAGCGGCGATGCGGAAAACCTGCCCTTTGCCGATAACAGCTTCGACATGCTCTTCTCCAATCTCACCGTGCAGTGGTGTAACGATCTGGAGCAGACCTTTCGTGAGTTTCGCCGCGTGCTCAAACCGGGTGGGGTGCTTTTTTACACCACCCTCGGTCCCGATACCTTGCAGGAGTTACGTGCCAGTTGGGCGGTGGTGGATGAGCGCGTGCATGTAAATGCGTTTCTCGACCTTCACGATGTGGGCGATGCGATGTTGCATGCTGGACTGGCCGAGCCAGTGATGGATATGGAGCACATCACGCTCACCTATCGCGACGGCATGACCCTGATGCGCGATCTGAAAGAGCTGGGTGCGCATAATATTAATCCCGGTCGCCATAGCGGGCTTACCGGTCGCGGTAAACTGCGTGCGGTACTCGATGCCTACGAGCAGTTTCGCAATCGCGACAAGGTGCTGCCCGCCACCTATGAAGTGATCTACGGCCATGCCTGGCGAGCGGAACAGGAGCGCGATCCTCAACCCGCACACGACGGCGAAGTCGTTATTTCGCTGGAACATTTCAGGAGTCGTCGTGGCTAAGGGTTACTTCATCACCGGCACCGACACCGGCGTAGGCAAGAGTTGGTGTAGCGCTGCATTGATGGTTCAGCTGAAGCAACAGGGACTAACGGTTGCCGGCATGAAGCCGGTGGCCAGCGGTTGCGAAGAAACCGCAGAGGGTTTGCGTAACGATGATGCGCTGTTGTTACAGGCACACAGCTCTGTTGCCTTACCCTACGAGACTATCAATCCCTTCGCCTTTGAACCTCCCATCGGCCCGCACATCGCTGCGCAGCAGGCCGGAAGGCAGATCCAGATCGATATCATTCGTGACGATTTTTTACGCATCGCCGAACAGGTCGATCAGGTGGTGGTCGAAGGGGTCGGTGGTTGGAAGGTGCCGTTGAGTGAAAGCGAAACGGTTGCCGATCTGGCAAAGGGAATGGGGCTGCCGGTGATATTGGTAGTAGGTTTGCGTCTTGGCTGTATCAACCATGCGCTGCTGACCGCAGAGGCAATCCGCAGCGATGGTTGTGAACTGCTAGGCTGGATAGGTAATAGCCTTGAACCGGCAATGACAGAACAGGATGCCGTTATCGCAGCGCTGGAGGCGCGATTGGAGACGCCGTTGCTGGGTGTGCTACCGTACATGGCAGAACTTTCAGTGGAGGGGAGCGCCGCCGCGTTGACCCTGCCGTCGCAGTAAGAGGGATAATCATGCAACTGCCCGAACTGACTTTCCTGCAAAACGATCTTACCGACTGGTTGATTGCCGCTAGCGTAGCGCTGGGCAGCATGTTGTTGCTGGCACTGATTCGGCGCATTGTCGGGCGGCGTTTTGCCCGCATGGCCGAGCGTACTGGCAGCCAGCTCGATGACGATCTGGTAGCTGTCCTGAGCCACACCCGTGGACTGTTTGTATTTTTGCTTAGCCTCTATATCGGCTTGCGCTTTGTCGATCTCCCTTCCCGCTTTGAGGGGATAGTGGATAGCGTGATTATGATTGCGCTGTTTGTGCAGGTCGGTTTGTGGGCTGGCGCGCTACTCACGCTGGCTTTGCAGCGTTACGGCGAAAAGCAGCAGGCAGAAAATCCCGCCAGTACCACTACGTTAAGCGCTATCGGTTTTCTCGGCAGGTTGGTGCTCTGGTCGGTAGTGCTGCTGCTGACTCTGGATAATCTCGGTATCGATGTCACGGCACTGCTGACTGGTCTCGGTATCGGTGGTATTGCCGTGGCGTTGGCGGTGCAGAATATTCTCGGCGATCTGCTGGCGGCGCTGGCCATCGTGCTGGATAAGCCGTTCGCGGTCGGCGACTTTGTTGTGGTTGGCGATTTCCTCGGCAGTGTAGAGAAGGTGGGGCTGAAGACTACACGTCTGCGCAGTCTCTCCGGTGAGCAGCTGGTCTTCTCCAATGCTGACCTGCTCTCCAGTCGTCTGCGTAACTACGGCCGGATGTACGAGCGTCGTGTGGTCTTTCCGCTGGGTGTGACCTACCAGACGCCACGAAGCAAGCTGGAACTGATCCCGCAGATTTTGCGCGAGGCGGTGGAGGCCCACGGCGAACAGGTCCGTTTCGACCGCAGCCACTTCAAGGCCTACGGTGATTTCTCGCTCAACTTTGAGACGGTCTATTATGTGCTCGCGGCGGACTATACGCTGTACATGGACATCCAGCAGGCGATCAACCTGATTATCCACCGGCGCTTCGAAGAGGAGGCTATTGAGTTTGCCTATCCGACCCAAACCCTGTTTGTCGAAAAGGCCGCGACGAGCTGATCCAGCTCAGGCGCAGAAATAAAAAAGCCCCCTTGCGGGGGCTTTTTGTTTTTGCGTCGACCAATCAGGCAGTCAGTACATTCTTCAGTTTCTGCATCGCATTCTTTTCCAGCTGGCGAATACGTTCGGCAGAGACGTTGTACTTATCTGCCAGCTCCTGCAGGGTGACCTTGTCTTCGGTCAGCCAGCGTGAGGCGACGATGTCGCGGCTACGGTCATCGAGGCCGCCCAGAGCTTCGTGCAACTGGTTGTTGCTGTGCTCCGTCCAGTCGTCGTTTTCCACCTGGGTAGCAGGCTCGAAGCGGACATCCTGCAGGTAGTTAGCCGGGGCAACCACCAGGTCGTCCTCGTCCTTACCGTCATCCGGCGCGCCATCGAAGCCCATATCACGACCGCTGAGACGGGATTCCATCTCCAGCACGTCGGCACGGCTGACGCCGAGGGTCTCAGCTACGGTGCCAACCTCTTCGTCGGTGAACCAGCCGAGGCGCTTTTTCGAGCTGCGCAGGTTAAAGAACAGCTTGCGTTGCGCCTTGGTGGTGGCCACCTTGACGATACGCCAGTTGCGCAGGATAAATTCATGGATCTCGGCGCGGATCCAGTGGACCGCGAAGGAGACCAGGCGCACGTTCATGGTGGGATCAAAGCGGCGTACCGCCTTCATCAGACCGATATTGCCCTCCTGAATCAGGTCGGCGTGGGGCAGGCCGTAGCCGCTGTAGCCGCGGGCAATATGGGCGACGAAGCGCAGGTGGGACAGGATCAGCTTTTGCGCTGCCTCCACGTCTTCCTCCTGACGATATCGGACCGCCAGTTCATGTTCCTCTTCGGCCGAGAGCACCGGAATGCGGTTCACCGCCTGGGTGTACGCCTCGATGCTGCTCAGCGGAAAGTTCATCTGCAGTTCCAGTGCCTTGGACATTGGATACCTCCGTCAAAACCGTTTTAGCACAATCGTTAATCCTGACTATATCACTAGGATATTATATTGCCAAGCCATTTTATTGGTTTTTTCGACAGAGGTGTAGCGGGGAAGTTCAGGCGCTAATCGCCTCACTCAGGGGGGCAGGTTCGCCATCGGCGGGGGTGACGCTAACCTGATTGCGGCCCGCTTCCTTGCTGGCGTAGAGGGCGCGGTCGGCAAGGCCGATGAGGGCGTTGAGGTCCGCATCCGGATGGTCTTCAGTACCTGCGACACCAATGCTGATGGTGAAGCGAACCTTGTCGGGCTGCAGTGATGCGGCACCGCTGCGGGTTTTTTCGGCCCTTTCCAGTGCCTGCTCACGGTTGCATTGGGGAAGCAGGACGGCGAACTCCTCACCACCGAAGCGGATCACGCTGCCATCGGGGAACAGTAGCTTGAGCATGGTGCCCAGGGCCGCTAGTACCCGATCGCCGGTGAGGTGGCCCAGATTGTCGTTAATCTTCTTGAAGTGGTCGATATCAATGATTAGTACCCAGAATGGCTGGTTCTCAGGTGCAGCCCGCATCTTCTCGCCCTGCTCCAGCATAAAGTGGCGATTACGTACCCCGGTGAGGCTGTCGGTGGTAGCCAACTCCTCCATCCTGCGCGTCTGTAGCTGCAAGGCATCGTATTGCTGCTTAACCAGCAACATGGAGTGGATGCGGGCCATCAGGATCTCTTCCACAATCGGCTTGTTGACGAAGTCGTTGGCGCCGGAGTGGAAGGCCTCCACCTGGGTGCGGGTATCTTCGCTGCCTGTAATCATTAGCACAGGGAGTTCCTGGCTGGAGTAGTGGTAGCGGGCACGAATGGCATGCAGCAGATCGCCGCCGGTCATCTCGCCGTTGAGGTGGAAATCGGTGACCACGATATCGTAGTCATCACTTTGGCTGGATGTGCCGTTGTTGCTGTTGGGCTGGATTACATCCAGAGCGGCCTCGGCAGAGGTGACATGGGTCACCTGCAATCCGTGATGTTCCATGATGCGCTTGGTTAGCGTCGCTGCGGTACGGCTGTCTTCGATATAGAGCACTCTTCCTACCATGCCCCGGTTACGCTGGCAGAAGGTTTTAATGAATTTGCCAAAGGCAGGATAGCCGCGAGATTTGTCAAAATAGTCTGTGACCCCGGCGGCAAAACCTTCGCGCAACAGGCGTTGATCGGCATCGCCAGAAATGACGATGACGGGAGTGAAGTGGTGAGCTGATGAGTCACGGAGTTGGCGGCATAGATCGAGGCCGTCCATATCGGAGAGCATCAACGCCGTGGTGACCAGGTCGTAGTGCGATTTCTCCAACTGATCCAGTGCTTCCGTGCCGCTGGCAAAGGCGCTGACTTCGGCGCCTTCAATTACCTCTCGCAGGAT
>JBNLAT010000041.1:0-24562 GCA_050302275.1 Thiohalomonadaceae bacterium | reverse complement strand
TTTATCGATCTTGACAACTTCAAGAACATCAACGACAGCCTCGGGCATCCGGTCGGTGATGAATTGCTGAAGGAGGTCGCCAGCCGCTTGCAGCATGTGCTGCGGGAGATCGACACCGTTTCCCGCCAGGGCGGGGACGAATTCGTGCTCGTGCTCGAGGACATCAAGGAGAGCGAATCCCTGGTCGACACCGCGCGCAAGGTCCTGAGCGTACTCGATCGACCCTTCCAGATATCCGGGCGCGAGATGGTCATCACCGCCAGCCTCGGCATCAGCCTCTACCCGGACGACGGTAGCGACGCCACGACCCTGATCAGAAACGCTGACGCCGCGATGTATCGGGCCAAGGAGAACGGCCGCAACGGCTTCTGGTTCTATACCGAAGACATCACCCACAAGGCGGCCAAGCGCGTGGATATGGAACAGGCGCTACGCGAAACGGTGAAACACGGCGAACTGCACCTGTACTATCAACCTCAATTCAACCTGCCCGAGCGCCGCATCAACGGGGTCGAGGCGCTGATCCGATGGGACCGCCCGGGACAGGGCCTGGTCATGCCGAGCGAGTTCATACCACTCGCCGAGGAGACCGGCATGATCAATGCCATCGGAGAATGGGTCATCTACAGTGCATGCCGGCAGATGGCCCGCTGGCTGAGTGAAGGCATACCGCTGCAACGCATCGCCATCAACATCTCCCCGGCGCAGATCAGGCAGGGAAACCTGGCGCAGATCGTGGAAGATGCCCTGAACAAATCGAACCTGGATGCCCGCCATCTGGAACTCGAGGTGACCGAGGCGATCTTCCTCGACGATACCGAACAGGCCGGTCAAGTGCTGCGTGAACTGGATGAACTGGGCGTGCAGTTGGCACTCGATGACTTCGGTACCGGTTTTTCGTCCCTGAGCTATTTGAAAAACTTCCGTTTCGACCGTCTGAAGATCGACCGCTCGTTTACCCAGAACCTGCATGAGAACGCCAACGACCGCTGCATCGCCAACTCGATCATCGCCCTTGGTCATAGCCTCAACATGACGGTGCTCGCCGAGGGGGTCGAGACCGAGGCGCAACTGGCATGGCTGGCCGAGCGGGGTTGCGACGACGGTCAGGGCTATCTCTTCAGTCGCCCGGTGCCGGCGGAACAGCTCTGCGAAGTGATTGCGGTCGAAACAGCAACGGTGCCGGAGCAGGAGCACTCCGACCGAATGGACTGATCCACGCGCAGAGGAGAGAGGGCTTGGTGAGTATCGGGGGACTCACGCCCCCCGCATGGACAGGCAGGGTTCGGGCGTGTGTCAGAAGTAGAGGTTCTCCACCGACCGGCCATTGACGAACATTTCGCATTTATCGGCGGATTTGGCCTTGGCCGACTGGATGGCCCCGGCCACTTTGCCGAAGACACCCCCCTGGCCACTCAATACCGAACCGAAATAGCAGTCGCCGCTCACGCGCAGCCCCTTATAGTTGGCATTCAGATTCTGCGTTGGTGTGTAGGGAGGAAAACTGCCCCGCATGACGGGATCGCCATTGATGGTCAGCTCCAATTGATTGTGATCCATATCGTATTTGCCGCCGAACACCATGGTGACGCCATCGGCCACGTAGGTCTTCTCCTGGGCGACTTTGGGGGGGTTGCTGCCACAGCCTACAAGCAGCAGGCCACTGAAAAGAAATGAGAGTAGTAGTGAGGTACGCATTGATCGCTCCTTCCTTTGGAAAAACAACAAATCCAGGCGCAGGCCTGAAACCAGCAAATAACCCTGCCGATCAATTTGCCGGCTGATTATAAGTAGCAGATCCACAAATCTCCAGACCCCGACCTCCACCCCATCGGTTCGACGGCCGGACCTGTGCTGTGGAGACAACGGCCAATGCAAGCACTCAAGACTCAAGCTTGCCGCCGAAGCATACAACGGGCGCCAGCAACCAGGGCAGAACCACGCCGAACAGACAACAGACGATCAATGCCCCCGCCGGCATATCGAGCCAGAGCGACAGCAACAAGCCGCTGCCATAGCCGAGGGCCCCGAGTAGATAGCCCAGCCAGAGGGTAGCGTCCGCCTGCTGTTTACGGGTGGCGATGGCCGGCAGGATCAGGCTGGCGAAGACCAGATAGACGCCCACCAGCTGTACCGACAGGGTGACCGCCACCGCGAACAGGGGATAGAAGACCAGCGGGTGTGCCCGCGCCGGCCACAGGAACCAGACGCCGAGGATGGCCGCGTAGACCAGTGTCGGTGTCGCCAGGCTGGCGTAGTCGATCCAGAGAATCTGCCCTACCAGCAGATCCCGCAGATGTTCGCCCCCCTCCGGATTGTGCGCCAGCAGCAGGATGCCGACACAGGCGGAGATCACGAACAGCACACCGATCAACGCCTCCTGGATCTCGGGCCACAGCGTCTCGATACCCCACAGCAGCAAGGCGCCGGCGAGGGCGGCGAGGAAGGCCGCCAGCTGTGCCGCCAGACCGTGCTCGTCCCAGCCCAGGTTGGCGGCGAGGATGACGCCGACGCCGGCCACCTGAGCGATGGCCAGATCGATGAAGATGATGCCGCGGGCCAGCACCTGGCGGCCCAGCGGCACATGGGTAGAGAGTACCAGCAGCCCCGCCGCGAAGGCGGGGCCGAGGATGGCGATATCGAGCCCGCCGAGGTTCACTTCAGGGCCTGCAGCAGGCGTTCGAGGGTATCGTCGAAGAGTCCGAACAGATCCTTCGCCCCCGGCGTACCGCCCACGGTGAAGGGCAGCTCCACCGTCGGCATGCCGGTCTCCCGCGCCAGCCAGCGGTCGGCGCGATCGTCCTGGTAGGCGGCGCGGACGACCATCGCCGCCGGTCTCTTCGCCAGCTCGGCCTTGAGCTCGGCCAGATGGCCCGCCGACGTGGGCAACCCCGGTTTCGACTCCAGCTCGCCGGCCTCCTCGATACCCAGCCAATCGAACAGGTAGACCCAGCCCTTGTGGTGGGCCACCACCCGCTGGCCTCGCAGCGGTTGTGCCCGCTGATCCCAGCGTGTCAGCGCCGCCTGCCAGCGCACGGAGAAGTCGGCCAGTCGGGCCGCGTAATTCGCCGCATGGGAAGGATCGATCTGCTGCAGCCTTGTGCTCAGGGCCTCGGCGATGCGGGCGATCCGGCGCGGATCGGTCTGCACATGGGGATTGCCCTGCGGATGCACATCGCCCATGGCCCGATCGACCGTCTGCGGCACCTCCAGGCGCTGCACCTGCATGGCCGCCTCGAATAGGCCGGGACGGCCGTTCTGCACCCTGGGGTTGCCGGACTGGCGTTGCAGCATCGGCAGCCAGCCGCTCTCCAGGCCGGCGCCGGTGCAGACCGCCAGGTCGGCATTGCGCAGGCGGGCGATCAGCGAGGGGCGTGCCTGAATGTGATGCGGGTCCTGACGCGCGGTGGTGGCGACGCTGATATCGGCATGCCCGCCGGCCAGCTCCTGTGTCAGGGCGGCCCACTCGGGTTCGCAGGCGAAGACCTTGAGTTCGGCGGCGCTCGCCAGAGGCACCAGTAGCACCAGCGGCAGAAGCATGACAACGTGCAGTGTTCGTAACATTTTCTCACCCTCCCTCAGAACTGGTGGGCGCCGTGGGCGCCGAGACTCATCTGGTACTGCAGGAACCACTGGTCGTCGGCCTCGGCGGTCGACTCGTCGCGGTTGTACTGCAGGCGCAGACGGCTGAACTCGCTATGGGCGTAGTCCAGCATCAGACTGTTGCGCGCAGGGGTGTGGCCCCGGGTATCGAGTACCGTGCCGGTAAAGGCGCTGCCGGGATCGTCCGTCTTCAAACGGTCGTGGCGCAGGCCCACCCGCCAACCGTGGACGAACTGGTAGACCGCCTGGGCATACCAGCCGTTGGCCGCCACATCGAGGGGCAGCGCAGCGCCGCCGGCGGCAGTGAAGTCGCCCTCGTCCCGGCGTCGCAGGTACTCGGCCTGAAGCTTGAGATTGCGCTCGTAGCGGTTGCCCTCGGGCGCCCACTTCCAGACCAGGTCGGCGATGATCAGGTCGCTGTCGCCGGTGAAGAGATCCTCCCCGGCCGCGCTCTCGGTGAGCCGTTCGTCGGACTCGGCGGAGAGATAGGAGAGCCCGGCGCGCCAGCTGTGGCTGGCGTTGAGATCGCCACCCACATGGGCGAAGGCGGACCAGGCACCACGGCCCTGGTTGGCACCACCCCCGGCGGGAAAGGCCTCGCCGCGCAACCACTCGGCCCCCAGCTCGGTATAGAGATCCATGGGCGCCACCCAGCGGATCTGCACCCCGTCGTCGCCCAACTGGTTGCCCAGCAGGGCACGGTAGGCCAACGGCGCGTCGACGAAGTCCCAACTGTGGGCGTGCTGCTCGTTGAGGTAGCCGACAGCGGAGAAGAAGCGGCCGGCGCGTACGCTCAGACCGTTACCGAAGCCGGCAGTCTGGACGAAGGCGTTCTCCACCTCGACCTCCCCGTCGCCGGTCAGGGCCAGCGTCAGCAGACCGTACCAGTCGGGGTCGATGTTGGCGCTCACCGAGAGCTCCGATTCACCCAGCGAGAAGCCCGCCTCCCCCGGGCTGGTCTCCTCCGCCAGGGGAAAGCCGGGAATGGCGTAGGTCTCCGGATCCCGTTTGAAATCCCCATAGGTGCCGCTGAGGATCAGGGCGATGTCGGGGTTGAAATTGGCGCCCGCCGCAGCGGCGAGCGAAGGTGCGGCGCAGGCGGCCGCGAGCAAGAGTCGTCTGCTGTTCATGCAGTTTCTCCACAACCTGGATAGCAGTGCATACACCGACCCACGGGGAGCCGGTGACACAAAAAAAGCGTTAGAAAGGAATCAGGTTGGAGAGTGGACGGGAGGCCCGCGCTGGCTCAGCGCCGAGCGGAACAGCGGCGCGAGGAAGGGCGCCGCATAGAGGTTGGCCACTGAGCAGCGGATCGGCAGATCCGTCTTGACCGGAACGACGGGGGAAGCGATGACACCGTCACCCAGCTGGCCGGCAAATACGCAGATCTCGCAGGCCGTACCGTCATCATGGAGGTGCGCCGTCAGCTTGTGATGCAGCTGGAACCATCCGAGCACCAGCAGCGATGCCGCCAGCAGCAGGTGAATGGGAAAGCGCAGGTTGCGGGTTCGGGTGTGCATCGACGATGGATACTAGGGCAGCGTCCGCATCGTTTCAAGCCATGGCGCAAGCGGAGTCGACCGATGCCGCATCTCCGACCGAAGCTGTTTCAGGGCGCCAGTATCTCGGCAAAATGAAACCCGGACTTCGCGACCCTTTCCCGCTCATAGAAGCGATGCGCATCCAACCGCTGCAGTCCGGAGTCGAGATGCAGTTGCGCGCAACCCTGCGCGGCCGCGTACTCCCGGATCCAGGCCAGCAGACGGGCGCCATGGCCTTTCGAGCGTTGAGCGGAGGCCGTCACCAGATCATCCACATAGAGGAACCTGCCCCAGGCGAGATTCTCGCCGGTTCGGATACCCGCCACGGCCATCGGGATCCCATCTTCCCGCAGGCAGACGAGTCGATAGCAGTCCGCTTCCAAGCGACGCACACGTGCGACGAACTCCCCCTCGGCGATGTGCGGACGCAGTTCACTCATCACCGGGTAACAGGCGGCGATCTCTGTATCGGATTTAGCGATGCCTATGCTCACATAAACTCCTTGCTCAAATTACGCTCGCGCCTGGGATGCGCATTTGCTATCGGAGTGGATTTGTTTCGCACAGCCACTCCGAGACCGAAGGGTACTCAGTTAAGCCTTTATCGGTGCGGCAAGCCGCACCCTAACCGTAATTTAATCGTAGGGTGCGGCTTGCCGCACTGAATCCCGGGCAAAACAGCGTACAAAACCTACCTTGGTGTCATATCTGTATGCCATTGCATTGTGACCCTTGCCGTGGCCTCAAGGCGATGATAGCCCGTCGCCAAATTTTGAAAGCCTCGATACCGCGGCATGCAATAACGCACGCGAATAGAATCGATGAAAACCCAACAAGGCGCGAAAGAGCATACCCATACGTGCTTCACCCGAACTGTCGACGACCGGCACCACGGCGGAACCGAAATAGAGGCGGGTGCCGGAACCGTCTCGTGCCGTAACACTCATCAGCCATGAACGTGTACGGCCCTGAAAATCGCACATCAGTAACTGGTCGTCGTCACGCTCCTCCACATGCCAGGCCGCGAAACCGTCTCGCCGACCGCGCGCCAGTTCCGTCGCCTCGACATCCGTCGAGGGTCGATTTACCAACCACGCCAAAAGCAAACGTTCCAACTTGAATAGCCAGGTCGTGTAGAAGGCCTCGACATAGACTGCCTGGGAAACCGCCCGCGGGATATCGAGCACAAAGCAGTCGGTATACGCACCCGCACGCCGATAACGCACGAGCTGTGCTGTTTCCGGCAGTTCACAGGTGGTTATCGAATGCATTCCTCGTTCCACGACCGGCGTGAAGGGATGGAGTTGATTTGATCAGGGCAAACAGGCTCTGGTCCCATGCTCATCAACGAGACGGCAATCGCGCCTCGACCTCCTCTCCTCCATAGCCGTGCACCGAATCATGGGCACGCACGATCACCCGATCAATGCCATCGGGGATGGCGACATGACTCAGCGAACGGGTGAAAGGCTGCTCATCCACATGGGGGTGCAGCAAGGTTCGGGTGGCCAGCGGCTCACCGTTCGGCCCCAGCACCTCCCAGCGGTCGGCGTAGTGATCCCAACCGGCGTCTGCATGGCTGACCGTCACCGAAAAGTTGCAATCATGCGGGCTGGAACAGCTTACCTCGACAGCCACCACGTCCGGCTCGCCCGCGACGGCGCCCGCCGTGGACAGGAGAGCCGCGGCCCACAGCAAAGCGGACAGTGATCTCGCATTCATCGTTTCCCTCCGTTGCTTCATGACTGGCGTGTTGGTGAATGTATGTAACAGGCGCTCAGCCCCCTTTCAACCCAAGGTGGCATCGAGATACATCATACAGGCAAAACCTATAAGCAGACTGAAGGTGGCCAGGCCTTCAAAGCCCGGACGATGAGTCTCCGGCACGATCTCGTCGCTGATGATGAACAACATGGCACCGGCGGCGAAGCTGAGCAGACCGTCTTCGAGCCTTGCCGACAACCCCTTGAGAAGGTCGATTGTCTGAAAATCGATCCCCCCGTGTGCCCCCTATAGTGGTATCGATCGCACCCGACACGGATCACAGCAAGCTGGGTATAAGCTGGATACGCGCGCCAGCGGGCACGGCCGCCGCTCTGATTCAAGCTGTTGGTGTAGAAAGCACAGAGGCTGAAGACAGAAAGGTCGGTGTCATACCCACCGGCACCTATTCTTTCGAAACAGCCTGTCCTTTATCTTGCTTATCATCAGCCTTTGAGAATTTGATGAGACTGATACCGGATGTGATCAATGTATTCACGACCCCAGTCAGGATGCTGATGGCAATCAGCCCGAGAATACCCAGCAGTATCAACTGCAATTTTTCATTGCCGTGAAACTCGAATTGGGTTTCGTTGATATGCCCTGCCAGCAAAACACCTTCTTCGCCAAAGTTGGCCACTACCCATGCGATCAATTCCGACTCTGTCGGCGACTGTATGAGTTGCACCACCAGCATGGCAAGATAGATGAGGCTCAACGCCCCACCAACGACAAGCGCGAGTCCCACCCAATAGACAAAGCCCTTGAGCGGGCTGTTTTCTTCCTGCTGTATCATCACTTATCAATCCCGAAAAACATGAATTCTCAATTCCTGCGAAGTTTGTGATACTTAAGCAAGATCACAGCCTCCCAGAACGATAAATCCCCTACGGATTTTATCTGGCACAATCGCACTCACGCTCATCTCATGTGACGGTTGTTTCGTCGCACGTGACCGGCTTTTTATGCAACATAAATCGACTGCGCGCCCTCTGTCAGGGGAACCTGACAAATGACCTAAAGTTCGACGGTTACAGTGGCAGCCGCTTTCGTCGCCTTCGCTCTGGCCTCATCGATATCCGACCCGCGCGCCAGCGCCACGCCCATGCGGCGCTTGCCTTTGACCTCGGGTTTGCCGAACAGACGCAACTGGGTGTCCGGCTGCTCCAGTGCCTTGTCGATATTGCCGAAGCGGACATTGCTTGAATCCCCCTCCACCAGGATGACGGCGGAAGCCGAGGGGCCGTGCTGCTCGATATTCGGAATCGGCAATCCCAGAATGGCCCGGGCGTGCAGAGCGAACTGGGAGAGGTCCTGGGAGATCATGGTTACCATACCGGTATCGTGCGGGCGGGGCGAAACTTCGCTGAAATAGACCTGGTCCCCCTTGATGAACAGTTCCACACCGAAGATGCCGCGACCGCCCAGGGCGCCGGTCACCTTCTCGGCGATCTCCCGGGCCCGTGTCATCGCCGCCTCGCTCATCGGTTGCGGCTGCCAGGACTCCTGGTAGTCCCCATGCTCCTGACGATGTCCGACAGGCAGGCAGAAACTGGTGCCATTGACATGACGCACGGTCAACAGGGTGATCTCGTAATCGAAGTCGACAAAACCCTCCACGATGACCCGCCCCGCTCCGGCACGGCCACCCTCCTGGGCATAGGTCCAGCTCTTCTCGATATCGGCCTCGCTCTTGATAGTGCTCTGACCCTTGCCCGAGGAACTCATGATCGGCTTGACCACACAGGGGATGCCGATCTCTACCACCGCCCGTTCGAAGTCCTCCCGGTTGTCGACGAACCGATAGGGAGAAGTGGGCAAGCCCAACTCCTCCGCCGCCAGGCGACGAATTCCCTCACGGTTCATGGTCAGCCGCGCGGCGTTCGCCGTGGGGATCACGGTGAAACCCTCCTGCTCCAGCGCCACCAGCGTGTCGGTGGAGATCGCCTCGATCTCCGGCACGATGAAATCGGGCTTTTCCAGCTCGATCACACGTCGCAGCTCAGTCCCATCGAGCATCGAAAAAGTGTAGGAGCGATCCGCCACCTGCATAGCCGGGGCGTTTTCATATCGATCACAGGCGATCACTTCGCAGCCGTAACGCTGTAGTTCGATCACCACCTCTTTGCCCAGTTCTCCGGAGCCACAGAGCAGTACTTTGGTTGCAGAGGATGAAAAAGGTGTGCCGATGATTGTCATGTGGAGTTCCTTGGAAGAGGTTAACTTATTGTTTTCAAAGGCAGGCGAAACCATGAGCCCACCTTGTGCATCAAGCAAATGTTAAGTGTTCTTAAGCAACCATTCGCGTTTCGGTTGAGCGCCTCGCGGGATCTATAAAGAACAGTATTTTAATGACTAATCAATCCACTGTAGCGTTGATGTGAATCAAGTGACAGGCGGGACGATCAGACATGCTGTTGCTAGTATATTGCATCCATAAACCGATACATAATCCCCAAAAAACACGGACGTCGTTTCATGCGCGCCAGCACATTCCCCTCCCAACGAACCGATTTAAGTAGCGGGCTTTACCCGTCGACCTCCCACTTCATGACAGCAGGGTGCGTTGCCACATATTGCACACCGCTTAGCGACGACACTATCAAGTCCAATTCGATCCAATGGAACCACACGTCAATTCAGGATTATTATTCGAACAGGAAATCGTTATGACCGACTCGCAGGACCTCCAACTGAACAGCGAGCACGCAAAAGCCTTTGCGACCGCTCCCATTCTGGTCTTTCTAATGATTGCAGCCGCTGATGGCACAATTGACAAAAAGGAAGCCAAGCAATTCCAAAAGCTGTTGATGAAACAAGAGTATCAGGCTCTACTTGCCATGATGCAGATGGCGGATGTCTCTGTCAGTGAATACATTCGAACATTCCTCTCGGCAAACACCAATTACGTCCACGAGTTGCAGAAGGTGTCCGCAGCGCTCGACGAGAACCTCACCCAAGAGCAGGCCAGGGCGATCAAGCTCATGCTGCTTTCGCTCGGCAAGGGCATCGCGGAATCCTCAGGCGGCTTCCTGGGCGTTTTCGGCAGCAAGATCAGTAGAGAGGAAAGGCTCGCACTCGCGATAATCACACAAATCTTCGGCCTCTTTGACGAGAAGCCTTCCAGCGAAGCGCCCGATGGTGATACCTTACATGGGCTGCCCGACAACGTTTACCCGCTGTTAAAGCCCTATGAGTGGGGCCTCGATTCGAAGGCACACGTCTATGTCAACAACGTCTACGGCGACGAGGATATCAGGCCCGACGAACCCGTCGTGGCTTATGCCTTGGACGGCGATCACAACGTATCATTCATCAACAGCGACCAGTTGTCTGATGCCTTTTCAGCAGAAATGCTTCGTGAACAGGCGATCAAGAATCTCGATGCGCGATTGTCACAGCGGTGCGAGTGGCAGGAACTCAACATCACAATCGATGAAAGTCCAGAGGGAACGGTCAATGGCCTGGTACTCACCGGCGACTACTATTGCGCCGAAGCCATGCTGTCGAAAGCGGTTCTGGGCAAAGCGCACGAGCTTCTGGACTCGGCGTTTTTGATGGTTGCGGCACCGGAAAGGGGAAAATGTTTCGCCGTGGCCTCGAACGGCATGGAGCAACCCGAGCCGCTCAAGCTCTGTTACATGCAATCCGCCATCAAAGGTTACTTCAACCCGGATCAAGCGCCTATCGCACCGACCCTTTGGCTGGTATGCAACGGCAAGGTCATCGGTCATGCCAGCGGAATGGAGTCCGCCATCGATGAGGTAAAAAAGATTGCCGAGCGTGAACTCGCAGATGAGGACGGGCAACTTGTCTATGACGAGGAGATCCGAGGTGATGCCAGGCACTACGGCGTACTGCTGCACGTTGCGGTGAAGGACATTCAGGTGATGCTGAAAATCATTCAGCACGGGATCCGGAACGTTGCCCTTCAACATGCCAAACATCCCGGATTCAGCGGGTCACTGGTAGTTCAGCTCAACATCGAGGACCCCGAGTACGAAGTGGAAATGGAGCCAGCTTTGAGAAATGAGGTCGACAATCTGTTCGAATATCTCACCCAGCAAATACAGGAAATCTTCGAAGGCAATTCCTACGATAAGACACTCACACTGACGTATACCCTCTAAGCTCATGGCATCAAATCCCAAGTTCAACCAATGGCAGGCGATGATTCGCCTGCCTTATTTCGTATTCATCGCCGCCTGCTCCTCTCGCGACAGAAAACTGTCATCATCGATCGATGTGTTTATCACTCAAATGAGCGACTATGCACGCGACAACAAAGGGACGCTTGCCGGCCAGCTCATTGCCGATTCGCTGCAGGAGCATGAATCGATCCTGAGTACAGCGCTCAAAATGAGCGGCACGCAAATTCTTGATGAGTCACGCATGGCCATATTTCGCTTGCGAGAGGCCATGGACAATGAGATTCGTCTGCAGGTCGTCGAGTTTCTGCAGCAACTCTATCTCGAACTGGGAGGAACACCTGACGGCTCTTCATTGGCGCATGCCGTGAACCAAGTGCTTCAACTGGAGGCAACGGTCACCACTTGAGTTCACGCACCAGGCACAGGAGTCGCTTCGCGTGAAAGCAAAGCGACCCGAACCCCGGCTTTGATTTTATTAACCCTCCCTCTCCCGCTGGTGCTCCAGTATCGTCCCGATATTCGCTTCGATCCAATCCGCCAACAGCTTCACCCGCTCGCCCACTTCTTCACCCAGGGGCGTGAGACTGTATTCGACATGGGGAGGCACCACCGGATAGGCGGTGCGCAGCACGAAGCCGTCATGTTCGAGCCGTTGCAGCGTCTGCGCCAGCATGCGTTCGCTGACGCCATCCACCTTGCGACGCAGCTCGCTGAAGCGATAGGTGCCCTCCAGCAACGCCACCAGAATGAGCACACCCCAACGGCTGGTGACATGGTTAAGCACCTGACGCGAAGGACATTTTTCAGCAAACAGATCACCCTTAATCGGGGATGTGACAAGATTATCGGCCATTACACTTACCTTTATGTGCGTACTTATGAAAAGTTAGCCTGTGCGCTAGTATGCCAGCCAGATCCACTTCACGAAAGGAGACCATCATGCTTGCCATAACCGGCGCATCCGGCCATTTGGGCCGCCTGGTGATTGAACAACTGCTGCAGAAGGTCGCTGCGGACCAGCTGCTGGCACTGGCGCGTACGCCCGCCAAGGTGTCCGACCTGTCAGCCCGCGGCATCCAGGTGAGAGAGGCGGACTACAACCGGCCCGAGACCCTGCTGCCGGCACTCGCGGGCGTGGACAAACTGCTGCTGATCTCCTCCAGCGAGGTTGGCCAGCGCGCCGCCCAGCATCACAACGTGATCGAAGCGGCGGTAGCGGCCGACATCGGGCTGCTGGCCTATACCAGCATCCTGCACGCCGACACCTCCCCGCTGGGACTGGCGGCCGAGCACCGGGAAACCGAAGCTGAGATCAGGGCCTCCGGAATCCCCTCGGTGATCCTGCGCAATGGCTGGTACATCGAGAACCACACCGCCGGCATACCGGCCGCACTGGAATATGGCGTCATCCTCGGCAGCGCCGGTGACGGCCGCTTCGCCTCGGCCGCCCGCGCAGACTACGCCGCCGCCGCAGTCGCCGCTCTGCTGGACGAAGACCAGGCCGGCAAGGTCTACGAACTGGCAGGTGACACGGCCTACACACTGACCGAACTCGCCACAACCGTGAGTCGTGAATCGGGACGGCAGATCGGCTATCAGGACCTTCCGCAAGCCGACTACAAAGCGGCTCTGTTATCGGCGGGCTTTCCCGAACCGATAGCGGACCTGCTGGCCGATTCGGACGCCGGCGCATCCAAGGGCGGATTGTTCGACGACGGTCGTCAGTTGAGCCAACTGATAGGTCATGCCACCACGCCATTGTCGACACGGGTGAAGGCCGTGTTACCGCAGTAAGCGGGCGAGCGGCGTTGCCGTGCTGGAATCATTCCTGATTCCTGTGCGGCACACCTCTCGGCACGGTCAGACGCTGTTCCGATTTGACGTCTGAAACCCTCCGGAATGGCGAGTACATCGGCGCCATTCCGCTCCGAGCCCAGTCTCCCCTCTATCAATACTTTTACTTCGTATAGCTGGCGCTGAACCGGCCGCTATAATCAGCACAACACTATTTTCCAGGAGTCGCCGTATGGACATATCCGGAGTCAGCGCGTCTACCGCCAGTATGTACGCGAATATGCCGGCCCGAACCGAAGCCAGTGTCGCCGTGCAGAAGAAAGCCATGGAGATCCAGGAGCAGACAGCGGCGAAGCTCATCGCTTCGATTGAGCAGAGTGCCCCCAAGGCAAACGCTACCGGCTCCGTAGGCGGGAATATCGATATCACCGTCTGAGCGAAGGGGGTAGCCCTCCAATTCCTCCATTTTCATCGGCACAGCAGCGCTATTCAGCCGGCCGTGCCAGAAAACTTCTGTATTCAAGCACTTCGGGCGGTCCGTCCAGGGTGGTCATGCGGAAGGTGAGTGGCATGTCACCACCTCGCGGCGCCGCTCTCACCAGGACAGAGACGGCCCCTCGGCTGTAGCGGTCGATGGCCAGGGGTTCGTCCACTCCCACCACCTCTACCGGCTCCGCAGCATCCAACTCGATCCGAAAGCGTTGGCTCCGGTCGCTTTTGTTGAACACCCGCACCTCGTACCGGTTCTGGATCGATCCGTCGCTCAACTGCACGAACAACGGCTGCCGTATATGCTTCACACTCAGCGTCGCGCCGCTCATGTGGGTAAGACCCCAGGCGACCGTCACGGCCGCAAGCAGGCTGAGCGCGATAAGGGCCAGCACCTGAGGCCGCGCCCAGGTGTGGCGTCGTCTTTTACCCTGAATGGCGTTGTGGGAGGTGTAACGGATGAGACCGGTGGGGCGGTCGATGCGGCGCATCACGTGGTCGCAGGCGTCGATGCACAGCCCGCAGGTGATGCAGCCCATCTGCAGTCCTTCGCGGATGTCCACACCCGTGGGGCAGACCGCCACGCACTGCTTGCAGTCGATGCAGGCCCCCTTGGCCGAGGCGCCGGTCCGGTCGAGGGTGCCGCGCGGCTCACCGCGCTGTAGATCGTAGTGGGGAGTCAGGGTATCGGGATCGATCAGCGCCCCCTGGATGCGACCGTAGGGGCAGAGCCACAGGCAGACCTGCTCGCGCATGAAACCGGCAAGGAGGTAAGTGCCGAGGGTAAACAGCAGGAGCGTACTCCAGGCCGCGGGATGGGCCTGCAGACTGAGGTAGTCGGCCCACAGCTGATAGGCATCGGTAAACCAGGCAGCGAAGCTCACGCCGGTGAACAGGGCGACCACCAGCCAGGCGACGTGCTTCCCCGTCTTGATGGCGAGCTTGCGCAGCGACCAGGGTGCGGCATCGAGACGATACCGCTCGCGGGGCGGGCCTTCGAAACGCTGCTCCAGCCAGGTGTAGAGGTCGGTCCAGACGGTTTGAAAACAGAAATAGCCGCACCAGGCGCGTCCGGCGAGCACGGTGAAGAGCGCCAGTAGCATGGCGAAGAAGAGCAGCACAAGCGCCAGCATCCAGATGTCGTCCGGATGAACCGTGGCGCCGAAGAGGTGGAAACGGCCGTTCTCGATGTCGAACAGTACCGCCTGGCGATCCCCCCAGCGCAGATAGGGGCCGAAAAAGAACGGCAGCCAGACGGCGGCGGAGAGCCACTTGAGGGTACGGAAGCGCCCGGGCGTACGCTTGGCGTGGATGGTGTCGCCTCCGGTATTGACCTGCCAGTCGTCGTAGACCTCGAAGGGCGTGGCAACGGCGGCGGAGGGGGCGGCGGATGAAGTCACAATGATCTCCTCGTCTGCGAATAAACGGGGAGTGCATAACAAAAGCCATGCCAGATCTGGCACAAACTGGAGTGAATCTATTAATCCGCAAGTCAGATCAACTGGCTTGGAATACTGCGGCAGTTCGAATTGAGAGTGACTATAGAATTTTTATCCTATTGATATACATAGGTTTTCTATGACCGTCTCAATGCTGCTGAGGAGAAACCTTAAGCCTGGAGAGAGTTTCTCACCAAGGCCTGTGCTCAACTTGAGAAACCCTCTTTCTTATCACTCCCCTGCCATCATTCGGTGAGAAGCTAACGTGACAGACTGTTCAATTATTGGATAGTCGGAACCAACCGGTCCTGTTGGAACGCAATCTATCATTAGGCCCTGTAGGCTTGTCGGCACCTTGACGAACAGGCCTAGACTGACGTTTTCTCCGTACGCCCATCCAGTTACGTATCGACCAGTCAGACCGCCCTGGGAATCACTCTTGCCATATCTGCCCCACTTTGGCTTGGCCAAAGTATTACCGACCTATGGAGCCGAGCCCAAATCAGACACCTGGTCAAAGTAGTAGCTGACGTACTCCGAAAGGTTCAGATAGTTGAGCACGGTCGGGGGCACCTCGGCTCTGCGGCAGCTCTCGCTGATAGTCAGGCCTTCCTCTACAAGATCGAGGATCAGGGCCTCCTGTTTCGGAATCTCGGGATCATAGACCAGAACGCTCGGCTTCAGGAGCTCCTCGTGGTTGATCGTCACCACACAGGCGAGGCGCTGGTCCGAAAGGCGCACGACAGTACCCGGTGGATAGATCCCGAGATTGGCGATAAAGGCCGTGAGGATCGTTTTGTCATATTTACCCTGCTCCTTGCCGTACATATGCGACACCGCCTCATAGGGTGACATTGAACGCTTGGGATCCGGGTGGTTGCACAATTCGTCGTAACGATCGACGATCGCGACAATCCGAACCAGGGTTCCGACTTCCCCTTTCAGGCCCTTAGGATACCCGCTGCCGTCCAATCGTTCGTGATGCTGCCCGATGATATCGACCGCCTCATCAGGCAAAACGCCGATGCGTTTTGCCATCTCGACCCCCAGCAAGGGATGTCGCTGATAGACCTTCTCCTCCACTGGGGTCAGCGGCGCTTTCTTGAGTAATATCTTGCTGGGAATCTGCTGATGCCCCAGGTCGTGAAACAGCGCGCCGAGGCCGAGCAGGTGGAGTTGCCTGGCGTCCAATCCGAGCTTCTGCCCCAGCAGCAGGGAGAGTGCTGTCACATTCAAGGAGTGATAGTAGCTGCTCTCACTCTTGCCCTTGAGATTGACCAGCTGGATGGTCACTTCGGTATCGACCGTGAGGTCGTCAACCATATCGCCAACCACCTCATCCGCCATCTGCAATGCCTGCTTGGGTGAAGCATACAGCACATCCATCACCTTGCGTGTCGACTCGACCGACTTTTCATAGCGCTTCGCCGTCTGGTTGACCTTGCTGCGACGCGCTTTCAGAATCTCGATGCGCTTGCGTTTCTCCTCCCACAGGTGATCTTCCGGGCTCTCCCGGATAGGCTCCTCGACCGTAGATGTTTCGGTAGACGGAAGGGGCTCAGTATCACTTTTATCCGGATCGTAGCGGACACTTTCCAGGCGCATACCTCGTAGTGTCTTGAGCTGCTTTTCAGTGCGGATCTTGAAACTGCCAGTGAGAAAGGGATGCTTCATCCAGGGTATATCCAAATGAATATACAGGCCGAGGCAGAGTTGCTCTTTTTGGATCGTCTTATACGACATCTTGGGTCATATACTCAGTCAGAGTCACGCCAAACGTCATTCCCGAAAACGCAAGGAACCGATAGCGGTTATCAGTCTGCCAACTCCAGTAAGTACAATCGCACTGCATCTTCATGTACTGATCACATTTGCGTGATCCACCCTCTACTACGCCAGGAATAGGCTTGGAATGATATCAGAACTCGTCTGACAAATAATCCGTATCGTAGTCCAGACAGGCTCTGTATTCCCAATCAGGGAAGCCTACTCAAGACCGATTGATAAATAGGGATATTCCCGGATAGAGGTGAATTTGGCCGGTAGTAGCCCTGCGTAGTTGATCATATGGATGGAATCTCGATCAGATGATTTGACAGGCCCTACCAGCCATCCTCATTGACCGAGGGATGAGCAACTGACTCCAACCGTGGATGTGCACTGCAGCAATGATCCTATCAGCAAACTTAGCTACCACTCAGTTGACTGCGTATTCCAGACCGAATTGCACCCGGTGCTGAAACCGACTGACACCCGAAACCAAAATTCGCTGCAGGGCGCGCTGGAGCTTTTGCTGATACTATGATTACGATTGTGGTGCTGAAGTAAGGCGTGAAAGCTATATTAGCAAAAAATGTGTCCTGACCCAGGCCTCACCTGACCTCGGTCTTTCACCAGCCCTGTGACCCTGGTCCTTGTGACTATTTAATTATCAGCCACACCACGATACAAAATGTCGCCCCCCAAAAAAGAAATCGTCCCTTTACACATAGCTTCTTACCCGTTTCATCATAGCCGTCAGGAAATAATGCCCATACAGACGAAATCATCCAACCGGTATCAACATTTTTGTCCTTACTTTTGTGGCCATAGGCAATCAATCCAAGGATCATATATGCGAAAGAAAGAACTATAGCCATAACCAGTATGAGGTTTACTAATGTCACTCAGATATCCCCCCTAGATTGTAAGACGGAGATATAATTGGGTAGCTTGCAAATGGTCCCAGCAAGATACAAACACTTCCATCATCATTCACTACTGCCCCAAGACCGACCCCACCCCTTGTTATCGAAACACCTGGCTGGGTATTATCATCGCAGTTTGGATCATACATACCACAGTCTGTTGTCGGAGTCTCATCGGCCTCATTTTTGCAACTTGATTCTGTTTCTGGTTTTGGGCTACAAAACATCACTCCACCTCCAAGGGTAGGTGAAATACTTGCTTGTGCTTCAGAATCGCCCTGTGTATAGCTGGCACAACCACCCGCACACCCAAAGACTCCGTATCTTGTATCCCCTGCATTGTGTGGACGCCAAGTTCCTTGATTTGCGCTTCCGTTTCCTCTTGTACCTTGCAGTCCGAATGGGTCTATCCAAAATAATGGATTCCCTCCTACATAAGCATATGTGTTAAACCCGCCAGCTAGGCCAACGGGATCAGACTGCAGATATCTGCCTGTACCCGGATCATAATCCCTAAAGTAGTTGTAATATAAAAATGTCTAAGCTACTTACCACGTCCAATTATTATTTAGACATTAAACAATAAGTTATCATTAACTCAGATACTGTACATTTTGTAGCAAATAAATTTACTCTAGTGCATTCTCAACCTAACCTCACGTGGGCTGAACAACTGGCGGACCTACTCCATGTTGCGCTTCAATGTCAGCTTTCACTTCTTCATATATTGGCAGATCTACTCCAGGAGTATCGAGCGTTACAACAAGGCCGTATGGTATAACGAAATTTTTAAAACCTTGCTCACCTCTACAGTTGACTGTGATCTCCATTTTCGTACCAGAGACATAAACCGCTGCCTTTTTTCCTGTAAGGATTTCATGCTGAACTGTACCTTTTCTAACCATCTGCCAGTCAACTTCCCTATTTTCTGTTGCTAGATAGTTATCAGTAGAATTACTCGCAGGAGGGTCATAGTGTAGATGAGCAAGCCGATACTTCGTACTGGCAGGATTGATAGGTGAAAACCATGCTAGAGTGATAATAAGCCGTCTATTTACAGCTTGACCATTCAAGGAATCTGGGAGACGGAATCTATATGAATGCGCTTCATCCTGCTTTATTCTGCCACACTGTAGAATAGTTGCCTGGTTGTCAAAGCAACCATGAATGCGATCTTCTTCAACGTTACCATACCCAATGTATTTTGGGGTGATAGATCTGAATCTATGCGTATTATCTTCGTTTCGAAAAAGCTCCTCTATCCGATCATATACAGACGACTGCGTTGCACCATGACAGAACAGAGCTTTCAGAAGTACGGCTTCGTAGTCTGGAGATAGCTCATTTCCATGATTAGAGAGATACAGATCATGTAGTGTGTCGTGTAGAAAGCCCAACCTTCTTGATGCTAGTGCTGCTGCATTGCTAGTCCCAAATGTATGCGAATATGCATTCAGCGCTCCGCCACTTCCTGGACTTGCTACTTTCTGTCCAGGAGGCCTGTTGAACGTAAGTAATTTCAGTACTGCTTGATCCTTGTCCAGAACACTTCTCAGCCGATAGGTGGCTCGACCTCCAGGCATAAGCACATCTGGTTTCACAGAGCGCTTGTTCCCCCATGTGATTGGGTTTATCGGGCTAGGCATTAAACGATTGGAATATGGGTTGATTTGGCTATAGAACTCATCCTCAACCAGCTGATCAAAATGAGACGACGCGACAGTTATCGCATTGATCGACTCTGCTGGAGACATTAGACGTCTTAAGTATATCTCCGCAGTTAAACCTTTAAGAATAGCCTCTTCGCGTTGATCGTTATCAAACCTAAGAAAATCTTCGTTAGAAATATCTAAAGGGATATCATGCAGATGATTTCCTGCACTGATTACAAATATCAATTGGTATTTTTCAGACAGCCAATCCAAAAGTTTGGCCCACGGAGACATCTGACCATCAAACAGTCGCACTGGATCGGCGATAGACAAATTTACAATTTTTACTGTAGGACATGCTGCGGGGTAACCTGCCTCAGACTCAAACATGCGAACTATCGCACGATGAAAAATATCAATCGGTAACACGTTGTCCGGTATTTTCTCCCTGGTCGTGTCAAATCCAGATACGTAAGGAATCATTATGGGACGACAATATATTCTCCTGGGAATTAAACCATCGCTGTTCTCCATATCACCCCTGACTATGAGTGATGCCATGCTCGTTCCATGCACCTGCTCGGAAGGGCTTGTGTAGTTGGAAGCCCAGTCATCAGGGTCGTCGACAATGATACAATCTTTAATCCATTGATGATTTTCTAGTGGCAAGCCGTCCAGCAAGGCAATGATTGGCCCATCAATTGGCTTCTCCTCTGCATCATCAACAGGAGCTCCATCATTCGGTGGCTCATCTTCTGAAGTAAAAACCGGAGCCATGCATTGACCTGATGGCCGGAAGTACATGACATCGTCGCAACGAAGCAGCTCGATTTCGTCAAGATTACCTTCTAGTAGAGATCCAACAGCTTGTGCAGGAACAGTGGCAAGGATTGCATGATATTGAATTGGCTGAATAGTACATATCTGAACTACCTGACCACCAATCAATCCGATCAGTTTGCTTACTCTGTGCTCAGCAACTCTCCTATGATCACGGTTTCCACGGAACCACAAGTCAATTTCAACCGGCAGATCACCTTGTTCTACTTCGACTCGTTCGCGCCAATTATCAATTAGTCCCGTGTTGTGTAACCTATCACGAGCATCCCAGTATCGTATGCTGCGCAGGCAGCCGAATAGGTCACGGAGAGGCGCAAGACCGTGGGGAAATTTGTAATTTTTCTGCTTAGTATATCGTTCCCAATATCGATAAAGTTTATTCAACGCCTCCTGATTAGACATCGTTAAATAAAGGAAGCTGTTAAGGTGTTTATCTGAAGCGCCTTCTTCTCCCTTTTTCTTGTAGAAAAAGTCTTCATCTGGAGCGAGGTCTTCACCAACCAACTCCTGGACAAATTCGAGCCCCTCAACCTTGGAAGCGGCTCTATAAAACTTATCGACAGACCCAACTGTCTCTAACACCAAGGTTCTTTCTGGTGCAAAACCGGCTGGGTCAATTGATAGTGCCGCTTTGGAAAAACTGCTCTTCAGCAGATTGAAACTCTTGTTTAGTCGCACACCCTGCCGTGCAGGACTAGGTGTGTATGGCGAGGGGGAGAACTTCTTAGATTTATCACGGTCGCTAACCCGTGGATTTGGAAATATCAAGATAGGTTTCAAACGCTGCGACCTCCTTGCGCCAACAAATCGCTAACTCACGATTACCTTTGTCGTTGTTTTAAGCAACTCTGAACTATGTTTTTAATGTTTCCACTGGGAGACGACAGAATGTACCGACGCTGAACGTCGAGGGCGAAATCTTCTACCTCACCAAAGCTTAAGCCTTCCAATTTCTGAGATAACACCCTGGACGACATCCCGAGTTCATGTCCAACTTTATCCCGGAACGTATTCAGCCACTTCTCAATCATTGATTTTGTAGGCAAGGGAAGGAGCAATTTTGCCTGAAAGCGGCGCCAAGCCGCCTTGTCGAGCATATCTGAGTGATTAGTAGCAGCAATCACAGTGACATGACACGGCATCATGTCGATCTGTAATAGGAGGCTATTGACAACGCGCTTTATCTCACCCACCTCGTTCGGATCAGCGCGTTCTTTACCTAAAGCGTCGAACTCATCAAAGAAAACGACGCAACGCTGTGCCTTGATCTTTTCGAACAGGCTATCGAGCTGCTTTGCAGTTTCACCTAAGTAACTACCGATGATTCCTCCATACTTAACCACGAACAAAGGCACCATGAGCTCATGAGCAAAGGCCTCAGCCAAGGAGGTCTTGCCATTTCCAGGGGGACCGGACAATAGAATGCGATGTCGTGGCTCAAGATTGTAAGAACGTAGCAAATCCCTTCGATGATGCTCTTCAATTATTTCCTGGCAGCCTTTCCGGACTCCTTCGGGCAAAACCAGATCATTTAGTGTCCGTTTCGGATGGACGACATAATAAGAATTTTGAAGTTTAGAGTCGCTTGGTCCCGCAGTTGGGGTAGACATCTGTGATATGGGCGACTGAAGCAGCTCAGTCAAGCGCTCTGCCAACGCGTAGTGACGCTTCTCCTTCTCTTCAGCGGCTATCGCCTGAACAGTTTTCCGGAAAGTCGGTTGATCTCCCTCGATCCCCGTCTTCACCAAGCTCAAAAGTAAATCTGCCCGCGCCATAGCCGTTACCAGTCATTTAGTTTGCGCCGATCCACAACCACAACCTTAGCGGCCTCGAAGGATATTAGCAACTCAGACGATTATGCATGATATGAATATTTTGGTAAAGTATTATTCATATTTTATGCATACACTCTGGTTCAAATATAGACACAATGACTCAGTCTGCAGCTCAACTATTAAGAAAGGCAAGAAAAAAACTTGCTTTAAATCAGACAGAATTTGCTACCCAGCTTGGAAAAACCCAAGGCACGCTCTCGAGATACGAATCGGGTGATGTCCCTCCTCCTTCTAAGGTAATAATGCATTGTATGCATATACTGAATAGCGATCCTACTTCTGACAGCGTCGACGACCTCATTGAGAAAATCGGTCAGCTGAGGGGCGACAAGCACTTAAAACTCAGAGAGGCGCTCAACGCGCTACTAGACAGCTATTTGAGTCCACACTGAGCATTTCTTCTTTCAATGCTGAGCAACCGGTTTCGATGACCCTGTCAGCCTCGCCGGATGCGTGATGGAGTGCACCTGCTTCAACTTTTTGATGGAGACTTGAGTATAGATCTGGGTAGATGTGAGGTTTACATGCCCCAGAATCATCTGGATGTAGCGAATATCCGCCCCGTTCTCGAGCATATGGGTCGCCATACTTCGGCGAAATAACTGACAGGCGCCGGGCTTGTCCACGCCGGCGGCATTCAGGTACTTCTTGATCAGGTCCGTGATGCGGTTACGGATGAAGGGTTCGCCGTAGTCGGTCAGAAAGAGGTGCCCGCAATCTTCCGCTTGGACCAGCTGGGGCCTGACCTCGGCCAGATATTTGCGGACCCAGGCACAAGCTCGATCTCCGATAGGCACTACCCGGTCCTTCTTCCACTTGCCTTCGAAGATCACCAGGGTGCCCCGTTCCAGGTCCAGATCCTGCAGCTTGAGGTTCACCAGTTCCATCCGCCGGATGCCGGAGGAGTAGAAGGTCTCCATGATCGCTCGGTCCCGGATCCCGAATTCGCCGTAGATGGCGGTATGGGCCAGCATGGTTTCGATCTCCTCAATGGAGAGGAAGTCCTTGGGCAGGTGTTTGGCCACCTTCGGCAGCTGAAAGTCGGAGGCTGGGTTGTAGAGGATGTGATTCTGTTTGCTCAGCCACTTGAAGAATGCCCGCAGCGGCGCCAGCTGGCTGTGCTGAGTGCTGAAGCTCAAAGGCTTACCGTTGTGCTTGCGGTAGTGGAACAGATGACGCCGATAGCGCTCCAGGATCGCCTCGGTCACGTCCTGTGGCTGGTTGATGCCTCGCTCATCGCACCAGACGATAAACCGACGGATACAAGTATCCCGGGTCTTGTTGGTCTGTTCGCTGTAGTTCATGGCCGCTGACCACTCCAGAAACCGCTGGAGGTAGGGCGTGATTCCGTTGTGACTGACATCGATGGTTTGTTTGCCCATGGCGCTCACCCTCCCTGTCGTATTTCAGTAGGGGTAGGACTTGGGGGAGTTGGCGGCAACCGCCGTCCTGAACTACTTTCTTCACCGGAACCCCTGGCCTCGCCTAACTTGCTGTCTTTCTGACTGTTTTCGCCAGATCGACTTGATCGACCGGCTGCCGACTTAGGCCCGACCTGATACCGGCCAGACCCCGACACGACCTCCGTTTGGTCCGACTTCTTGAGCTGATCCGTGTCCACCAGCCCCATCAGGAAGCTGGAACCGTCCTTACCCTCGCTGTTGTAGAGCAGTTCATAGACCCGCTGACGACCGCGGCCGCCCTGGTGGATCAGCAGATACTCCAGGGCCTCGAGGCGCTGCAGGTGCACCTTGAGCTGGGTCAGCCCCCAACCGGTGTATTCACGGATGTCCCGCCGGCTGAACCGGTAGTCTCTCCGTCTACCCGGGGATCCGGAGCAGCGCCCTGTGACCATCTCATCGATCAGGGTCAGCAGTCGCCGGGTCTGGGGCGGCAGCTCATCCAGCGAGCGGCCCAGTATCTCGTGGGCGAGCCGGTTGGCCAGGGCGATGTCGTCCAGGGTGACTTCCACATAGGCGATCTCCCGGTCCCGGTAGTAGGTATGCCGGACTTCGCGCTGGTACTGATGCAGCAAGGCAATCGTCCGGATCAGGGTGAGGTATTTGCGGTGGTCCCGCCGGGTGCGGGTTTTGTCGCTCAGGAAGGTCAGCTGGGTGGCGTAGGGATTGACCACGTGCAGGGGCTTCAGCAAGCGCTGGGCGTTGCGATGGACCCTCAAGATGTCATCCCGCGCCTGGTTGGCCAATAGCCCGTCCAGGGTCTCCTGGTAGCGCTGCCATTGATGAATGGCCTCGGTCTGGGCCTGCCCCTCGTTGACAGTGAGCACCAGACATCGATTGAGGAGTTCTTCGTCCACGTCGATGGCGGTGGTAGTGCTGAAGATCATCACTGGACCATCGACCCGGTACTCGTGGGTGGTGTGTCGGCCGCTGATAGGATCCTTGCCGGTGGAGGCGATGGTCAGGTGTCCCTCGCTCTGGAGCAGCTTCAGGGCATAGGCGGCATTGCTGGCTCCTTCCTCCTCCGAGACTGCCAGTACCTTGTGTCGCAGATTGAAGTTGCCCATGTAGAAGAGGGATTGGCCGGTGATGGCCGAGTACTGAACCCGCTCCTCATCGGGCACCAGGTTCAGTACCGCGTCCATCAGGGCGCTCTTGCCGGCAGCGCTGGTGCTCTGGACCATGACTGCCAGAGGCTTGTCGAGCTTGCGGGAGAGCACGGCGAGATAGGCCACCAGCTTGTTGGTCTCTTCCCCCACCAGACCGCAGGCCTGAAAGTCAGCCAGGAGCCGGTCGATCAGATCGGACGC
>JBNLAT010000040.1:0-25740 GCA_050302275.1 Thiohalomonadaceae bacterium | reverse complement strand
TTATGTCGAATCGCTGGTTTACCAGGGTGTGGTTGAAAACATCGCCTGTGAGCAGGCGGCGCGAATGGTGGCAATGAAAGCAGCCACCGACAACGCCGGCAACCTCATTGATGAATTGCAGCTGGCCTATAACAAGGCACGTCAGGCGTCGATCACCCAGGAGCTGTCCGAGATTGTGGCGGGCGCGGCGGCGGTTTAACCGCTCGCTGGTGCGACAAAGATTTTGAGCATTGTAAGGGGAACAGAGATGAGTTCTGGAAAGATAGTACAAGTCATCGGCGCTGTTATCGACGTGGAATTCCCGCGCGATAACATGCCGAAGGTATACGAGGCGCTGACCGTCGAAGAAGCCGGTCTGACCCTCGAAGTTCAACAGCAGCTCGGCGACGGCGTGGTTCGTACCATCGCCATGGGCGGCACCGCCGGCATGAAACGCGGCATGGCGGTTTCCAACACCGGCGCACCGATTTCGGTACCGGTCGGTAAAGCCACCCTGGGTCGCATTATGGATGTTCTGGGTAACCCGGTAGACGAAAAAGGCCCGATCGGCGAAGAGCAGCGTTACGCGATTCACCGCAAGGCCCCGGCCTACGAAGAGCTCTCTTCCAGCACCGAACTGCTGGAAACCGGCATTAAGGTAATCGACCTGGTCTGCCCGTTCGCCAAGGGCGGTAAAATCGGTCTGTTCGGTGGTGCGGGTGTAGGTAAAACCGTAAACATGCTGGAGCTGATCAACAACATCGCCACCCAGCACTCCGGTCTGTCTGTATTCGCCGGCGTAGGTGAGCGTACTCGTGAGGGTAACGACTTCTACCACGAAATGTCCGACGCCAAGGTTATCCGTCTGGACAACCTGCCGGAATCCAAGGTAGCGATGGTTTACGGCCAGATGAACGAGCCGCCGGGGACCCGTTTCCGGGTCTGCCATTCGGCCCTGACCATGGCCGAATACTTCCGGGACGAAGGTCGTGACGTACTGCTGTTCATCGACAACATCTACCGTTACACCCTGGCCGGTACCGAGGTATCTGCGCTGCTGGGTCGTATGCCTTCAGCGGTAGGTTACCAGCCGACCCTGGCGGAAGAGATGGGCGCCCTGCAGGAGCGTATCACCTCCACCAAAACCGGTTCTATCACCTCCATCCAGGCGGTATACGTACCGGCGGATGACCTGACTGACCCGTCACCGGCGACTACCTTTGCTCACCTTGACGCGACCGTTGTACTGTCCCGTCAAATCGCTGAGCTGGGTATCTACCCTGCGGTAGACCCGCTGGACTCCACCAGCCGTCAGCTTGACCCGCTGGTTGTGGGTAACGAGCACTATGACACTGCCCGTTCTGTACAGGGTACGCTGCAGCGCTATAAGGAACTGCGTGACATCATCGCCATCCTCGGTATGGACGAGCTGTCAGAAGAGGACAAACTGATCGTTGCTCGCGCACGTAAGATTCAGAACTTCCTCTCCCAGCCGTTCTTCGTTGCGGAAGTATTTACCGGTTCACCGGGCAAATACGTCTCCCTGAAGGACACCATTGCCGGCTTCAAAGGCATCGTCAGCGGCGAGTACGACCACCTGCCTGAGCAGGCGTTCTACATGGTTGGCGGTATCGACGAGGTGGTCGAGAAGGCCAAATCGCTGTAATCCAACCCGCAGCGGGGATATAGTATGTCTATGACTATGCACGTAAACATCGTCAGCGCTGAGGCAGAGATCTACTCCGGTACTGTGGAGCAGGTCTACGCCCCGGCAGTGATGGGCGAGGTGGGGATCTTTCCCCGCCACACCCAGCTGCTGACTCACCTGAAGCCTGGTGAAGTGCGCGTGGTCAAGGAAGGCGGCGAAGAGGAGTTCTACTTCGTCTCCGGCGGCATCCTTGAGGTGCAGCCCCACGTGGTCACCGTGCTGGCAGATACCGCAGTCCGTGCCAAGGACCTCGACGAGGCCCAGGCAATGGAAGCGAAGAAGCGCGCCGAACAGGCGTTGGCGGATCGCCAGGGTGATGTGGACTACGCACGAGCCGAGGCCGAACTGGCCGAAGCGATTGCGCAGCTCCAGGCCATCCAGCGTATGCGCCGCAAGTTTGGCGGCCAGCGCAGCTAAGGTGCTGACGATGCCTGCCAACGGCAGGTAAGTAGTGAGAACAAAAGGGCAGTGATACACTGCCCTTTTTTCGTTGTTGAGCCGAAAAAGGCATAACCAGAAGCTATGAATCTCGAAGTTGTGATCCTCGCCGCCGGTCAGGGCACCCGTATGCGGTCCGCCCTGCCCAAGGTATTGCACCCCATTGCTGGCAAACCGATGCTGGCCCATGTGATCGCCACTGCACGTACGCTTTCGCCGAAGGCGATCCACGTGGTTTTCGGTCACGGTGGTGAAACGGTGCGCGAGACGATCAACGACGACGGTGTGAACTGGGTGGAGCAGGCCGAGCAGCTCGGCACCGGTCACGCGGTAGAACAGGCGATGCCGAAGGTGGCGAATGACTCCATCGTGCTGGTGCTTTACGGCGACGTACCGCTGATCAGTACCGCGACCCTGCAACACCTGCTCGATAACGTTAAAGATGGCATGGCGCTGTTGACGGTGATGCTGGATAACCCGACCGGTTACGGCCGTATCGTGCGCGATGGGAACGGAAAAGTGCTGGCCATCGTTGAACAGAAAGACGCCAACGAAGCACAGCTGGCGATCTGCGAAGGCAACAGTGGCATCCTCGCCTGCAACGGCGGCAAGCTGCGCGGCTGGCTGCAACAACTGGAAAACAACAACGCTCAGGGCGAGTTCTATCTTACCGATACGATCGCTCTGGCGGAAAAGGAAGGGCTGACGGTCAACGGCATCGTCGCGCAATCGGAAGCGGAGGTATCGGGTGTGAACGATCGACTGCAACTGGCAACGCTGGAGCGGCAGTACCAACTGCAAAAGGCCGAGGCGCTGATGCGCGAAGGCGTGACCATTATCGATCCGGCCCGCTTCGATCAGCGTGGAACACTGACCTGCGGCAAGGACTGCACTATCGATGTTGGCGTAATCTTCGAAGGCGATGTGGTGCTCGGTGACCGGGTGCGCGTCGGTGCCAACTGCGTGCTGCGCAACGTAAAGATTGCCGATGAAGTTTCCATCGAGCCGATGAGCGTGATCGAAGAGGCGGTGATCGACAGTGGCTGCAACATTGGCCCCTTTGCCCGTATTCGTCCCGGCACCCATCTTTCTGAAAAGGCACGGGTCGGTAACTTCGTCGAGATCAAGAACAGCGAGATCGGTAAAGGCTCCAAGGTGAATCACCTCACCTATATTGGTGATACCACCATGGGTGCTGACGTAAACATCGGTGCAGGCACCATCACCTGCAACTACGACGGTGCCAATAAGCATCGCACCGAGATCGGTGATCGGGTGTTTGTCGGTTCTGACTCGCAACTGGTTGCGCCGGTAAAAATAGGTGATGGTGCAACGATTGGTGCGGGTTCCACTATTACCCGTGATGCACCAGATGAAGCGTTGACCCTGTCGCGCAGTAGCCAGAAAAGTATTAATGGCTGGAAACGGCCAGTGAAGAAACCGAAATAGGAATTCAATATGTGCGGAATTGTTGGCGCGATTGCGGAACGTGATGTCACTCCAATCCTGTTGGAAGGATTGCGTCGTCTGGAGTATCGCGGCTACGACTCCGCAGGTATCGCTGTTCTCACCGCAGAAGGGTGCCTCGACCGCGAGCGTATTCCGGGCAAGGTGCAGATGTTGGCCGACGCACTGGAAAAGCACTCATTGAAAGGGCAGCTCGGTATTGCCCACACCCGCTGGGCCACTCACGGCAAACCAACACAGAATAACGCCCACCCGCACATCTGTAATAATGGTGTGTCCGTCGTGCATAACGGCATCATCGAAAATCACGAAGCGCTGCGTAAGGCGCAGAAAGCCGCGGGTTACACCTTCACTTCCGATACCGACACCGAAGTGGTGGTGCACCAGATCCACAAGCACCATGCCGAAGGCAAAGAGCTGTTGCAGTCGGTCGTCGACACTATCGCCGAACTACATGGTGCCTATGCATTGGGTGTGATCAGTACCAATGAACCGAATCGTTTGATCGCGGCTCGTCGTGGCAGCCCGCTGGTGATAGGCCTCGGTATCGGTGAGAACTTTATCGCCTCCGACGTTGCAGCACTGTTGCCAGTTACCCGTCGTTTCATCTTCCTCGAAGAGGGTGACGTTGCCGACATCCATCGTGATCGCGTGACCATTTACGATCATCAGGGCAACTATGTCCGTCGTGAGATTTCCGAATCGTCGCTCACTGCCGATGCCACCGACCGTGGTCAGTATCGCCACTACATGCTTAAGGAGATCCACGAGCAACCACGCGCCATTGCCGAAACCCTGGAAGGGCGCGTTGCCGAGGGCAAGGTGCTGGAAGCGAGTTTCGGTCCTGAAGCGGCAGCGATCTTCGACAAGATTAAATCTGTACAAATCATCGCCTGCGGTACCAGTTATCATGCGGGGATGGTGGCTCGTAACTGGTTCGAAGGTGTGGCCGGTGTGCCGTGCCGCGTCGAAGTGGCCAGCGAGTTTCGTTACCGTCACCCGGTTGCCGATCCCGATGCGCTGGTAGTAGTGATCTCCCAGTCCGGTGAAACCGCCGACACATTAGCCGCACTGCGTGCGACCAAGGAGTGGGGTTACGGTCCATCCGTTGCGATCTGCAATGTGCCGGAAAGCTCCCTCTCACGTGAAGCGGACCTGACCCTGATGACCCGTGCTGGTCCCGAGATCGGTGTCGCCTCAACTAAGGCCTTCACCACTCAATTAGTAGCACTGTTACTGCTGGTCACTGCTATCGGTCGCCGTCATCGTATCGATGCAAAACGTGAAGCGGCTATTGTCGAACAGTTATTAGCGTTGCCGCGCCATGTGGAAGAGGTGCTGAACCTCGACGATACCATCAAGGAGTTATCCGAACGTTTCGCCGACAAACACAATGCCCTGTTCCTGGGTCGTGGCGTGCAATATCCCGTAGCAATGGAAGGTGCGCTGAAACTAAAAGAGATCTCATACATCCACGCCGAAGCCTATCCAGCTGGTGAATTGAAACATGGCCCGCTGGCACTTGTCGATGAAGAAATGCCGGTGATAGCCGTTGCGCCTAACGACGAGCTGTTGGAAAAACTCAAATCCAATCTGGAAGAAGTGCGTGCCCGTGGCGGCGAGCTTTACGTCTTTGCCGATCACAAGGCCGAGATGAATGGCAGTGAGCGAGTTCACGTCATCACCACACCCTCAGGTGGCAGTCATGTCGCCCCGATCATCTTTACTATTCCCCTGCAACTTCTCTCATACCATGTCGCCGTGTTGAAAGGCACGGATGTTGATCAGCCGAGGAATTTGGCGAAATCTGTTACGGTTGAGTGATGGATGTATGCGGTAGAAGCTAACCGCTGAAAAGGGAATCAATGGTGGAATAACCTGTGCACACAGTGCCGCTGAAATATTTTTGGCTAAAAGAGATATTATGAAATGATGCGGAGAAAGCGGCGTGATGGATCGGCTACTGAAATATGTAACAGTTATTTTTCTTCTTTTTACTTCAGCATGTTCGACTGACTATTATAAGCCAGTGCCTGATAAAGATGTTGCTTATGTCTCTTTCTCGAACTTGTCTCGTGAAATGCCGTTGATCTCGATAAATACGAACTGTAAACGTTCGCAGATAGATCCTGAACTTATTAAATATAGAAGGACGAACGAAGAGACAGATTCGTTACTTCAAATCCCATCAAATATTCCGGTTTCGTTTAGGTATGATTATGCATGGTTCGAGGGTGAAAGAATTCAATTGGCAGAAAAAGGTAGTCTGGCCATAAAAAAAACAACATCAAAAGATGTAAATTCGTGTACTGAAGAAGTCACGTTTATCCCTGAGCCAAAGCGGAAATACGAAATATTTTTTGGAAAAAATCCACTATCCTGCGTTATAGGAATAAGTGAAGTATTTGTTAAGCCTGGTAGCCATAAAAAACTCCTTAAGAAGGTAAAACAGGTAGAGACTCCTGAATGTTAGAAAAATAGAAACCGTTTGGTTGCGTGGGTTTGTATTTTTGTCGGTTAAAATCTCATGAAATCAAAGAGTATAAAGATCTCTGATTTATATAAAGTCCATGAATATTGAATTTAAAATTAATGAACCAATTTCAGTAGATCAATTTATTGATCTGCTTCGTGAATCGACGCTTGGCGAAAGACGGCCTATTGATGATGTTGGCTGTATGCGAGGAATGGTAGAGAACAGCAATCTCATGGTGACGGCGTGGGATGGGGAGAAGTTGGTCGGTATCGCTCGCTCTATGACGGATTTTCACTATGCGTGCTATCTGTCCGATCTGGCTGTGCATAAAGCGTATCAGAAGCAGGGTATCGGAAAACAACTACAATTAATTACTCAGCAGCAGTTGAGTGAGAAATGTAAATTAATACTCGTGGCCGCCCCGGTAGCCAACTCCTATTATGAACATATAGGCTTCACCAACAATCCCCGCTGCTGGGTTCTGGGCAGGAACGAGAAGATTCGCTAACAAGAAAGTCGGCAAGCCATAGAGCCAAAATAGTAAGGCCCCATTGAAATTAAGTATATTTCTTTCTTAGAACAAATCCATGGGCCCTAAATCAGTTTTGACTCTGCCATCATTCATGGCAGCCAATAATTGTTGATGTATTTTTACGCTTTCCTTTGGAGGAAGTGTCGCCATTAGATTTCTCATATTTTCAACATCTGTAGCATCCCATACTCCACGATTAATGACATCGTACAGATAACCGGTGGCCTGTTCGATAACCACGCTCTGTTGTGCCTGTTGCTCAGGAGTCAAAGGTGCGCTCGCCTCAGAAATAGCAGAATCACGATTTTGTGCCATAGTCAGACTGGATATGTTGTCTTGCATATCTCTTCTGAGATCCATCGATAATTCTGCAAATAACTGCTTTAGTTCGCCGAATAGCGGATCATTATTGGCGCTATACTGAAGTTGTTGTGCGTTATCCGAGTCGTAGATAGAGTCTTGCGCTGACGAGCTTGATCTTTGTGAAAGGGGAACGGAGTTTCGATAATTAACCATTTCAGTTTTCACTGCTTTTGATATTAATAATTCCAGTTTGCTGTAGTCCACTTGTTCTGACTGATTGATTGCGGTAGATAGCAATACGCCCAGCCCCAAACCGAATCCCAATACCAAGAAATGACTTTTCATCATATCCGTTCCCCTTGTGCTACGTTAAGTTATGGTGCTTTCGGCGCAAAGCTTGAAAAATTGCTCACGAATACGTTAGTACATGCGCCACTGCTGTAGTTAACGCGTATGTACGAGTCACCTTTAATCGATTTAATAGAGGTTAACATCGCCGCATCACTTGTTGAGCAGCTTGCCGTTGCGCCGACGCTGTCTTTGCCATAGCAATAGCCACTGCCTGAGCTGTATGACCAACAACCAATTTGCTGGTTGACGTCTGCGCTATTGCGGGCGCTACCTAGCGATCCGGAAAAGGAAGTCGCACCAATACTTACGTTGTATGTGCCTTTGGTGCCGGCAAATACATTACTGGTTACTGCGAATGACAGGGTCAACGAAGCTATTAGCGTGAGAAATACTTTCATTGGTTTCATTTTGATCTCCTTGAGTTTGGCTGTCCGTGTTAAATGCCGAGGATGAACTGTGTCCGCGGCCTCAGGAAGAATAGACGCCAGATTTTTCAGATCAAGATGACCTTGCTATAAATACCGTATAAATCTCAAAAGAAACAAACGAAACAAAAGATACAATAATAGAACGGGTGCTCAAGAAATAATTGTTACAAAGGTTGAACTACTGTTACAAATCCAGGAGATAGATAGAGCGCCTGAAAAGTGATTGATATCTGTCTGGTGCTAGAAGAAATCCCATGTGTCTCGGTTCCTTCCTGATGTTGCTGGAGTGGGCTTTCTATCCACCGTTTTATTGTGTTCGATATGTGTTGCATATCGGTATCGTTTTCAGATTCGGGCAGAGGAGGCAGCTATATCAGCACTTGGCAATGAACTCAGTGCCTATGTGTCCAGGGTGCGTCGGTGAGTATAGGCCTGACAACATTTTGATCGGACAGGATTGAATTACCGACGATTATTACAGAACATTTCTGAATGGAATTTGGTGTATATTGTTTCCTTCCAATTGATCTGATAGAGCAAATCTCATGTTAAATGTGTCGAGAAAACGCATTATCGTCATCGCCCTTGTTGCCCTCGCGGTGACGACGGCGATTAATGTTTACCACGTCCAGCAACAGAAAAAAGAACAGGAGAAGACGGAAAGGTTACAAGAACTGTCGAAAAAGATGCTCGCCAAGGCTGCTGTGGCACTCAAACTAAACAAGGCTGAAGAGCAGCTGATGAAGGGGGATTATGAGGAATCATTTCCGGTTATTCGTAAGTTGGCAGAAGAGGGGAATGTCCGGGCTTTACATGATCTGGGCTGGGTTTATCGACAGGGGATTGGCGTAGAACAGGATTATGCGCAGGCATTGAGCTGGTTTACCAGGGCGGCAGAAGCCGATGAGGCGCCTGACAGTTATTCAGCCAGTTATTATGTCGGCGAGATTTATTATAAAGGATTAGGTACAGTTAAGGCCGACAGGGAAAAGGCGGTCAAGTGGCTCAAGCGGGCCAGGGAGAATGGTGTCAAGGAGGCGGAACAATATCTACAGGAAGCCGGCGGTTAAAATGCTGAATCAGGGAATAGTTTTAACATCTGCTTTACGGCGTAATGATTATCCCTCCAGGAAAATTATATGTATAAGTTAGTAATGCTTTTTCTGTCACTATCATTTATCGGATGCAGTAATAAGGCGGTGTATGACAATATGCAGCTCAACAACCGCAGGGCGTGCGATAAAGTTCCCGCGTCACAATACGAGGAGTGTATTGCTCGTGCGAGTAAAAGCTATGAGGAATACGAGAGGGAGCATAACGCGGAAATGGGCAAATAATCCGTTATCTACCAACTGTAGGGCCTGGATAATAAACCCAATAACAATCAGCATAAGGTCTATCGTTAAATGAGCCAGTTTACATTGATTATAGGTAACAAAAACTACTCTTCCTGGTCATTACGTCCCTGGCTGTTGCTGAAGCATTTCGATATTCCTTTCAAAGAAGTTTATATCCCGCTGTATGGGGAAGGCTCGAAGGAAGCGATGGCGAAGTGGTGCCCGTCCGGGCTGGTGCCAACATTGCGGGATGGTGATCTGGCGGTGTGGGATTCGTTGTCTATCTGCGAATACCTTAATGAACTCTTCCCTGAACACGCCATGTGGCCAGAGGAGAGTGAAGCGCGGGCAATGGCCCGTTCGATCAGTGCTGAGATGCATTCCGGTTTTTCCGCGTTACGCCGTCTGATGCCGATGAATTGCCGTTTAACGTTCCCTGGTGAAGGACTCACGGAAGAGAGTGCTGCCGATATCGAGCGCATCACGACGATCTGGCGTGAATGCAGGGGAAAATATGGTTCAGGTGGTCCGATGCTCTTTGGTGAATTCACCATCGCAGATGCGATGTTTGCACCAGTGGCGTTGCGCTTTAAGACCTATGATGTTCAGCTGGATGAGGTTTGCGCCGCCTATGTCTCCACTATTCTCTCGTTACCGGCCATGATGGAGTGGATTGCTGGTGCCAGGGACGAGAAAGAAGTACTCGCGATATTTGAGCCATACCGAAAAGAATAATAATGTGTGCCGAGCGAAAAATCCGCTATGGTTAAAGCGTTGTTTCCTGTGACCTTTCCATGCGAATGAGCTGAACAATGTCAGACTTAAAAGATCCCAGAGTACTCTTTGCCGCTGAACGCACGTTATTAGCCTGGAACCGGACTAGCATTTCCTGGATGGCATTTGGCTTTGTTATCGAGCGCTTTGGGCTTTTTCTTGAACTGGCCGGAAAAGCGGAGGCGACGGTGCTCCAGCGACATGTCTCATTCTTTATCGGTGAGTCATTTGTATTGTTGGCAAGCGTGGTTTCTATCTACTCGATCCTGCAGTACATGAGGATTCTGAGAACCCTTCATCCGGCTGAAATTCCAAAGAGTTACAACCTGAGAGTAGGTGTGATTGCCAATGCGGTTATCGGTGGGCTTGGGTTTGCTTTAAGTGCCTACCTGGCGACAGCATTTATATAGTTTGGCTCACTGAGCACTACCTCAACCTGGCCGATTTTGGCAGGTGATTTCACTTACACACCTCAATGACTAGGGCGTTCTTTGTCAGCGTGTTATATATATAGCGTACTGCCAAAGGGGGAGCCGTGAGGTTACGCACCAAATTCACGCTGACGTTGCTGGTGACCAGTCTAATCAGTGCCGCGATTGTCGGAGGCATTGCCTACTGGCTGTTGATGCGTGATTTCCAGCAGACGGTTCTGGATCAGGCCTTTGAGAATTTCCAGCAGGATGTCGCGGCCTATCTGCAAGCCTACGGCACTATGGCTGAGGGTGAGCGGCAGGAGCCCTTTCCGCAGTTTGTGCAGCGACATCATCGACGGCCGGAAGCCACACCACCAGGGGTAATGGATGGGCCGGGGGCAGCGCGCGCCGGACGCCCTCCGTTTCGTTTCCTGCTGCTCGATCCAGGCGGTCGAGTGATTAAGGACGGTGGCGAGTATGCGCTGGGGCAGACGGTGCCGCAGGTGATACTCAAGCAAGCAAGGCCGATATCGGTTAACGGTAAGGTTGCGGTGTTGGCCGTGCCCCTCGGCGAACCCAATCTCTCCCAGCAGGATTTGATCTATCTCGCAGCCATGCGTCGGGCACTGGTTATTGGTTTCCTGGTAGGCGGTTCGCTGGCAGTGCTGTTCGGTTTGCTGTTTGGCCGGCGGATGAGTGCCACCCTGGATGAGCTGGCCGCAGCGATCCGTAACATGCGCACCAAGGGTGCCTCTCCCCAGCGGGTACCGGTGCAAACCAAAGATGAGATCGGCATGCTGGCCGCGGCGTTCAATGCCATGAGCAGAGAACTTGCTGAGGCGCATGACGAGCTGAAAGAGCTGAGTATTCGCGATCCACTGACCCAGCTTTATAACCGCCGCCACTTTGCGGAGCAGGCCGCCAAACTATACGAGCAGGCCCGTCGTCATGATCGGCCGCTCAGTCTTATGGTCGGCGATCTCGATCACTTCAAGGCGATAAACGACAAGTTTTCCCACGCGGTCGGTGACATTGTGCTCTGTCGTGTGGCGGAGATACTGCGGGATAACACCCGTAAGGGCGATATTCTTGCCCGCCACGGTGGCGAGGAGTTTGTGATCGCCTTTGCCGAGACGCCGCTGGAACATGCTGTGGCACGTTGCAAGGAGTTACGCCGTGCCATCGACGAGGAACCATGGGAGAAGCTGCATGAAGGTCTGCAGGTCACCATGAGTATGGGCGTGAGTGGCGGCGAGGGTGCTGAAGCCAGGATCGAGTCGCTGATGCACGAGGCCGATCTGCGCCTGTATGAGGCTAAGCGTTCTGGTCGAAACCAGGTTGTAAGTGGCTGATTCTCAACCAAATTAGTCAGAAATCGGGTGTGGCATATGCCACACCAAAGGTGCGTCTTATCCCCTGCCTTGCCAAGGCATCTCTTTGTTGACTCAATAAATTCAGTAAGTTACGAATGGCCCTGATCTTGCTCTCAGATTGTGGTTGTTACAACGGTTGGGGCATCGCTTAGGGGTAGGCGGCCTCGACCCCACTTCCTGAGAGAGGGGTATCCATGAGCAGTTCCTTTCGCAACTTCGCACTGGCGAGCCTGTGCGCGGTCTCTTTGTGCGGCCCACTAGCCGCGGCAGAGCCGATGTGGCTTTCCGATACATCTCCCCATGCCGGACACGGCGGCGGTCATAATCACGGTGGCCCGGTGACGATGAAGCGCGGTGTTTACTATAAGCATCTGTGGCTGCGTCACGGTGCCGAACCTGATGAGGCAGGTTTTGTGCAGCAGGTCAGTCATTTGTCGAAGCTGCAGGTGCTCAATACCGAAGGTAAACTGAAAGATATCGCTTTCGATCAGGACGAAGATCACGGCCTGTTCAACGTTGAGTTCCCGATGCCTAACGAGGGTTTTTATAACGCCTACGTGACTCATCAGTGGGTCAACGGCGATCAACGTGAAGTGCAAATCGCCAAGGCAGAAGTACTGAAGCATAGTTGCCGCGAAGGACACGACAACGTGCAGGAGAAGATGCCACCCAAATTCAATAGCGCCACGCCTTTGGAGATCGTGCGTGAGCGTCTACCAAAAGAGAACTTTCATACCCTGCTGAGTTTTGGCGATAGCGCCAGTTTTATCGTGATGCACAATGGCAAGCCGCTGCCGAATGCAGAAGTGACGCTGACCAGTAATACCGGCTGGAGCAAGCATGCCGTCAGTAACAGCGAAGGGCGTGTTCGTTACACCATGATCCGCGATTACTTTCCTCCCTGGAGCATGTTCGAAAAACGTCACTCACAACCCTATCTGATTAGCACGACATACACTGTTCCTGAAAATGGTGAACTGGATGGTCAGCAGTATCGCGGTACGACATATCGTGCCAGCTTCTCTGGCAACTATTATCCCTCGGCGGATGATTACGAGTCCTATGGCTATGGTCTCTCCTTTGGCCTCTTTGCCATGGTCGGTAGTGGTTTAGGTATTTTCCTTTTCCGACGTCGCCGTAATCGTCCTTTCCGTGAGGTGCGTTTTGATGAATAAACTGCGCACTGCGATTAACAACGTCGATCTGCGTAGTTTTCGTTTCTGGTTACAATTCGCGTTCTTCGTTTTCTTTATCTATGGCGGCTACTTCGCCATCAATTTGGGAAACAGTTTGCCGACTTTCTCCTGTGCCTTTAACAGCGAAGGTCGTCCCGGCGTCTGTTTCCTTTTCCCGATGCAGCATTTGCTGGCGGGAAAGTGGTCATCGCTATTTGGCTGGATGGGGATCGGTGTACTGACCGCATTTCTCACCTTCGCACTCTGGTTCATTGTGCTGAACAAGGCGTGGTGCGGTTATGCCTGTCCGCTTGGTACCATTCAGGACTGGATCACTTCAATCCGCACCCGTATCGGTATTCGCGCCTCGCGCTATAGTCAGACCCAGTTCCGTAATCTGAGTATCATCAAGTACGTCTTGCTGGCACTGACTATCCTGATCCCGCTGGGAATCGGTGGTGCGTTGTTGCCGCATAGCATGGGAACACCGTTTTGCGATATCTGTCCGGGGCGGATGATCCTGCCGCTATTTACCGGCGATACCTCGCAACTGACCATCGACTTCTCCAGTAAGACCACGATGATCATGACCGCGCTGGGAATGTTGATCACCGGCCTGTTTCTGGTCGGTGCATTCGTCAAGAAACGCTTCTTCTGCTTCTTCTGCCCGATGAGTGCGATGCACTATCTCTTCTCCAAACCCGCGCTGTTGAATCTGAAAAAAGACGGCGACAAGTGCACCCGCTGCGGTGACTGCTATCGGGTTTGCGATATGCAAATCCGCGAGATCGCCGACGATGTGGAAACACCACGGATCATGAAAGACGACTGCATTCTCTGCTTTAAGTGTATCGCCGCCTGCCCGGAAAACGGTGCCCTTAAAGCAACCTTCCTCGGAGTCCCGATATTCGAATCGACAGAAGAAGGTTTTAATAAACGTATGACCAAGGGGATTATCAGTGAACAACATGACAAACACTGAGCAGTCCGCATTCAGTCGCAGCCGTCAGGCGCGTGAAGCGGAGAATACGCTGGACCATATTACTGATCGCTTCGACGATAACCCGCAGACAATGGAGTACTTCTACGATCTGTTTCGCCGGGTTTACTGCCGTGGTGAAGAGTTGCACCGTGAAGGCACGCTAGTTGGCACGACCTGTATTCATGCGCCGGAGGAGTTGATCTACGCCATGGGCGCGACACCTCAGCGCCTCTGTAACGGCTCTTACCATTATGATCAGCTGGGCGGTGATTTTATGCCAGCCAAGTCCTGCTCATTGGTGAAGGCAACACTCGGTATGTTGAACGAGGCGGATAGTTTGCCCGGTGGTGGCCGTCCTGATCTGGTGGTTAACCCCACCACCTGCGATCAGAAAAAGAAATCGAGTGTGATGATTCAGGGGATGGGTTATCAGGTCTATGATCTGGAGTTACCGCCGAGCAAGGACAGCGAAGAGTCGCGTCTCTACTGGCAACGTTCGGTGCGCAGTTTTACTCAGCACCTGAGTAAGCTGACCGGCAAGAAGCTGACGCGTAAAAATCTCAAGGCAGCGATGGCAAAAACTACTCGCGCACAGATGGCGTTTCGTACCTTGCACAATCTGCGTAAGGAGAGTCCTTCGCTGTTTCTGGGTAAGGATGCCTTCCTTGTGACCAATGCCTATTTCTTCGACGATGTCGATCGCTGGACCGACGCGGTAGAAAAATTGATTGAAGAGTTGAAGCAACGTCAGGCGGAAGGTTTTCAGGCTGCACAGCGCAAGGCGCCGCGGATTCTCTTTACCGGTTCACCGCCGATCTTTCCCAATCTGAAATTGCCGCTGCTGATCGAAGAGGCGGGTGGTGTGGTGGTTGCCGACGAGACCTGTTCTTCTAACCGTATGCTCTACGACATGAGCGCAGTGGATGAGTGGCGACTTTACGATATGGTCGATGCCCTGGCGGATCGTCACCTCAAACCCTGCACCTGTCCGATCTTCACCAATAATCTGGATCGTCAGCGTCGTCTGCTGGATCTGGCGGAAAGTTTCAATGTGGATGGCGTGGTCTACCAGGCCTTCTCCGGTTGTCAGGTCTATGAGATGGAACAGCGTACTATTGCCGATGCATTAAGCGCCAAGAACATTCCGATGCTCTATGTGGAGACCGACTACAGTCCCGACGACATGGGTCAGCTCTCTACGCGTATTGAGGCCTTCCTCGAATCGATTAAGACCAGAAAGAGAAAATCTGCATGAAGTATTTTGCCGGAATTGATATTGGCTCAACGGCTATAAAAGTTGCACTGGTGGATGAAGAGGGAAAACATGCCGGTGCCTATGTCACCGCATCGGGTAGCCTGTTTCATAAAAACGCCAAGGAGGCATTGGCGCGTCTGCTGGCAGATAAAGGATTAAAGCAGGACGACGTGCACTATCTGATCGCCACCGGTTACGGTCGCAAACTGTTCAAGGAGGCGGATGACTCAATCAGTGAGATCACCGCCAACGCTATCGGCGCGCACGAAGCGGGTAAGGCCTTTGGCGGCGTACGCACCATTATCAACATCGGCGGTCAGGACTCCAAGGCGATCCAGTTGGATAACGACGGTCACGTTGCCAACTTCGCCATGAACGATAAGTGCGCCGCGGGAACCGGCCGTTTTCTCGATGTCGCGGCACGCAATCTGGAGATCGATCTGGAAGAGCTGGGCGACTATCACTTCAACGCAGAAAACGCGCCGCTGTCGATCAATAGTACCTGCACCGTATTTGCCGAGTCTGAGATCATCGGTCTGCTGGCCAACGGTCACGGTAAGGGTGAGATCGTGGCGGGGATTCACTACTCCATTGCCAAGCGCACGGTGCGTCTGGCCAAGCGTGTCGGTATCGAAGACAAGGTTTACTTCGACGGTGGCCCTGCCCTCAACAAAGGTCTGGTGGCGGCGATTGAAGATGAGCTGCAGCGTGAACTGGTGGTGCCTGAGCATCCGCAGACCACTACCGCCTTTGGCGCCGCAGTGCTGGCGCGTAGCGAATTCCTGGCGGAGCAGGGAGAGACCGCTTGACGCCGATTGAGCAGACACTGCTGACCCTGCCGATGGCAATGCTGCTGGGGCTGGTCTTCGGCATGGGCTCCTGCACCATTGCCTGTTTGCCCTATCTGGGGCCGATCTTTCTCGCCAGCGAAGGCGGCGTGCGTCGCTCCTGGCGCATCATGTTGCCTTTCTCTCTCGGTCGTCTCAGCAGCTACGCGGCACTGGCCACTATTGCGGGATTCACCGGGCAACTGTTGGGCAAGGGTGTCGCGGGACAGGAGCTACGCTGGTTGATGGGCGCAGCGGCGTTACTGCTGGGTGTGGCATTGCTGCTGCGCCGTTCAGAAGGAAGCACCTGTGCCTCGTCGGGAGAGAGCACCATGGTAAAGGATGCCCGTGGTCAGTCGGCGAAGACTTTGATGCCCGGTGGTCTGTTTATGCTGGGTGCGGGGATGGCGCTCTCGCCCTGTGCGCCGCTGGGTAGTGTCCTCTTTTCTGCCGCGGTCGGCGCCAGTGCCTGGCACGGCCTGTGGCTCGGTCTCGGATTCGGTCTGGGTGCCATCGTCATTCCGACGATTTTCTACGGGGTTGGCTTCGCCTGGTTCGGTAGTCGCCTGCGCGAACAGCTACGCAACAGTCACAAACATATTGTCCGTCTCAGCGCCGCGCTGTTGATCGCAACCGGAGCCGGAAACCTGCTCGCCTGATAACCTGCTTGATTCTCTCCAGGGCCGCGCACATATGTGGTCTGTCCTATACTTTTTGGATGACTTCGCCAACCTGAATGAGAGAGAGAATGAGCACACCCGAACAACAGAGCTGTGAATTTAGCGATGTAGTTTTTCCGCCCATGCCGGAGTCGTTGCAGCAGATGTGGGCGGAGCGGGAAAACCCCGAGCCCGACGCACGGCGTATTAGCACGATCATCCAGCAGGATGTGGCACTGGCCTCCGAGGTACTCAAGATCGTTAACTCACCTGCCTTCTCCAGGGAGCGATCGATTACCTCGGTGCAGGCGGCGGTGATGCTATTGGGCATCCCCAATATCCTCAATATCGCTTCCGGCATTCTTCTGCGCAGCATGAATTTCTGCGGCGGCGTACAGCGGCGTCTGGATCGTTTCTGGGATACCTCCAACGACGTGGCCTACGCCTCGGCAAGGTACGCCTGGGAATTCACCGGCCTGCAGACGGATATGGCCTATTCACTGGGTTTGTTTCACGACTGCGGTATCCCAGTGATGATGTGTCGTTTCGACGACTACGTGAAAACCCTGCAGTGGAGTGAGGCGAATCCGGGCGAGGATTTGCTGGCCAAAGAGGATCAACTTTATCCCTGTAACCATGCACAGCTGGGCGCACGCTTTAGCCAACACTGGCGCCTGCCCGATGAAGTGACTGAGGCGATCCGTTGGCATCACTATTTCGATCGATTGCTGGCGCGGGAAGCGCCTGAGGACGAGACGGTGCTGAGTCTGATTGCTGTACTCAATATGGCCGACCATACCAGTCGCGTGTTCCGTGGTGCCGCATTCCGTGGCACGACCGATGATCCGGAGTGGGATCGTCAGTCGGATTTGGTGCTCAGTTTTCTCGATCAGGACGAGGAAGAGTTCGAAGAGATCCAGCAGCGCGTGTTGCAGGAACTGGGGCAGCGCTAACTAATCCTCAACTAAGTTTGAACTGGCCGAGCAGGTGACGTAAAGCAGCGACCTGTTCGTGCATATCCTGCATGGCCGTGTCGGTCTCCTGTGTGCGATCGGCAGTCTCTCCGGCAATCGTACTGATGTTGACGATGTTGCGGTTGATGTCTTCGACCACCGCCGCCTGCTCCTCGGCCGCACTGGCGATCTGCGCGTTCATATCGTTAATTGAGGCGATGGCGCTAATGATCTCGTCCAGAGAACGGCTGGTTTCCTCGGTGTTTTCGACGCTTTCACGGGTTAATTTTTCACCCTGCTCCATCGCCTGCACCGCCTGTCGGCTGCCGCCCTGCAGGTCGGTAATCATCTTCTCGATTTCGCCCGTGGCTGTCTGAGTCCGTTTCGCCAGGGTACGCACCTCATCGGCGACCACAGCGAAGCCGCGACCCTGTTCACCGGCACGCGCTGCCTCGATGGCAGCGTTAAGGGCAAGCAAGTTGGTCTGTTCGGCGATCTCCTGAATGGTTGTCAGAATGCCGCCAATCTCCTCGCTTTGCTGCCCAACGCCACGAATTACATCGGTAGCGTTTTCAACGGCCTTGTGCAGATCGGCGATGGTCGCCTTGTTTTTCTCAAGGATGCTACGGCTCTGTTGCGCTTTGCCGTTGGCGTCCTGCGCTGAACCCGCCGCATGGCCAGCACTCTCAGCAACGTTTTGCGCTGCACTGCTCATTTCGGTGGCGGCGGTGGCGACCTGATCGGTTTCCGACTGTTGCCGCACTACGGCTCGATTGGTTGCATCACTAATCGTCGAAACACTGCTACTGGTATCCGCCAGTGCATCCGTTGCCTGTGTGACCTTTAATAGCATCTGTTGCAGCTTGCTAACGAAGGCGTTGAATTCTGCAGCAAGTTTGCTGATTTCATCTTTACCTGCCACTTCCAGCTTGCGTGTCAAATCACCTTCGCCGCTGGCAGCGTCATGTAATGCAGCGATGGTTTTGTGGAGCGGGTGAGTGATACTGCGTGCAAGAGTGATGGAGATAAAAATCAGTAGTGCGGCGATTGCGCCACCAATTCCAAGGCTACGCAGCAGATACTCATGGAAGACAGCATCAACATCATCAATATAGATACCCGAGCCGATGATCCATCCCCATGGTTTAAACCCTTTAACATAGGATATTTTTGATACGGGTTTGTCAAAACCCGGTTTAGGCCAGAGATAATCGACAAAGCCCGCGCCATTTTTTTTGACTGCTTTAACCATGGCAACAAACAGCTTCTTACCATTGGGATCTTTGAAATCATTCAGGTCTTTGCCGTCCAGGGCAGGTTTGATGGGATGCATTATCATGCGAGGATAATGGTCGTTGACCCAGAAATAGTCACTCTCGTTATAACGGAGCGAGGCAATTTCTTTTAGTGCGGCTTTCTTTGCTGTTTCTTCGGACATCTCGCCGCTTTTGCTAAGACCATGAAAGTATTCCAGAGTGCTGTAAGCGGTCTCGACGAGATGTCGGGTTTTGAGACGTTTCTCATTCAACATCTCATCATGCAATTGACTGGCATTAATCGCGATCAATGTTGTAAGCGCGATTAGCGCAGCGAGCACGATCATAAAAAGACGCATAGAAATAGGTGTACGCGATAGTATCTTGTACATGGTCATGTCCTCAATCAGTTACAAATTGAGCAGACAGCGAGCGTTCCAATTTGCAGCGGGCCGGGTTCTTTAGTTTAGCTGGTTATGTCGGTAGAGCTTGTACGGCACATAGTACAAAGGTGTTATGCGAATAACTTTATCGGCAATAAAGCAGAATGCTTTAAGGATATAGACGGGGGTATCTATTTACGCCAGAAAGCGGGGGTGAGTAGTACCAGTAGGGTGAAGATTTCCAGTCGCCCAAGCAGCATCGATACACAGAGTACCCACTTGGCGAAATCGGGGATATTGCCGTAGTGCAGCGCCACGTCGCCGAGCCCGGGACCGAGGTTATTGATGGTCGCGGCAACCGCGGAGAAAGCGGTGATCTGATCCAGGCCGACCATCATCAGCAGTAGCAGAAAAATACTGAACACCGCCACATAGGTGGCGAAAAATCCCCACACTGAATGGATGACCTGCTCCGGTAACGGCTTGCCGCCCACCTTGATGGGAATCACCGCATTGGGGTGGACCAGACGGGTCACTTCGCGCACGCCCTGCTTGAGCAGCAGCAGAAAACGGATCACCTTCATGCCGCCGCCGGTGGAGCCTGCGCAGCCACCGATGAAGCTGGCAAACAGCAATAACACGGGAAGAAAACCGGGCCACAGGGCGTAGTTACTGGTGGTGAAGCCGGTGGTGGTGCCGATAGAGATCACCTGGAACAGACCGTGCTGCAACGAGTGGTTAAAGTCTTCGAAGTGGGCGTTGGCATGCAGATAGAAGACAGTGATCAGACTGATCACGCCGAGCACCGCCAGGTAGGTGCGGAACTCCGAGTCGAGCAGGTAGTAGCGAATGTTACGGCTACGCCAAGCCATGAAGTGTACCGCGAAGTTAATCCCGGAGAGGAACATAAAGACGATGGCGATCAATTCGATCAGTGGTTGTTCCTGGAAATAGCCCATGCTCGCGTCGTGGGTGGAAAAACCACCAATGGCGACAGTAGAAAAGGCGTGACAGATGGCATCGAAGAAAGTCATGCCCGCCAGCCAGTAGGCCAGGGTGCAGGTAACCGTGAGACTGAGATAGATGTACCAGAGCGCCTTGGCCGTTTCGGTGATCCGCGGGGTGAGTTTGTTGTCCTTCATCGGTCCCGGCGTTTCCGCACGGTAGAGCTGCATGCCCCCGATGCCAAGCATCGGCAGGATGGCAACGGCAAGGACGATGATTCCCATACCGCCCAGCCACTGCAACTGGTGGCGATAAAACAGCATCGACGGCGGCAGGTTATCGATGCCGGTGATTACCGTGGCACCGGTGGTGGTCAGGCCGGAGATCGATTCGAAGATGGCATCGGTGGTCGACAGGTGCGGAGCGGCGCTGAAGATAAACGGCAGCGCCCCGAACAGACTGAGGACGGTCCAGAACATCACCACCACGACAAAGCCATCGCGGAGGCGCAGGTCTCGCCTGTTGCGTTGTACCGGCACCCAGAGCACAAAACCGGTCAGCAGGGTGACGCCAAAGGCGAGGACGAAGGGCGCGGAGTGTGAATCGTTATAGAGCAGCGAGACCAGCAAAGAAGGCAGCATGGAGAAGCTGAAGATCATCAGCAACAGGCCGAGGATGCGTTGAATGGCGCCGACTTGCATGCTCTTCGTTACCGCCTAGAGGAACGTCACGCCAACCTGGAACAGGCGCTCCACTTCGGGGATACGTTTCTTGTCGACCACAAACAGCAGTACGTGATCTTCCGCTTCGATCACCGTGTCGTGGTGGGCGATCAACACCTCTTCGCCGCGAACCACGGCACCGATAGTGGTACCCGGCGGCAGTTTGATCTCTTCCACCATACGCCCCACCACCTTGGATGAGTGACGGTCGCCGTGGGCAATCGCCTCAATCGCCTCCGCCGCACCGCGACGCAGGGAGTGAACCATCACCACATCGCCACGTCGGACGTGGGCCAGCAACGAACCGATGGTCGCCTGCGGTGGCGAGATAGCGATATCGATGTCGCCACTCTCTACTAGATCAACATAGGCGGCGCGATTGATCAGTGACATCACCTTTTTTGCCCCAAGCCGTTTGGCCAGCATCGCCGAGAGGATATTGGCTTCGTCGTCGTTGGTCAGGGCGCAGAAGACGTCAGTCTGCTCAATGTTTTCTTCCAGCAGCAGCTCACCGTCGGCGGCATCACCCTGCAGCACGATGGTATTTTCCAGTACCTCGGATATGTGTTCGGCACGCTGTTTATTGTTTTCGATCAGTTTGACCTGGAACTGTTTTTCCAATGCCTTTGCCAGGCGGATACCGATGTTGCCGCCACCGGCGATGATAATCCGTTTGACCGCCTTATCCAGGCGGCGCAGTTCGCCCATCACCGTGCGGATGTCCTTGGTGGCGGCGATGAAGAAGACCTCGTCGTCCACCTCGACCACGGTATCGCCTTCCGGGTTGATCGCCTTGCCGCGACGATAGATGGCGGCCACCCGGGTCTGGATTCCGGGCATATGTTCGCGCAGGGCACGTAGTTCCTGTCCCACCAGCGGGCCGCCGTGGTAGGCGCGTACCGCCACCAGCTGCACCCGGCCTCCGGAGAAATCGAGTACCTGGAGTGCCCCCGGATGCTGGATCAGACGGTAGATGTAATCGGTGACCAGTTGCTCGGGGCTGATGATCACATCGACCGGCATGGCGTTGTGGGCGAACAACTGCGGATAGAGTAGATACTCCTGGGCGCGAACTCGGGCGATCTTGGTCGGAGTGCGGAACAGGGTGTGGGCCACCTGACAGGCGACGATGTTGGTCTCGTCACTGTTGGTGACGGCGATAATCATGTCGGCATCTTCGGCACCGGCACGGGTTAGCACGTCTGGATAGGAGGCCTCGCCGGCCACAGTGCGCAGGTCGAGGCGGTCCTGCAGTTCATGCAACAGGGTGGCATCGGTATCGACTACCGTGATGTCGTTGGCCTCGCTGGCGAGGTTGTTTGCCAGGGAGGAACCGACCTGGCCTGCACCGAGAATAATTATCTTCATAGCGCGGTTCGTATTTCGTTGGCCGCCGAAAGTGCGGCAATTCTAGCCTGCTCTGACGATGGAGTCATGAGCTACCGTAGTTTTTCGGATCGATATCGAGCGAGCGTAGCTTACGATAGAGATGGGTGCGCTCCATCCCCGCATGTTGCGCGACCTTGTTGACGCTACCCTCGTAGCGGCTCATCAGCACCTCGAAGTAACTACGCTCGAACTGCTCCCGTGCCTGACGGATCGGCATTTCGAAGGCAGCCATGGTCGCAGCCTGGGCCGGGGCACGGTGTTGTGCGCCGAGGGCCTCTTCCACCTCACCGATGTCGATCTGCCGATCGCTACCGATGATCAGCAGGCGCTGCACCAGATTCTTCAGCTCGCGCACATTGCCCGGCCAGGTGTGCTGGCGCAGACGATTTAGGGCGGCGGTGGTGAAGCTGCGATAGGGCAGTTTGTCGGTTTCGATGAAGTAGTCGCTATACCAGGTGATCAGATCCAGTACATCGTCGCTATGTTCGCGCAGCGAAGGAATGTAGAGCGAGACCACATTGAGCTCGTAGTAGAGATCTTCGCGGAACTGCTGTTGCTGTGACAGCTGTTCCAGCGGATGGCGAGTGGCAGCGATGATGCGTACGTCGCTAGTGATCTGAGTGCTGCCGTTGATCCGCTGCAGGGTGCCGTGTTTCAGCAGGTGAAGCAGGCGGTTCTGGCACTCGTCGCTCAGGTCGGCGACATCATCGATGTAGAGAGTGCCGCCATTGGCCTGTTCCAGCAGACCGTATTGCACCTGATCGTTTTCTTCCTTGCCGAACAGCGGGATCAGGTGATCTTCGTTGCTGTGCTTCTGCGGGATGTCGGCGGAGTAGAAGGGGGCGTGGCGGCGACTGCTGTTCATATGCAGGTAGCGGGCGAAGAGCTGTTTACCGCTGCCGTTTTCGCCGGTGATCAATACCGCAGTATCGTGCTGCGCGATCTGCAGCGCGGTGGTACGCAGCTGTTCCATCTGTTTGCTGCGACCGATCGGTTCGCTGATTGGTTGTGCTGCCTTACGCAGGCCGACGTTTTCGCGCAGCAGGTTGTAACTCTCCAGCGCGTGCTCGATAGTCAGCAGCAACTTGGCCAGGGAGAGTGGTTTTTCGATGTAGTCGTAAGCGCCAAGACGGGTGGCTTCCACCGCAGTCTCTACCGTGCCGTGGCCCGACATAATGATGACAGGCTGGGTCAGTGGCTCTTCGCTGATCCACTCTTTGAGCAGGGTGATGCCGTCGACGTCGGGCATCCAGATATCGAGCAGGATCAGTTCCGGGCGCTGGGCGCGACGCGCTTCGCGGGCATGGGCTGCGTCTTCCGCAGTGGTGACGGTATAGCCCTCGTCTTCCAGGATCTCCTTGAGCAGGCTGCGAATATCCGGTTCGTCGTCGACGACAAGAATGTGGGGTGAACTGGTCATGTTTGCATGCTCTTCTTCTTATGTTTTTTCTGCACGGCGTCGCCGTTTTTAACTTCTAGCTGACGCCCCGCATCGACCGGCAGGCGTAGGGTGATGATAGCACCGCCGTTGTCGGCGTTCTCCGCCCAGAGGATGCCGCCGTGTTCCTCGACGATCTTTTTCACTACCGCCAGCCCCAATCCGGTGCCCTTGGGTTTAGTGGTGACGTAGGGCTCGAACAACTGGTTCAGAATCGGCTCGGGGAATCCTGGGCCATTATCATGGAAGCAGAGTTCGACAAAGTGGGCGCTCTTCTTATCTACCGCGCTGATGGTAACACGCAGGGTAATCGGTTGCTTCGCCTCGCCTGCCTCTAACGAGTTTTTCACCATGTTGTGCAGCAGTTGTCGCAGGCGGCCGATGTCTGCATCGATGGCGGGCAGGTTGTCTGCTGCATCCAACTGAATGGTGATACGTTCATCGCCCCGGTAGAGATCCAGTACCTCGTTGACCAGCTTTTCCAACTCAACCGCTTTGAGTTGCAGTTTGGGAGGGCGGGCGTAATCGGAGAAGGCCTTGACCATCTCCTGCATGCTCTCCACCTGCTGCACGATGGTGTGGGTGGAGCGATCCAGGATCTCCGCATCTTCCGGTGGCAGGGTGCCAAGGTATTTGTGGCGCAGGCGTTCGGCGGAGAGCTGGATTGGCGTCAGCGGGTTTTTGATCTCGTGGGCCAGACGGCGTGCCACCTCACCCCAGGCGGCGTCGCGCTGAGCCTGAATCAGGGTGGTGACATCATCGAAGACGATCACGTGTTCGCCCACCTGTCCCTCTTCGCCACGCAGCGGCGAGCCACGGCAGATCAGTACCTGACGACCGTTAGGGCCGAACAGGATCACCTCCGCCTGCCAGGTGCCGCTCTCCTTACCCAGTTGATGGTTAATGGTTTCGGCCAGCGGCTCTAGTTGTGGATGTAACTCCACCAGTTGTTCCAGGCTCAGGTCCGGATTGCTCTCCAGATCGATGCTAAGAATTTGTGCTGCGGCGCTGTTACTGGTGTGGACGATGCCTGATTCGTCGAGGGTCAGTACCCCGGAGGAGAGGCAGGCGAGTACCGCTTCCAGGTGGGCGCGCTGCTCTTCTGCCTGCTGCTGGCTGCTGCGAGCCGCCTCACTGGCGCGGGCGATGCGTCGGGTCATGTCGTTAAACGAGCGGACCAGAAAACCGAGTTCGTCGCGACCCGGCATCGGCAGGCGTTTGTCATAGTTACCTGCGGCGACCGCCCGGGTACCTTCGGCCAGGTCGCTGATCGGTGCCACCAGTCGCCGTGCGGAGAAAAAGGCGGCCCACACCGCCGCCAGCAGGCTGAGCAGCAGCACCAGCGACAGGGTCAGGATGAAACTGTATTTCAGCGGTTTGCGCAGGAAGGCCAGTTCCTTGTACTGGGTAAAGGCGGCCTGCACGCTATTGGCCAGGGTGTCGAGTCGTTCCGGTACCGAGTAGAGGGCATGCAGCAGACGCGGATCGCCCAGCGGATCGGGGTTGGGGACCAGCATCACGATACGCATGTTAAGACCGCGGTTGCGGATCGGCTCCAGCGCAGCGTAGTCGAGGCCGGTGCGCAGTTGTTGCAGGATCGCCGAGTTGGGCAGGGTGGGTACCACCGTGGCCGGGTCGGTGGTGCTACTGGTGATCACCTTGCCGGTGAAGGTCAGTAGGGTCAGTTCCAGCGCCTCGGACTGCTGACGCATTTCATGGATCTTCAACGACGCGGTGGCGTCCGGTTCCTGGGAGAGGATATCGACCTGCAGGCGGGTCTGGCGCAGCAGCTCGCGCAGGCGGCTGTCGAGGGCGGTGCGACCCAGCTCCAGGGAGTCCTCCAATGCCTGTTCTACCCGTACGTCGAACCAGCTGTCGATACCGCGGTTAAGGAACTGCAGGGAGAAGTAGTAGAGTACCGAGATCGGTGCCACCGCCAGCACCACGAACATAATCACCAGCCGTACGGTGAGGCGCGAGCCCGGTGCCCGGTCGCGGTAGTTGCGGATCAGCGAGATCAGGTGGCGACCGATCAGTGCCAGCAGTAGCAGTATGGCGAGGACGTTGATCGCCAGCAGCAGGGAGTAGAGCTGACCGAACAGGGCGGAGTTCTGGGTCGCCGCGCTCATCATCGACAGCGACGCCAGCAGCAGCACAAACAGCAGGGCGACCGGTTT
>JBNLAT010000039.1:0-26644 GCA_050302275.1 Thiohalomonadaceae bacterium | reverse complement strand
TACCAGACCGGCGCAATGTGCGGCGGGGTCTTCAGCGGGTTGGCAGGTTCGAAGTTCGGATGCTCAAGGAAGTAACCACCCATCTCCGGTGCGAAGAAGACGATGGAGAAGAAGATCATCAGGAACACGACCACGCCAACGATATCTTTCACGGTGTAGTAAGGGTGGAACGGGATACCATCCAGCGGGATGTGGGTCACCGGGTCCTTGTTCTTCTTGATCTCAACACCGTCCGGGTTGTTGGAACCCACTTCGTGCAGAGCGATGATGTGCGCCACAACCAGGCCCAGCAGTACCAGCGGCACGGCGATAACGTGGAAGGCGAAGAAGCGGTTCAGGGTAGCGTCGGAGACGACGAAGTCACCGCGAATCCACAGGGACAGGTCATCACCTACGAACGGTACGGCGCTGAACAGGTTAACGATAACCTGGGCACCCCAGTAGGACATCTGGCCCCAGGGCAGCAGGTAACCGAAGAACGCTTCGGCCATCAGTGCCAGATAAATCAGGCAACCGAAGATCCAGATCAGCTCGCGTGGTGCCTTGTAGGAACCGTACATCAGGCCGCGGAACATGTGCAGATAGACCACGGCGAAGAACGCGGAAGCACCGGTGGAGTGGGTATAACGAATTACCCAGCCCCAGTCGACGTCACGCATGATGTACTCGACCGAGTTAAATGCGAGGGTAGCGTCCGGCTTGTAGCTCATGGCCAGCCAGATACCGGTAACGATCTGGATAACCAGTACCAGCAGCGCCAGGGAACCAAAGAAGTACCAGAAGTTGAAGTTCTTCGGTGCATAGTATTCAGACAGGTGTTCCTTCCACATCTTGGTCAGCGGGAAGCGGGCATCCACCCAGCCCAGTAGTTGGGTCAACATGCCGTTCATTATGCAGCACCTCCGTCTTCACCCACGATGATCTGGGTGTTGCTCAGGAACTTGTAGGGCGGCACCGCCAGGTTCTTCGGTGCCGGTACACCGGCGAACACGCGACCGGAAAGGTCGAAACGCGAACCGTGGCAGGGGCAGAAGAAGCCGCCTTTCCAGTCCGGGCCGAGGTCGGCGGGGGCTACATCAGGACGGTAGGTGGGGGAACAACCGAGGTGGGTACAGATACCGACGATAACGGCGTATGCCTTGTGGTCTTCGCGGGCGCGGAATACGTTTTTGGCATACTCCGGCTGCTGGTTAGCTTCGCAATTCGGATCCAGCAGCGCACCATCAATAGTCGGCAGATCCTGCAGGTTCTGCTCGGTACGACGAACGATCCACACCGGCTTGCCACGCCACTCGACGGTCATCATCTGACCCGGTTCGAGCTTGCTGACATCGGCCTCAACCGGTGCCCCTGCTGCCTGTGCGCGTGCGCTCGGCTGCATGGACAACACAAACGGGGCTACCGCAAAACCCGCACCCACGGCACCAACAACACTGGTGGCGGCGGTGAGGAAGCGACGGCGACCCTTATCTACGCCTTCTGTGCTCATTAAGCCTCTCCCAACTTAAAATGGTTTTGGTCAACCTTAAGTAACGCGCATAGGGAGTGCCCGCGATAACTGCTGCAGGCCTACACACGTAAAGAAAATATCAATTCAGTAAATAAGAAGTTTCTTATTAACCTAGGTATTTAGCCGCCTAGTTTCCAATAAACCATGCGCCACGGTCAAGCTGACAGGCCTGCCAATTAGACAGGATTAGCAATATTAATGGTTTGAAATTTCAGAGAAAAATAGTCGGAAATATGTTTACCGAGGGCCTGCACACCGAATTGCTCGGTCGCATGATGGCCTGCAGAAATGTAGTGAATACCGAGCTCTCTGGCGAGGTGTACCGTCTGCTCCGATATCTCGCCGCTGATAAAGGCGTCCAGCCCCTGCGCCGCAGCGGCCACGATGTAATCCTGGGCCCCACCGCTGCACCAGCCAATGCGCTGCACAGTGTGCTCACCACCCTCGATCACCAGCGGCTCTCGCTCAAGCGATTCACCAACCTGTTTGGCCAAATCGGCCAACGGGATCGGCGCGGGCAGCGCACCGTACATTCCCAGACCACCATTCGGGCCGGAGCCAAAACGCCCTTCCACGGGGATGTCCCAAAGTTTGCCCAACTGCGCGTTGTTGCCCAGTTCCGGGTGACCATCCAGCGGCAGGTGATAGGCCAGCAGGGAGATATCGTTCTCCAGCAGGGCCTTGATCCGGTTGCGCTTAATACCGGTGATCGCTCCCGCCTCGCCCTTCCAGAAATAGCCGTGGTGAACCAGCAGGAGATCGGCGCCCTGCTCCAGTGCCGCGTCGATAAACGCCTGCGAAGCGGTCACCCCGGCGACGATGGAGCTCACCTCTCCCCGGCCCTCGACCTGTAACCCGTTGGGGCAGTAATCCTGGTATGCCCCCACATCGAGAAGGGTATCGCAGTATTGCACCAGTTCGTTAAGGGCCACCATGCGCTAATCTCTCCCATCAGGTAATATTGCGGTTTCGACGCCAGAGTAAACCAGAGCTGCCAGCAATGAGTCTATCCAAAACCGCCCGCTTCCTGTTCCAGTCGGTCACCGTCGGCCTTGCCATCGCCTTTCTGATATTGGTGTGGCGACCGGAACTGTTAACCCGTGACGACAGTAAGAATGTCGTTACCTTCGTCGAAAGCGACGGCGCCAACTCACGCGTCTATCAAACAGGACCTGTATCCTACGCCGAGGCGGTAGACATTGCAGCCCCAGCCGTGGTCAACATCCACAGCCGTAAAATCGTGGTGCAATCCAGCCCGCTGTTCGACGACCCCTTCTTCCGCCGCTTCTTCGGCGATCAACTGGCACCGCAAAAGCGTGAAGAGACCTCGCTCGGCTCGGGGGTTATCGTCAACGAGCACGGTTTCATCCTCACCAATAACCATGTCATTGATGGCGCCGAGGAGATCCGTGTCACCCTGCGTGACGGTCGCACCACCGAAGCTACCGTCATCGGTAAAGACACCGAAGCCGACCTCGCGGTACTCAAGGTGAACCTGGAAGACCTGCCGGTCATTACCCTGGGCAAATCGGATGCGTTGCGCGTCGGTGATGTGGTCCTCGCCATCGGCAATCCCTTCGGTGTCGGCCAGACCGTCACCCAGGGCATCGTCAGTGCTACCGGTCGTAGCGAACTGGGCATTAACACCTTCGAAAACTTTATTCAGACTGACGCGGCGATCAACCCCGGTAACTCCGGCGGCGCATTGATCACTGCACGCGGCGAACTCATCGGCATCAACACCGCCATCTTCAGTCAGTCTGGCGGCTCAGAAGGTATTGGTTTCGCCATCCCGGTTAGTCTGGCCAAGATCAGCATGGCGCAGATTGTCGAAAAGGGTTATGTCAGCCGTGGTTGGCTCGGCGTGGAGATTCAGGAGTTGACGCCAGACCTGGCCGAATCTTTTGGCCTGAAAGGTGAAAAAGGCGTGATCATCTCCGGTGTGCTGCGCAACGGTCCTGCCGACAAGGCCGGACTCGAACCCGGCGATGTGATCAAACAACTTAACGGCAAAGAAGTTGAAAGCGTGCATGCCGCCCTTAACGCCATCGCCCAAACGCAACCGGGCGATAAACTCGCCATCCAGGGTATTCGTAATGGAAAATCGCTGGAGATTAAAGCGACTGTGGCAGAACGGCCGCAACAGCAGAGTAATCAACAGGGACGGTAACATCTGGACGGTCAGCCAGGCTGGCCTATGATGTTTATATTTCCAACCGAAATCCTTATGGAGAAACCCCGATGAAACGACTTGTTGTTATCCCCCTGATTGCAGCACTTGGCCTGGCCGGTTGTGCCTCCACCAATGAACCCGGCGCTGAAGGACCGAGCAACAATACCGCGGCAGGCGCGATCCTCGGCGGTATCATCGGCGGCATTATCGCCAACAATACCGGCGACCAATCCACCGGCAAGTCAGCAGCGGGTATCCTGGCCGGTGCTGCCATCGGCGGAGCCATCGGCAATTCGATGGACGAGAAAGAACGCAAGATTCGTGAGATTGCCGCTGACCGAGACGCCAAGGCACTGGAAGTGCAGCGCTTGCGTGAAGACCTGCTACGGGTCAGTGTCTCCTCCGAAGCGTCATTCGCTTTCAACAGCTCTACGCTGAAACCAGAATTCAAACCCACCTTGAACAAAGTGGCCAGCGTGCTTCGTGACGACCCCAAAGTGTTGATCACCATTATCGGCTTCACCGACAGCATCGGCAGTGAGACTTACAACCTGGCGCTATCCAAACGCCGCGCCACGGCGACGGCCAATTATCTGATCAGTCAGGGTGTTCCGACCCGCCAGATTGTGACTGACGGCGTAGGCGAAGCAGAACCGCGCGCTAGTAATGCCACCGCCGAAGGACGTGCGCAGAATCGTCGGGTAGAGATCTACCTGCGCCAGACCTGATAAAACCTGTTCTTGGGATTGGAACGCGGTGCTGTTCGCAGTGCCGCGTTTTTTATTGGATAGACATCATCCATTCTGCAATACCCTGAAGCGCTAAAACCGCTTTTATCAGCATCCCAGAATGTCATTCAACGCGGCCAACAAAGCCGCATTCTCTTTTGTCTTACCGATGGTAATACGTAGATACTGTTCGATACGCGCTGCACGGAAGTGACGCACGATGATGTTTTGTTCTCGCAGTTTTCCCGCAAGTTTCGCCGCATCGTATTCAGGATGTCGGGCAAAGATAAAGTTAGCCGCAGAAGGCAGGATATCGAAACCTAGCTCGCGCATTTTCTGCATCAACGCTTCGCGTTCGTTGATCACCGATTGGCGAGTGAGATCAAAATGATCGTGGTCCTGCATTGCAGCAGTTGCCCCGGCCAGAGCGAGACGATCCAGTGGATAGGAGTTAAAACTATCCTTGACCCGTATCAATCCCTGGATCAGATCAACATTTCCCATGGCAAAACCGACGCGCAGCCCGGCCAGTGATCGCGACTTGGAGAAGGTCTGCGTGACCAGCAGATTGGGATATTTGTTGATCAGCTTTACCGCACTCTCACCACCGAAATCGATATAGGCTTCATCGACGACCACTACCGAATCGGTGTTATGTTGCAGTAGTGATTCGATCTCGCCTAAAGACAACAAGATGCCGGTCGGGGCATTGGGATTGGGGAAAATAATCCCCGCGTTGGGCTTTTGGTAATCGGCCACGCACAGTTCAAAAGATTCGTTCAATGGAATCGCTTCGTACTCGATGCCGTACAGTCCGCAGTAGACCGGATAGAAACTGTAGGTGATATCGGGAAAGAGCAATTTACCCGAATGCTGAAAAAGGCCGTGAAAGATATGCGCCAGCACTTCATCGGAACCGTTACCGACAAAAATCTGTTCACTATTTAAACCATAATATTCAGCAATCGCTTCGCGCAGTTTCAAGCCTGTCGGTTCAGGGTAGAGACGCAGCTCGTCGTTAACTTCCGCAGCAATCGCCGCCAACGCCTTCGGTGAGGGACCGAAAGGATTTTCGTTGGTGTTAAGTTTGATCAGGTTGTTGATCTTCGGCTGTTCGCCCGGCACATAGGGCGACAGTTGATGAACCACCGGACTCCAAAAACGGCTCATGATTTAATGCGGAACTCGGCGGAACGGGCGTGAGCCGTCAGCCCTTCACCACGTGCCAGACACGATGCGGTCTTGCCCAGTTCGGATGAACCTTCAGGCGAACACATGATCAGGCTGGAACGTTTCTGGAAGTCATAAACCCCCAGCGGTGAACTGAAACGTGCGGTGCGTGACGTCGGCAACACGTGGTTGGGACCGGCGCAATAATCACCCAGTGCTTCGGCGGTGTAACGACCCATAAAGATCGCACCGGCGTGACGAATCTTCGGTGCCATCGCCAACGGATCTTCAACGGAGAGTTCCAGGTGTTCCGGGGCGATGAAGTTGGCCACTTCCACCGCCTCGTCCATATCTTTTACTTTAATCAGTGCACCACGATCACGCAGTGAAGTGGAAATGATTTCGTTGCGCTCCATGGTCGGCAGCAGTTTGTCGATGCGCACAGCAACTTTATCGAGGAATGCGGCGTCGGGTGAAACCAGAATCGACTGCGCCTGCTCGTCGTGTTCAGCCTGGGAGAAAAGATCCATGGCGATCCAGTCGGGATCGGTTTTACCGTCGCAAACCACCAGAATCTCGGAAGGCCCGGCGATCATGTCGATACCGACAGTACCGAAGACCATACCTTTTGCAGTGGCGACAAAGATGTTGCCGGGGCCGACGATCTTGTCGACCTTCGGTACCGTCTCGGTACCGTAGGCCAGCGCGGCAACTGCCTGAGCGCCACCGATGGCGAAGACTTTATCCACGCCGCAAACCGCAGCAGCAGCCAATACCAGTTCATTCACCTCACCATCCGGCGTCGGCACCACCATGATCAATTCCCGTACCCCGGCCACCTTGGCGGGCAGTGCATTCATCAGTACCGATGAGGGATAGGCAGCCTTGCCACCGGGCACGTAGAGACCGGCACGATCCAGCGGCGTCACCTGCTGACCGAGCAATGTGCCGTCGGCCTCGGTGTAGGACCAGGACTCCTGCTTCTGTTTTTCGTGATACTGGGTGACGCGCTTTGCCGACAACTCCAGCGCTTCGCGCTGTGCGGCGGGAATATTTTTCAGTGCCTGCTGCAGACGATCCTGCGAAATCTCCAGTTCGCTCATGGCGGTGGCGTTCATGCGATCGAAACGGTTGGTGTATTCCAGCACCGCCGCGTCACCACGTGTGCGTACCGCTGCAAGGATCTCGCGCACGATACCGTTCACCTTGTCGTCGGAGACCCCTTCCCAGGACAACTTGTTTTCCAGGGTGGGCCAGAAGTCGTTGCTCGCAGTGTCGAGACGGGTGATGTCAGCCATGATGTGTTCCAGAGTTCAGATATTCAGAGGATGAGAATTTTAGCCCGAGATGGGCAAAACAAACAGCAGCGCTTATTAATGCTGCTTCGCCACCGCCTCGGCGATGCGATCGATAAAGGTCTGCACCCGATCGTGTTTCATCTTCAGCGAGGCCTTGTTGACGATCAGCCGTGAGCTGATGTCGGCGATATGTTCCAGCGGTGCCAGGCCGTTGGCCTTGAGGGTGTTGCCGGTGTCGACCAGATCGACGATGCGATCCGCCAGCCCGACCAGCGGCGCCAGCTCCATCGAACCGTAGAGTTTGATGATCTCCACCTGCTTGCCCTGTGCTGCGTAGTAGCGACGGGTGGAGTTGACGAACTTGGTGGCGATACGCAGACGGCCACTCGGCTCAACACCGTCTTTTGGTCCGGCCACCATCAGGCGACAGCGGGCGATGTTCAGGTCCAGCGGCTCATAGAGCCCTTCCCCGCCGTGTTCCATCAGCACGTCCTTGCCCGCTACGCCAAGATCGGCAGCACCGTACTCAACAAAGGTCGGCACGTCAGTGGCACGGATCACCACCAGCTTCACATCTTCCTGGTTGGTGTCGAGGATCAGCTTGCGGCTCTTCTCCGGATCGTCCAGCGGCTCAATACCGGCGTGGGCCAGCAGCGGCAGGGTATCCTTGAAGATACGCCCCTTGGAAAGGGCAATGGTCAGGGTATTACTCACGGCATAACATCCAGCAGTACTGGCCCGTCGTAGTGCATCTCCGGCACGCGGCGGATGCGCGCACCGAGCTGGGCCAGTTTTTCTTCAATACATTCGTAACCACGGTCGATGTGGTAGATGCGATCCACCACAGTCTCCCCTTCGGCGACCAGACCGGCCAGTACCAGACTGGCGGAGGCTCGCAGATCGGTGGCCATTACCGGGGCGCCGGTCAGACGCTCGATTCCGGTGGTAATGGCAGTGTTGCCGTCCAGTTCGATATTCGCCCCCATGCGCTGCAGTTCCTGCACGTGCATAAAGCGATTCTCGAACACGGTTTCGATAATGCGGCCGCGGCCCTCGGCAATGCAGTTGAGCGCGGTGAACTGCGCCTGCATGTCGGTGGGGAAGTCGGGATAGGGCGCGGTTTCCAGATCCACCGCCTTGGGGCGATTGCCGTGCATGTCGAGACTGATCCAGTCTTCGCCACACTCGATATCGGCACCCGCTTCGCGTAGCTTGTCCAACACGCTATCGAGCAGATCGGGACGGGTATCCTTGAGCTTGACCTTACCGCCGGTAATCGCCGCCGCCACCAGATAGGTACCGGTCTCGATACGATCCGGCAGCACGTTATAGGTGCCGCCGTGCAGACGCTCGACCCCTTCGATGGTCAGGGTGTCGGTACCGGCACCGCTAACCTTGGCGCCGATACTGTTAAGGAAGTCGGCCAGATCCACCACTTCGGGTTCACGGGCAGCGTTCTTGATCACCGTGGTACCCTCGGCGAGAGTGGCGGCGATCATCAGGTTCTCGGTACCGGTCACGGTCACCATTTCCGGATGCAGCACCGCACCCTTGAGACGGCCACCGTGGGTAGAAGCTTTGATATAGCCGTTCTCTACCTTGATGTCGGCACCCATGGCGCGCAGACCGTCGATGTGGATGTTGACCGGACGTGAACCGATGGCGCAACCGCCGGGCAGGGAGACTTCCGCCTCACCGTGACGGGCCAGCAGCGGGCCAAGCACCAGGATCGAGGCGCGCATGGTACGCACCAGTTCGTAGGGGGCGTAAAGCTCCTGAATCGTCGAGGCATGCACCTCGATGTTGAGCTTTTCGTCGATCACCAGTTCCACACCCATGTTGCCCAGTAGCTCCATGGTGGTGGTGATGTCGTGCAGATGCGGCACATTGCAGATAGTTACCGGCTCATCGGCCACCAGTGTCGCAGCCAGGATCGGCAGGGCGGAGTTCTTGGCGCCGGAAATACGGATCTCCCCGTTAAGGGTGGTGCCGCCGGTTATAATTAGTTTGTCCATATTCCTCGTTGTGTCTGTCTCGCCGCTATCCCGTTTGGACAACGTCGGTCGGGCGCCTCAGGAAAGCTGCAACTTGCTGGCAGTTTTCCACTCATCCGGTGTGTAGGCCTTGATGTTAATGGCGTGAATCTCGCCGGAGGTAATTTTATCCCCCAGCGTGGCGAAGACCATCCTCTGCTCCTGCACCATCGATTTGCCTTCAAACTCTTTACTCACGACGATGACGTCGAAATGGCTGCCGTCACCCGACACCTTCACCTCGTCGGCGGAGAGTCCCGCCTCGATCATCGCCTTGACCTCTTCTACTTGCATGGTCGCACCACGGAGAAATTAATCGGAAATGATACCGTTTGGGGCGTGAATATGTAAGCCTTGTCCCGCCTAACCCTCCAGTGGGATCAGACGTTCCAGGTCGCTGGCCCGAGCGATCGCCAGCAGTTGCTCGGGCAGATGGCGGAAACGGATCTCCAGACCCTGCTCCTTGCCTATACGCAGCCACTGCATCAGCAGGGCCAGCCCCGCGCTGTCCGCACGCTGCACCTCGCCCAGATCGAGCGCCAGCTTGCCACTGCCCTGAGACAGTAGCGGGCGACTCTGCGCCAGCACTCGGGTCACGGAGCTAAAACTCAAATCGCCGCGCACCAGCAGAACTCCATCGCCGGCGCTTTCGATCTGGGTAAGTGGCGTATCACTTGCCACTGTCCGCCCCCTTGCCCTGATTCATCTCTTCCAGCTTGGCCAGCAGCCTGGGAATGCCGCCCTGTTGCACCTCGCTAGCGAAGCTGGTGCGGAAGTTGGTCACCAGACTGATGCCATCGACGCTGATATCGTAAACCTTCCACTCGCCCTGGCGGTTGAGATAGAGGCTGTAGTTGAGCGGGATATCCGCCGCGCCGCCGTTCTGCACGATACGCGTTTTGACCGTGACCTTCTTGTCACCCTCGCCAGCATGGAACGGCTGGAACTCGATTTTCTGGTCGGTGTACTCCAGCAATGCGGTGGAATAGGTACGGACCAGCAGATTCTGGAATTGAGCGGTGAAGGTCTTCTGCTGCTCGGCATCGGCCTTGCGCCAGTTTTTGCCCAGCACCCAGATCGACATTTTGTGGAAATCGAAGTGGGGCAGGATCAGCTCTTCCACCAGCGGATAGATTTTGCTCTTATCCTTCTGCAGTTCAGCCTTGTCCTTACGCAGCCGCTCCAGCACCTTGTTGGTGGTATCGATCACCATACGCTCCGCCGGATGCTGCTCTTCGGCGTGCAGCGGCAGTGCCACTGCACTGGCCAGCAGCACGGCGCTCAGCCATGCGAAAGTACGCTTCATCATTTCGCCTCCCCTTCAGAGGCCTTGCTGAAGAGGAACTGGCCGATCAGCTGTTCAAGCACCAGTGCGGACTGGGTCAGCATGATCTCGTCGCCCTCTTTCAGCATCTCCATATCGCCACCCGGCTCCAGACCGATGTACTGCTCACCGAGCAGACCGGCAGTAAAGATGGAAGCGCTGGTATCACTGGGCAGTTCGTTGTACTGGTTGCTGATATTGAGGCTAACCACCGCCTGGAAGGTCTGGGGGTCGAAGCCGATATTGCTCACCCGACCCACCCGTACACCGGCCACGGTGACCGGCGAACGCACCTTCAGCCCGCCGATATTGTCGAACTTGGCGGTAACGGTATAGCCCTCGTCGCTGCTGACCACGGTGAGGTTGCTCACCTGCATGGCCAGCATGAACAGGGCGGCCATGCCCGCAGCGATGAACAGGCCGACCCAGATTTCAACAGTCCTGCTCTGCATCATATTAATTTTCTCCAAACATCAGTGCGGTGAGGATAAAGTCCAGCCCCAGTACCGCCAGGGAAGTGTGTACAACCGTACGGGTAGTGGCTCGGCTAACCCCTTCGGAGGTCGGCGTTGCATCGTACCCCTCGAAGATCGCTATCCAGCCTGCCACCACGCCAAATACCAAACTTTTGATGATGCCGTTGATGATGTCGTCCTGAAAATCGACACTGGACTGAATCTGCGACCAATAGGCCCCATCGTCCACACCCAACAGGCCGACACCGACAAAGAAACCACCGAGCACGCCGACGTAGCTGAAGATCGCCGCCAGCAACGGCATGGAAACGAAACCGGCGAGAAAACGCGGCGAAAGCACCCGTTTGATCGGGTCGACTGCCATCATCTCCATACCCGAAAGCTGTTCGGTGGCCTTCATCAGACCAATCTCCGCGGTCAGCGCCGATCCGGCCCGACCGGCAAACAGCAGCGCGGTAACCACTGGCCCAAGTTCGCGTACCAGACTCAGCGCCACCATCGTTCCCAACGACTCCTCGGCACCGAAATCGGAGAGGGTGTTATAACCCTGCAGGCCGAGCACCATGCCGACGAACAGGCCGGAGACCAGAATGATCAGGATCGACAGCACGCCGACCGAGTAGATCTGTTGCACCAGCAACCGCGGACGCACCAGCACGCTGGGTATCCCGCTGATGATGTAATAAAAGAGTATGTGGCCGCGTCCCAGACGCTCGAAAAATTTCAGGCCGCTCTGACCCAACCGCTGCAACCAGTCCAGCATCAGCGCCGCCCTCCCTCTTTACCCGCCAGCAGATCCTCGGCGTAATCGGCCGCCTTGTAGTGAAACGGCACTGGACCGTCGGGCAGACCGTCGAGAAACTGCTTGGCCCACTCCGACTGATTCGCGCCACTCAAATGATCCGGCGTGCCGTGGGCCACCACCTTGCCATCGGATAGCAGATAGACGTAATCGGAGATCGAGATTGTTTCCTGCACATCATGGGAAACCACGATGCTGGTCAGGCCCAGCGCACCGTTAAGCTGGCGGATCAGTTTCACCAGTACCCCCATGGAGATCGGGTCCTGGCCGGTGAACGGCTCGTCGTACATCACCATCATCGGGTCGAGGGCGATCGCACGGGCCAATGCCACCCGCCGCGCCATACCGCCGGATAATTCGCTCGGCATCAGGTGGCGCGCGCCACGCAAACCGACCGCCTGCAGTTTCATTAGCACCAGATCGCGGATCATCGCTTCGGGCAGGTCGGTATGTTCACGCAGCGGAAAGGCGACGTTCTCGAACACATCGAGGTCGGTCAGCAAGGCACCGCTCTGGAACAGCAGACTCATGCGCTTACGCAGTTGATAGAGTCTGTCACGGGAGAGCTTGTGCACATCCTCGCCATCGACCTCTATGGTTCCCTCATTGGGACGCAACTGGCCGCCGATCAGTTTCAACAGGGTGGTTTTACCCGTACCGCTGGGTCCCATGATCGCGGTCACCTTGCCGCGTGGGATATCCAGATCAACCCCGTCGAAGATCATGCGTGAACCACGCGCAAAGCGCAGCCCGCGGATCTTCACCAGGGGTGATGAATCATCGTTTGGCATCAAACATCCTTTGTGCTGATATTCGCCGTCAGGTAAGGCACGGCAACGAATTGCGCCAGTGTTATCGAATCGGCCTGTCAAATCAACCGATCTCACATGACCCGTGCGCCAAATGCGCGCTAGTATAACGTTGGCCGTCTTCGAGATGACCTGACATTAATCACACAAACGGGAGAAACCATGGGCGAGGTCGTTCGCTTCAAAAAGCCGAAGCCCAGCGAAAAGCACAAGGGTCGTTCCCTGTGTAAAAGCGGTTTCCACAAGTGGGAGGTGGACAAGGCCAAACCCTTCGATACCAAAGAAGGCAAACTGGTCAGCCGCTATATCTGCAGCCGCTGCGGCGCAGTTAAAACTGAATCTCGTTAAACGCTACCTTGATCCGCCCCGCGTATCGAGAAGATAATCCTGCCCTGGATAAAACAATCCCAACAAGGTCTGCTTTGAATACTCGTCTCCGATTTGCCAGCCTGCTGTTACTCGCGCTGTTCGCCACAGGCTGCACTACTCTGGAAGGTCCGCGTGATCCACGCGACCCGTTCGAGGGTTATAACCGCGCCATGTACGACTTCAACAGTGACTTCGACAAGGCACTGTTCCGCCCGGTAGCCGAAGCCTACGACGAGTATGTACCGCGACCGGTGAACACCGGCATCAGTAATTTCTTCAGCAATCTGGACGACGTGCTGGTATTGCTCAACGACCTGCTGCAACTCAAATTCGCACAGGCAGCTTCCGATCTATCTCGCCTGGCCTGGAACTCCACCGTTGGCCTTTTTGGCCTCATTGATGTTGCCACGCCGATGGGCCTGCCCAAGCACAACGAAGACTTCGGCCAGACCCTTGGCGCCTGGGGTGTTGGCAGCGGCCCCTATCTGGTGCTGCCCTTCCTCGGCCCCTCCTCAGTACGCGACGGCACAGGATTGCTGGCCGACTGGCAGGTGGACCCGGTAATGCAGGTGGAAAACCCGGACGAGCGTTGGGGACTGGTGGTTACTAATGCCGTCGACACCCGTGCCGGATTGCTACGCGCCAGCAATATTCTCGAAACCGCGGCCCTCGATCCCTACGTCTTCATGCGCGATGCCTATCTACAGCGGCGTCAGAATCTGGTCTATGACGGCAACCCACCGACCACGGATGAATTCGATCCCTTCGCCGAAGAGTTCGACCCGCTAGCCGAAGACCCGGCACCGGCACAATAAAGTGTAAGCGCCCCGGCTTGCATTGCATCACGCAAACCGATGTAATGCCGCCTCCGACAACGGCCGATAGAAACCGCACTAAATCATGCTCTGGACCTCTTTTCTCGCCATCGCCGCCGGTTTTGCCCTGCTCGTCTGGGGCGCGGATCGCTTCGTCATCGGCGCTTCAGCCACCGCCCGCAATCTGGGTGTCAGCCCGCTAATCATCGGCCTGACCATCGTCGGTTTCGGCACCTCTGCGCCGGAGATTCTGGTCTCGGCCATGGCCGCCTGGGCCGGTAACCCGGACATGGGTATCGGTAACGCGGTCGGTTCCAATATCACCAACGTCGGCCTGGTACTGGGCATCACCGCGCTGGTCGCCCCCCTCAGGGTTCACTCTGAAACCCTCAAACGTGAATTCCCGCTGCTGTTCCTGGTGATGCTGATCGCCCTCGGTCTGCTGCTCGACAGCGAGATGAGTCGCATTGACGGCATCCTGTTACTTGTCGGGATGGCGGCACTGATCTACTGGATGGTCTCACTGGGTCTGCGCGAGCGGCGTGACGGCACAGACCCGATGAGCGATGAGTACTCGGACGAGATCCCGGAACACATGCCCATGTGGCAGGCGATCCTCTGGCTGCTGCTGGGGATGGCTATCCTGCTGGGCAGCTCACGCCTGCTGGTGTGGGGTGCGGTCGACGTGGCGCACTGGTTCGGTATCAGCGATCTGGTCATCGGCCTGACCGTCGTCGCCATCGGCACCAGCCTGCCGGAACTGGCGGCTTCGGTGATGAGTGCCCTCAAGGGCGAGCACGACATCGCCCTGGGTAATGTCCTCGGCTCCAACATGTTCAACCTGCTGGCAGTTATGGGCATGCCCGGCCTGATCCACCCCGGCCCAACCCCGCCAGAGCTATTGGGACGCGACTTCCCAGTGATGATCGCCCTCACTGTCGCCCTGTTTGCCATGGGTTACGGTTTCCGCAAACCCGGCACAGTGACTCGGACGGAGGGCACCCTGCTGCTTGCCGGTTACCTCGCCTACCTCGGGATGTTGTACCATTCGCTCAGTAGCTAACCAGAGGAGTCAGCCATGTCCAGCGAACAGTTCACCGTACAAAACGTCAAATGCGGCGGCTGCGCCAGCAACATCATGAACGGCCTGAAGGAATTGCCGGGAGTAGAGGGTGTGGAAGTCGCCATCGAAAGTGGCGAGGTCACCGTAACGGGTGAAGATCTTTCCCGCGAACAGCTCAGCGAAAAACTCTCACAACTCGGCTATCCCGAGGCATAAGGTCGGCATGACACGCGACTTCGACGAAGCGAAGGTAATCCAACTAGGCCAGGCGGTCCTCGACACCGAGGCGGAGGCGATCCTCGCTCTCAAACCGCGTATCGACCACAACTTTGCCAATGCCTGTCGCCACATGCTCCACTGCGAGGGACGCATCGTGGTCACCGGCATGGGTAAATCGGGTCACATCGGCGACAAGATCGCCGCCACCCTGGCCAGCACCGGCAGCCCCGCCTTTTTCGTCCATCCCGGCGAGGCGAGCCACGGCGACCTGGGGATGATCACCCCCAAGGACGTGGTCCTGGCCCTCTCCAACTCTGGCGAGACCGACGAAATCCTCACCATCCTGCCGATCATCAAACGTCTTGGCGTGCCGATGATCACCCTCACCGGTAATCCCGACTCACGTCTGGCCCGTGCAGCCAACGCCAACATCGACGTCAGCGTGGAAAAAGAGGCCTGCCCGTTGGGTCTGGCGCCGACTGCCAGCACCACCGCGGCCCTGGCGATGGGCGATGCCCTGGCGGTAGCGCTGCTCGAAGCACGGGGGTTCACTGAAGAGGATTTCGCCCGCTCCCATCCCGCCGGTAGTCTGGGCCGACGCCTGCTGCTGCGCATTGAAGACCTGATGCATACAGGCAAGCAGATCCCGCTGGTGAGTGCCGATGCCACCCTCAGCGCAGCGCTGCTGGAGATGAGCAACAAGGGGCTGGGGATGACCTGTGTGGTCGACGGCGATAACAAACTGCTGGGGATATTTACCGATGGCGACCTGCGCCGGGTACTCGACCACGGCGAGATCGCGATTAACAAGATAAGTATCGACGAAGTGATGCACCGCGACTGTACTGCGGTGGAATCGCAGATTCTCGCCGCCGAGGCACTGCGCATTATGGATGAGAAGCGAATTAACGCCCTTCCGGTGGTCGATAGCGAAAACAAACTTGTCGGCGCATTGAATATGCATGACCTGCTAAGAGCAGGCGTCGTATAAAGATCGACAATAAAAACACAGGTTAAAACGGGGAAAAGATGCAAGACGTCATCAAAAAAGCGGCCAGGGTTCGCCTGGTTATTTTCGATGTGGACGGTGTGCTCACCGACGGCAGCCTGTTTCTCGGCGACGACGGTCAGGAGTACAAGGCATTCAACTCCCGCGATGGTCACGGCATGAAAATGCTGCAGGCCACGGGTGTGGAGATCGGCATTATCACCGGCCGCACCTCCAACGTGGTCGAGACCCGCATGTCCGGGCTGGGGATCAAGCATCTCTATCAGGGCCAGCAGGAGAAACTGCCCGCCTTTGAAGAGCTACTGCAAAAGCTCTCCCTCACCCCCGAACAGGTGGCCTATGTGGGCGACGACGTAGTCGACCTGCCGATCCTGATCCGCGTCGGTCTGGCGATCGCAGTACAGGATGCCCACAACCTGGTGAAACAGCACAGCCACTGGACCACCCCCAACCCAGGAGGCCGGGCCGCTGCCCGTGACGTCTGCGAACTGATCATGCAGGCGCAGGGTACGCTGGAGGCCCAGCTGCACCACTACCTGCAATGAGTCGACGTGCGCTCCTGCTACTAGGCATTGCCCTGCTGGTGGTACTCACCAGTTGGCTGTCGCAGCAACAGGGGCAACCGGGCAAAAGCGGTACGGAAAGTGCCAACCTGCCCGACTATTTCATCAAGGGTTTCAGCAGCAGCGTCACCGACGAGCAGGGGCAGATCAGTCAGCGACTGGATGCCGACACGCTCACCCACTACCCGGACAACGACCTCACCACCCTGGCGCGACCCGACATCACTGTGATCAACGCAGATGGCGCCAACTGGCACGCAACTGCCGAATACGGTGAACTGAGCGGCGGCGATGAGCGCAAACTACTGCTGCGCGATCAGGTAGTACTCCGTCAGCAGGGAAACGAATCGCTGACCCTGCATACCGACTGGCTACGCATCGAAGGCGAGCGCCGCTATGCCGAAACCGATGCGCCAATCGTCATCGAAAGCGCCAAAGGCCGAATCGAAGGCATCGGTCTTAACCTCTACGGCAAGGAACAGCGTCTGCTTGTCAGGTCTGAAGTACGGGGGCAGTATGAGGCTAACTAGCGCCGCCCTGCTGCTCGCTTTCAGTACAGTCACGACGGCAGAATCCGCAGGTCCAATTAAGGTACAGGCCGACCGCCTGGAGCTGGATCAGAAAAAGGGCATCAGCCTCTACCAGGGCCATGTCCAGCTGCAACGGGACGACACCCTGCTTAAGGCTGAGCGACTGGAACTGCACAGCAAAAACGGCAAGGTGACCCTCGCCATCGCCGACGGCGAGCCGGTACATATGGAGATGCGCGATTCAAAAAGTGGCCAGACGGGCCGCGCCGAGGCGCGCCATGTGGAATACCGCTTTGACGACGGCCTGATCGAACTCCAGGGCGCGGCACAGCTATGGCGCGACGGCGACCGTTTCAGCGGCGAGCGACTGCTCTACGACGACAAAAAACAGCAGATCCGCGCCTTCGGCAACGAACAGACCAAAGACAGGGTCCAGGTGATCCTGCAACCGGAAAAGGAACAGCAATGAGCCACAGCCTGGCGGCCCTCAATCTGGCCAAGAGCTACAAAAAGCGCAGTGTGGTAAAGGACATCTCGCTCAAGGTGGAGAGCGGCGAAGTGGTCGGCCTGCTCGGCCCCAACGGCGCGGGCAAGACCACCTGCTTCTATATGATCGTCGGCCTCATCCCCTGCGACAAAGGGCAGATCCTGCTCGACGGCCAGGAGGTCACCCGCCAGCCGATGCACGAACGTGCCCGTCTTGGCGTTGGCTACCTGCCGCAGGAGGCCTCGGTGTTTCGCAAGATGAGCGTGGCCGATAACATCATGGCAGTGCTGGAGGTGCGCGAAGAGCTGAACCCCGACCAACGCAGCGAGATCCTCGAGTCGCTGCTGGAGGAGTTCCACATCACCCACATCCGCGACAGCCTGGGGATGAGCCTCTCCGGCGGCGAACGGCGGCGGGTGGAGATCGCCCGGGCGCTGGCTAACGAACCGCGTTTCATCCTCCTCGACGAACCCTTCGCCGGGGTCGACCCGATCTCGGTGGTCGATATCCAGGGCATCATCCAGCACCTGAAAGAGCGCGGCATCGGCGTACTGATTACCGACCACAACGTCCGTGAGACCCTGGGGATCTGCGAGCGCGGCTACATTATCGGCGAGGGCACCGTTATCGCAGAAGGGCAGCCCGATGAGCTGTTGCAGAACGAGCGGGTCCGCGAGGTCTATCTGGGCCAACATTTCCGACTCTGAACACGTTTTATCCAAAATCTGTGCCATATTAAAGTAAATACGGTAAAATCGCCGTCCCTGATGGTTCACAGCGCCACAATATAAGTACATGAAGCAGTCACTACAGCTCCGTCTCGGTCAGCAGCTCACCATGACGCCGCAATTGCAGCAGGCGATCCGCATGCTGCAGTTGTCGACGCTTGAGCTGCAGATGGAGATCCAGCAGGCACTGGACTCCAATCTGATGCTGGAAGTCTCCGAAGAGAGTGAAGAGCAGGAACAGACTGAATCGCTGGAACAGTTGGAGAGCGAAGCCGCGGCCGCAGAATCCGCTGAGAGCGAGGTCGAACAGGACTTCGCCGAACCGGAACGCTCTCTGGAAAGCGAATCGATGCCCGACGAACTGGCGGTGGACAGCGCCTGGGAAGATATCTACGAACCCAGCATGACCGCAGGCTCCTCCTCTGCTGCCGACAGCGGCGACCGAGAGTTCGAATACGGCGACACCAGCAGCGAAAGCCTGCGCGAACACCTGCTGTGGCAACTGAACATGACCCAGTTGCTGCAAACCGATATGGCCATCGGCGAGGCGATCATCGACTCGATCAACGACGACGGCTTCCTCAGTACCTCCCTCGAAGACCTGCTGACCGGTCTGCAGGTCGACTATCCCGAGATGGAAATGGACGAGGTGGAAGCGGTACTCCACGTGATCCAGAACTTCGACCCGCCCGGCGTCGCCGCCCGCGATCTACGCGAAGGTCTGCTACTGCAACTGCGCTTCCTGCCCGCAGAAACCCCCTACCTGGCCGAAGCCCGCGACCTGCTGGAGAAACACTTTGAACTGCTTGCACGGCGGGACTACACTCAGCTTAAAAGGGTACTGAAAACAGACGAAGAAGAGTTGACACAGATAACCCACCTGATTCAGAGCCTCAATCCGCGACCGGGCGGACAGATCAGCAATAGCCAGCCCGAGTACATCGCGCCTGATGTCTTTGTTCGCAAAATCAAAGGGAGTTGGCGGGTTGAGCTCAATCCCGAAGCGGCGCCGCGCCTGCGCATCAACCATCACTATGCCAGCCTGATCAAACAGATGAACAGCACCGACTCCACCACGCTGAAAAACCATCTGCAGGAAGCACGCTGGTTCCTCAAGAGCCTGCAGAGCCGCAACGAAACCCTGCTGCGAGTCTCCACCAGCATCGTCGAACACCAGCGCGATTTCCTCGAAGAGGGCGAAATGGCGATGAAGCCGATGGTGCTGCACGACATCGCCGAGGAGCTGGGAATGCACGAATCGACCATCTCCCGCACCACCACGCGTAAATACATGCACACCCCGCGTGGCATCTTCGAACTCAAGTATTTCTTCTCCAGCCACGTCGGCACCGCCGAAGGCGGAGAGTGCTCCTCCACCGCGATCCGCGCCATGATCAAGCAACTGATCGCGGAGGAGCCACCGGCAAAACCGTTAAGTGACAGCAAGATCGTCAGCACCCTTTCCGCTCAGGGCATTAACATCGCCCGCCGCACGGTAGCCAAATACCGTGAAGCGATGGCGATCCCGCCCTCGAACGAAAGAAAACGCCTGTCCTGAACAGGCAGATTGAAACTTAAGGAGTTAACCATGCAACTGAACCTGACCGGCCATCACATCGACATCACCGATGCACTGCGCGACTACGTGAGCAACAAACTGGAACGCCTGGAGCGCCATTTCGATAACGTGACCAACGTCCACGTCATCCTTACTGTAGAGAAGCTGCGTCAGAAAGCCGAAGCCACCATCAACATGAAAGGCAACAACATCTTCGCCGACTGCGAAGACGAAAACATGTATGCCGCCATCGATGCACTGGCCGACAAACTGGACCGTCAAATTCGCAAGCACAAGGAAAAAATGACCGACCACCATCGCAGTGAAGGTGGCCTCAAGGATCAACCCTTCGAATAACCGAGTCACTATTGCAGTAAGTAATCGTCATGCAGGTCACAGAACTACTAAATATCGAGCGTATCAGCTGCTGCAATGAAGCGGGCAGCAAGAAACGTGTGCTGGAGCAGATGAGCCAGCTTATCGCCACGGGACAGACGGAACTGTCGCAGGACCAGATATTCGACAGCCTAATCTCGCGCGAGCGGCTGGGCAGCACCGGCCTGGGTCATGGGGTAGCCATACCCCATGCCCGGGTAGAAAACAGCGACAAAACCCTGGCCGCAGTGATCAAACTGCGTCAGGGCGTCGACTACGATGCCCCGGATCAGAAACCTGTCGACCTGATATTTGCCCTGCTGGTGCCGGAAAATTCCACCGAGGAACATCTGCAGTTGCTAGCACAGCTGGCACAGATGTTCAGCGATGAGGGTTTCGTCAGTAAACTGCGCGCCGCCAACGACGCTAACGCGCTCTATCAGACATTGCGCTCCTGGCAACCAAAGGAATAAAGGGTGCCACTAAAGATTCCATCAAGATGATGGTCGCTCTCGGCATCCTGCCTCTCGCGACACTAGCACGTCCCTGTGCGTCGAGTGCAAGGCGAAAAGCAACGAAGAAGCGCAGTTTACGTGGAGTAAATGAGCATTTTGAGGCGCTTTTCAACGCCGCAATCGCGGCTTCAGTGGATTTTTTAGAGGCGCCCTGAATGGACAAAATCCGCATCACTGCACAGCAGCTCTACGATGCCTGCCATGCCCGGCTGGAACTGGAATGGTTGCTCCAGCCCGAGGCGGACTCAGTTACCATCGTCCCGCTGCCGCAAGGTGCGGATACCCGTTCCCTGGTCGGCCACCTCAATTTCATCCACCCTCACCGTATCCAGGTACTCGGTCCACCCGAGGTCAGTTATCTGGAGAGTCTGGGCAAGAACTCCCATCTCGATTCACTGAAACAACTCTTCAGTAACGAGACCGCACTGGTGATCCTCTCCGATGCGCAGGAATCCTCCGAGGAGATGATGCAGTTAGCGCGAGATCAGCATGTTCCCATGCTTCGCTCAACCCTCAGCAGTACCAAGCTAATCCGTGAACTCGGCTTCTATCTGCACAATCGTCTGGCGGAGAGTCGCATCGAACACGGCGTGTTCATGGACGTGCTCGGTATCGGTGTGCTGCTCACCGGCGAAAGCGCCATCGGCAAGAGCGAACTGGCGCTGGAACTACTCACCCGCGGCCACCGCCTGATCGCCGACGACGCGCCGATGTTTATCCGCACCACTCCCGGTACCCTGGTCGGCCACTGTCCCGAGGTGCTACACAACTTTCTTGAAGTACGTGGCCTGGGCATCCTCAACGTCCGCGCTATGTTTGGCGACAGCTCGGTGAAACGCAGCATGGAGCTGCAGCTCATCGTCCACCTCGCCCCGGTAGAACCGGAACTGCTGCAACAGCTCGACCGCCTCAAGGGTACCCGGCGCAAACGCCGCATCCTCGAAGTCGAGATCGACGAGGTCGAGATCCCGGTCGCACCGGGACGAAACCTGGCGGTACTGGTCGAGGCCGCGGCACGCAACCATCTGCTCTACACCAGCGGCTACGATTCGGCGCTGGAGTTCATCTCCCGTCAACAGGAACTGATGCGCGACGATTAACTGACTATGCGACTGCTCATTATCAGTGGCACCTCGGGTGCCGGTAAAAGTGTGGTCCTGCATGCGCTGGAGGATGTCGGCGCTTACTGCATCGACAACCTGCCGATGGGCCTGCTCTCCGCCTTCGCCCAGGAGATGGCTGGCGCAGGTCGCCAGTACGAGACCATTGCCGCCGGGGTCGATGTACGCAACCTCAACAACGCCTTTACCGGCTTTCCCGATCTACTCAAAGAACTGCGCGCCCAGGGCATCGATTTCGAAGTGATCTTCGTCGACGCCAATGACGACACCCTGATCAAACGTTTCAGTGAAACCCGTCGCCGCCACCCTCTGACTGACAACGAAGTTCCGCTGGAAGAGGCTATTATTCAGGAACGGATGATGCTCCAGCCGGTAATCGCCAATGCCGACATGACCATCGATACCACCCGCACCAATGTCCACCAGTTACGGGACATAGCGCAGAAGCGCATCGGTGGTCGCGGCAAGCCGGAGATGTCGGTACTGTTCGAATCCTTCGGTTTCAAGCACGGCGTACCAGTTGAAGCGGATTTCGTTTTTGATGTACGCTGCCTGCCCAATCCGCACTGGGAGCCGCAACTGCGAGCCCTCACTGGACGGGACAAGGAGGTGGTCGATTTTCTGGAATGCAACGAAGAAGTGCAGCAGATGTTCGAGGATATCCGTAATCTGCTGGAAAACTGGCTCCCCCGTTTCGCTGCAGACAACCGCAGCTATATGACGATTGCCATCGGCTGTACCGGCGGGCAACACCGCTCGGTCTATTTCGTGGAACGCCTGTCCGCCTGGTTTCGTGACAGGCAACACCGGGTAATGACCCGACATCGGGAACTGACATGAGTGTATCCCTATTAATCGTCGCCCATGCGCCATTGGGCGGAGCCATTCTGGAGGTCGTCGTCGGCACCCTGGGCTCCAATCCGATCCGCACCGAAGTGCAGGATATCCTGCGGGACTGCGAACCCAACGCGGTACGCAAAGAGACCCGCCGTCTGGTGGAAGAGCTGGATGACGGCAGCGGTGTGCTGGTGCTCACCGACATCTACGGCTCCACTCCCAGCAATATCGCCTGCGCCCTGCTGGATCGGGAAAACGTTCGCATCGTCACCGGCCTCAACGTACCGATGCTCATCCGGGTAATGAACTACGCCAGCCTGGATCTCGATGCCCTAACAGAAAAAGCGGTCAGCGGCGGCCACGACGGTGTGACCCTGCATGACCCGATGAGTACCGGAGAGTTTTGCCAGAATGCCTAGCAAAGAACTTACCCTGATCAATAAACTTGGTCTGCACGCCCGTGCCGCGGCCAAATTCGTCAACCTCGCCTCCGGTTTCGAAAGCGAGATCACCATCAGTCGCAACGGCAAGACCGTTAACGGCAAAAGCATCATGGGCGTAATGATGCTGGCGGCCAGTTGCGGCACCACCATCGAAGTGAATGCCGCCGGTAACGACGCCGATCAGGCCCTGCAACAGATCGAACAGCTGGTCCAGGATCGATTCGGCGAAGAGGCCTAAGGGTCTCTAGAGTGATCCGGAGATGGACAGCGTAGCACTCTCACTCCACGGCACAGCGGTCTCCCGCGGCATTGCTATCGGCAAGGCCCGCATTCAGCAGCACGGCCAGCTGGATATCGTCGAGTACGTCCTGCCACCCGCGCACATCAAGGAAGAGATTGAGCGTTTCGAAAAAGCGGTGGAAACCGCCCGCGCTCAATTGCGCAGCATCCGCGCCCGCATCCCGGCGAATACCCCGCAGGAGATCAGCGCCTTCATCGACACCCACCTGTTGATGCTCGACGACGCTACCCTAACCGTCTCACCGATTGAGCTGATTAAACAAAATCACTGCAACGCGGAATGGGCGTTGAAACTGCAACAGGACAGTCTGGTGCAGGTGTTCGACGCGATGGACGACCCCTACCTGAAAACCCGCCGCGACGATGTAGAACACGTGGTCCGCCGGATTCAGTCGATTCTGCTGCACGGCGAACAACACCACGAGGGCGAAACCGAAGAGGGGCGCATCGTTATCGCCGCCGATCTTTCGCCGGGGGATCTGGTTTTGCTGCATCAACAAAACGTCGCCGCCATCGTCACCGAGCGCGGCAGTCAGTTATCCCACACCGCGATCCTCGCCCGTAGCCTCGACATCCCCGCAGTGGTCGGCGTACACCGTGCATGGCAGTACATCCGCGACGGCGAACTGGTGGTGGTGGACGCCGACAACGGTGCACTGCTGGCCGGGCTCGACGACAGCGCGATCAAACAGTTCGAAAAACAGCAGCGCCAGGAACTGCGTGCCCGTGCCGGACTGCGCAAGCTCAAGGATCAACCGGCACGCAGTCTCGACGATGTCGATATCACCCTCTACGGCAATATCGAACTGAGCGAAGATGTCACCGCGCTGCGCAAGGTCGGCGCTCAGGGCGTCGGCCTCTACCGCACTGAATTCCTCTACATGAACCGCACCACGCCGCCCGATGAAGAGGAGCAGTACCGCGCCTACCGCAATATCATTCGTCGCCTCAAGGGCGCGCCGATCACCATCCGCACCCTCGACCTGGGTGCCGACAAGGAAGCGCCGACCCATCTGGAATGCAGCGCCGCCAACCCGGCCCTCGGCCTGCGTGCGGTACGCCTCTGCCTCAAGGAACCGGAACTGTTCATCCCGCAGATTCGCGCCATCCTGCGCGCCGCGGCCCACGGCCCGGTACGCATGCTGATCCCGATGCTCACCACGCCGGGGGAACTGCGTCAGGTACTGGAGCTGATCGAAAAACAGAAAAAGGCGCTGCGCCAGGAGAAGAAGAGTTTCGATGCGAAAATTCCGGTCGGCGGCATGATCGAAGTCCCCGCCGCAGCGATCTGCGCCGACATCTTCGCCCGCGAACTGGACTTCCTCTCCATCGGCACCAACGACCTGATGCAATACACCCTGGCCACCGACCGCATCGACGAATCGGTCAGCCACCTGTTCGACCCGCTTAACCTTGGCGTACTGCGACTGATCAACGGCATCATCGGTGCCGGTCGCGAAGCGGGTATCCCCGTCAGCATGTGTGGCGAGATGGCGGGCGACCCAACCCTCACCCGGCTGCTGCTGGCCATGGGACTGGGGGAGTTCAGTGTGCCGCCGACCCGCCTGCCCGAAGTCAAACAGATCATTCGCAACAGCGATATCAGCAAGCTACGCAAACAGTTCAAAAAACTGCTTGAAGGCCACAACAGCGATCAGATCGGCGTGAAATTAGCCGAGTTGAATCGCCGCAATAAATAACAAAATCCCCCAAAAAAATTGTCTTCTTATCCTGAGACAGGAATCCTGATTCTGGATTAACTGCGCCTGTCATTTTTTGATCACTCCTATCTCCCGTTTTGCCGTGCTAAACTGCCAACCACGTAACGGGGGAACGGGCATGGCCGACGTCGCTGAAAAAGATACTGCACACGAGCGCCTCGACAACCTGCAACTTGCTTTGCAGCAGGAGAATATTGCCCAGGTCCGCCAGGTCCTGCATGAACTGCATCCCGCCGAGATCGCCCTGCTGCTCGAATCGCTGCCGCCGGAGCAGCGCAACGTTGTCTGGGAACAGGTCGACCCCAGCTTTGACGGCGACATCCTCCTCTATGTAAACGACAATCTGCGCGCCAGCCTGATCCGCGACATGGAGTCGCACGAGCTGGTCGCTGCCGCCGAGAGCCTCGCGCCTGACGACCTCGCTGACCTGCTGCCGGAGATGCCGGAAGAGGTCATCCAGCAGATCCTGCACAACCTCGACGACCAGCATCGTGAACGCCTCGAAGCGGTACTCCCCTACCCGGAGGACACCGCTGGCGGTCTGATGAACGTCGATACCATCACCATCCGCGCTGACATCAGCCTGGAAGTGGTGATGCGTTACCTGCGCCTGATTGGCGATCTGCCGGAGACCACCGATAGCCTGATGGTGGTGGATCGGGAAGGAAAGTTTCTCGGTCTATTGCCGCTGACCACCCTGCTCACCGCCAACCCCGCTTTCAGCGTCGGCAAGGTGATGCATCGTGACATCGACGGCATCAGTGCCGACACCAAGGCCTCCGATGTTGCCACCCTGTTCGAACACCGCGACCTCGTTACCGCGCCCGTGGTCGATGCCAGCGGCAAACTGCTCGGCCGTATCACCATCGATGACGTGGTCGACGTTATCCGCGACCGCGCCGATCACGACCTGATGGTCATGGCCGGTTTGAGCGAAGAGGAAGACATCTTCGCCCCGGTCGTTGCCAGCAGTCGCCGCCGCGCCATCTGGCTGGGCATTAATCTGGTAACCGCCCTGCTTGCCTCGTTTGTCATCGGCCTTTTCGACGCCACCATCGAAAAACTGGTGGCGCTGGCGGTACTCATGCCCATCGTCGCCAGCATGGGCGGCATTGCCGGCAGCCAGACCCTGACGCTGGTGATCCGCGCTATGGCCCTCGGCCAGGTCAGTAGCAGCAACGCCAAACGTCTGCTTAACAAGGAAGTCGTGGTCGGCCTGATCAACGGCCTCACCTGGGCGCTGGTCCTCGCCGTGGTTGCGGGATTCTGGTTCGATAGTCCCGCACTGGCACTGGTGCTTGGTGCCGCGATCATCGTCAACCTGTTCGTCGCCGCATTGAGCGGCGCGACCATCCCGCTAATGCTGCGCAAGCTGGGTGCCGATCCGGCGCTGGCAGGTAGCGTCCTGCTCACCACCGTCACCGATGTTATCGGTTTCTTCGCCTTCCTCGGCCTCGCTGCAATCTTCCTGGTGTAAGCATGAGCGAGAACGAACTACCCGAAGACGATGAAATCATCCTCATCAGTAAAAGCCAGCTGAAGCGCGAAAGTGAAGCGCTGCAGGCATTGGGTGAAGAACTGGTGAACCTGCCACCGAACAAACTGGCCAAGTTCCCGCTACCGGAAAAACTCGAAGCGGCGATCAAGGAAGCACAACGCATCACCGCC
>JBNLAT010000038.1:0-27049 GCA_050302275.1 Thiohalomonadaceae bacterium | reverse complement strand
TGTACCTGATTGATCCGAGGTAGGCGGTACTCCACCGGGTCCTCGACGGTAATGATTTTTTTCTCCGGCTCATTCAGCTCGCTAAGCGCACCGTAAAGGGTTGTTGTCTTACCGCTGCCAGTCGGGCCGGTAACCAGAACCATGCCGTGGGGCTTACCGATATTGTTTTTGAAGATGTTAAGCAGGTGATGTGGCATACCCAGCTGATCAATGTCGAGAATGCCGCCACTCTGATCCAGCAGACGCATTACTACGGACTCACCGTACTGAATTGGCATGGTGGAGACACGCACATCGATATTGTGGTGTTTGACGCGAATGTTGAAGCGCCCATCCTGGGGTAAGCGGCGCTCGGAGATATCGAGGCCCGACATCAGTTTGAGGCGTGATACCAGCGCATTGGCAATGCGCTTCTCTTTCATGATCTGCTCGTTCAGCACGCCGTCGACCCGTTGGCGTATGCGCAGCTCATGTTCGTCAGGTTCGATGTGGATATCGGAAGCGCCGATCTGTACCGCGTCCTCAAAGATCGACTGCAGCAGTTTAACGACCGGTGCCTCACTGAGATCTTCGGTCTTGAGTAGCTCTTCCAGGTCGAAATCGGTTCGTCCTAACTCCTCGCTCAGCTCTTCGGCGAGGATGCTGATCTCATCGGTACGACGATAAACCGCATCGATGGTGCGCAGCAGATCCGATTCACGCACTACCGCCAGATTCACGTGGCGGCGCATGACCTTAACTATCTCATCGTAGGCGAAGATGTCGGTCGGGTCGGCCATACCGACCAGTACCGCCTCCCCCTGCTCGGCAAGGGCGATTGCACGATAACGACGGGCGATGGTTTCCGGCAACAGACGCACGGTTTCAGCACTGTACTTGTAGTGCTTGAGCTCGATGAAAGGGAGTTTGAGCTGTTTTGACAGCAGCTCCAGCAGCTTGTCCTCGGTAACGTAACCGAGTTCGATCAGGGTGCGGCCCAGCTTGTGGCCGGTCTGTTTCTGTTCGGCCAGGGCACGCAGTAGCTGGTTTTCTGTGATGAGTTGCTGTTCGACCAGCAGGTCACCAAGACGGATCTTTTTGCGCGAATTCATGCCATACCTGTCTGAGATAATGGTACTGCTTCAAAGCATAGTGCATTGAAACGTGCCCGCGGGCAAATAGTACTTACGGCTCAGTATGTTGCGGTGATCAATCGTCGCAACCGCAAGCCGGGGTAGCGCTGTTGAGCTGCAGTGTGCCGACCAACTGTGAAACCTCGGTTAATTGATGACGCTTGAGGTAGTCGGCAATCCCCTGATTAATCCTGGGACAGATCAACGGATCGTAAAATAGTGCGGTGCCGACACCGACAGCGCTGGCGCCAGCGATGAGAAACTCCAGCGCATCCTCAGCGCTGGCGACACCGCCCTGACCGATGATCGGAATACCGTGTTCGCGGCACACCTGATAGACCTGATGGGTGCGCAGCAATGCGACCGGTTTAATCGCTGGACCGGAGAGGCCGCCCTGGTTGTTACCGAGGATCGGGCTACGGCTCTCGATGTCGATGGCCATGCCCATCAGGGTGTTGATCACGGCGAAGGCATCGCTACCTGCGTCGATGCAACGACGGGCGTTGCTGGCGATGTCGGTCTGGTTGGGGGAGAGTTTGGTGATCAGCGGCTTCCTGGTGACCTTGCGTACCGCTTCGACGACCCGTGCGGACATCTCCGGGTCGTTGCCGAAGGCGACGCCGCCCGCCTTGACGTTGGGGCAGGAGATGTTGAGTTCGATGGCGTCTACAGGAGAGTCTTCGAAAGCACGGGCTACTTCGATGTAATCTTCCAGGGTGGAGCCAGCGATGTTGGCGATAAAGCGGGTCTCTTCGAAATCGAGTTTGGGCAGGATTTCGTCGATCACATAACGGGCGCCGGGATTCTGCAGGCCGATAGCGTTGAGCATCCCTTCCGGGGTTTCATAGACGCGGTGGGGCTGGTTGCCAAGACGTGGTTCGATGGTGGTGCCCTTGAGGCAGACCGCTCCAGCGTCCCGGTTGGAAAAACCCTTAACCCGGGTATACTCTTCGCCGAAACCGACGCAGCCGGAAAGCAGTACCAGCGGCGTATCAAACTTCATACCGCAAAAATCGACGCCAAGCATGGCCTTGTCAGCCTTGTTCATACCTGTCCCGTGGGTTGAGCAAACGATGGCGGGAATTCTACATCAAACAGCGGAGTTCTACCTCTCGCGGAGATCAAATGCTGCATATCGTCCTCTATCAACCGGAGATCGCGCCCAATACCGGTAACATCATCCGTCTCTGTGCCAATACCGGTGTCACGCTGCACTTGATCAAACCCCTGGGTTTTGAGCTGGATGACAAACGTTTGCGTCGTGCGGGTCTGGATTACCACGAATTCGCCGCGGTGAAGGTGCATGACTCGCTGCAAGATTACCTGGAGGGTGAACAACCTCAGCGTGTGTTCGCTTGTACCACCAAAGGCAGCCGTAACTATTCGGATGCGACATACCAGGCAGGGGATGCTTTGCTGTTTGGTCCGGAGACCCGTGGTCTACCCGATGAGGTGTTGCAGGAAATTGAAGCGGAGAACCGCCTGCGACTACCGATGCTTGTGCACAGCCGTAGTCTCAACCTCTCCAATGCAGTGGCGGTGTTTGTCTACGAGGCGTGGCGACAATTGGATTTCGCGGAAAGTTAATCCAGCTCTGCCTTCTGTTCCCGAAGCAGCAGGGCGGCGACCGCTTCCTTGGCCGGTTTGCCCTCGCAGACGACGCGGTAGACCTGCTCGGTGATCGGCATTTCTACATCGTGTTGCTGCGCCAACTTAAAGACTTCGGGCGCGCTTTTTACCCCCTCCACAGCCTGACCAATCGCCTTAATTGCATCTTCCAGGGTTTCGCCTCTGCCCAGAGCGAGGCCGACGCGGCGGTTACGTGACTGATCGTCGGTACAGGTAAGCACCAGATCGCCGAGACCGGCCAGCCCCATGAAGGTCTCTGCCTGGCCGCCGAGGGTGACGCCGAGGCGCATCAGCTCTGCTAGTCCACGGGTAATCAATGCGGCGCGAGTGTTGGCGCCGAAACCGAGGCCGTCGGCGATGCCTGCGGCGATGGCCAGCACGTTCTTGCAGGCACCGCCCAGCTCTACCCCGACCATATCGCTGGCGGTATAGGCGCGGAAGGTGCCGCCATGCAGGCAGTTGGCGAAGTAGTTGGCGGTGGCCTCATCTTCGGAAGCGACGGTTACCGCGGTGGGTAGCCCCTGTGCGACTTCGCGGGCGAAGGTGGGGCCGGAGATCACTGCGGCGGGTGTCGGTTCGCCAAGCACTTCTGCAATGATTTGATGCAACAGTTTACGGCTTCCCGGTTCCAGCCCCTTGGTGGCCCAGGCGATAGCGTGACCGTTTTGCAGCAGCGGCTTGATCTGCTCCAGGGTGTCGCGAAAAGCGTGACTCGGGACCACCAGCAGGATGCTTGCGGCATTGGCCAGGGCCTCGCCCAGCTCGCTGACCGGATTCAGGCTGGGCGGAAGATCGGTATCGGGGAGATAACGCTGATTGCGACGGGTTTTGGCCATCTCGGCCATCTGCTCGCCGTCACGCCCCCACAACGACACGCTCTTACCGTTGCGGGCCAACTGGATCGCCAAAGCGGTGCCCCAGGAGCCTGCGCCGAGTACAGCAATGGGGCCGGAGCAGAGTGCGGCGTTCATGGGACGTTAACGGTTAGTGAACCGGTTCAGCGCTGCCCTGTTCCTGCTGCTTCTGCAGGTGTTGGGCGTAGAGGGCGTCGAAGTTAATCGGCTGCAGCAGCATCTGCGGGAAGCTGCCCTTGCTAACCAGATCGGAGACCACTTCACGTACGTAGGGGAACAGCAGGTTGGGGCAATGGCTGTGGATCAGCGCATTGAGTTCCTGATCGCTGAAGCCGCTGAGGGTGAAGATACCGGCCTGTTGTACCTCGGCCAGATAGGCGGTTTTGTCACCCAGCTTGGCAGTAACGGTAACCGACAGTACGACTTCAAAGATGTTGTCGTCGGTCAGTTTGGTGCCGGTGGAGTTGAGCTCGACATTGGTTTCCGGCTCCCACTTTTCGGTAAAGACTGCGGGGGAGTTGGGGGTCTCGAAGGAGAGATCCTTGGTGTAGATCCGTTGCAGGATAAATTGCTGGCCCTCGGGCGCAGCAGCGGTGTTGTTGTCGCTCATGCGGATACCTGTTGCTGTTGTTTTCGGTTTGGCCGAATTCGGTTAAAGGTGTTGTCGGGTCCAGGCCAGCAGGTTTTGCAGATCCATGGCGCCAGCAACGCGGGCGACCTCACGACCACCACGGAACAGTGCCAGGGTCGGGATGCTGCGAATGCCGAAGTCGGCGGCCAGAGCCTGCTCGTTTTCGGTGTTGACCTTGGCCAGTCGGACATGGGGCTGCAGTTCGGCGGCGGCCTGGGCGAAGACCGGTGCCATCATCTTGCACGGCCCACACCAGGGTGCCCAGAAGTCTACCAGAACGGGGATGTCGCTACGATTAAGGTGGAGACGGAAAAAGGCCTGTTTCAGCTCGACCGGTTTGCCGTCGAATAGCGCTTGCTTGCATTTGCCGCATTTACCGCCGCTGGCCAGCTTCTCCTGCGGGACGCGATTGACGCTGTGGCAGTGGGGGCAGACGATGTGCAGGCCGTCGCTCATGGCAGGCGCTACAGTCCCAGACGCGTATCCAGTTCGCCGTCCACGTCCAGCTCAGCCATGTCGTCGAAGCCGCCGACGTGGAAGTCATCGATGAAGATTTGCGGCACGGAGGTTTTGCCGCCTGCGAGCTGGATCATCTCCGGGCGCAATTCCGGGCGCTCGTCGATACGGTGGTCGGTGTAGGACACGCCTTTCTTGTCCAACAGGCTGCGCGCACGAACGCAGTAGGGACAGTGCGCGGTGGTGTACATCACAACATTGGCCATGACAGATTACCTATTTACGTCGCTTTTTCTTGCCGGGTTTCTGCAGCGGGAGTCCGGCACTTTGCCAGGCCATCACGCCGCCCTTGAGATTGTAAACCTTTTCAAAGCCCTGTTTGCGCAACTGGGCGCAGGCGGTGGCGGAGCGGTGGCCGCTACGGCAACCGATCACCAGCGGTTTCGATTTCAACGCTTCCAGTTCATCCAGACGGCCAGCCAGCTTGCCCAGCGGAATGTGAATGGAATCGAGGATGTAACCATCCTGGTATTCCTTGTCTTCGCGGACATCCAGCAGGGCGGCACCTTCATGGTTAATCAGCTGAACCGCCTCGGTCGCGCCGATCTCGGTGAAGCCGCGCAGGCGGCTGGTGAGGCCACCGCTGAACATCATGAACAGGATAATGGCCAGGGCCAGGAACAGATCCCAGTGCTTAATGGCAAACTCGATAAACTGTGACATATCCGAATGTGGTTATAGTAAGCGGATCGATATTCGGCGGGATTCAACCCGCCGAATATCAGGAATTAAGTGTCTTAGTCCAGGGTACAGAAAACGACGCGCATCATGCCGATCAACTGCAGCGTGCGCGAGTCGACGACCTTGTAATAGACGCGGTTGGCGTCCTTGCGCGAAGAGAGGATACCCTTGTCGCGGAGAATAGCAAGATGTTGTGAAATATTGCTCTGGGAGGTTCCGACACGGTCGACAATATCCTGAACACTGACCTCCTGATCACCGAGGGTGCAGAGGATTTTCAGGCGTAAAGGATGCGACATCGCCTTCAACGAGCGAGAGGCGCGATCGATATCTTCATCCCTGGTTATCAGTCCCATGTGTGAATTGTCTGACATATTCAGGTCCCTGACTGCGGCGTAATGGGTGTGGTGGCTTGTCTCTCCACCGTCAATATCAGCAAAACAATATACAATAATAAAACGTTTGAGAAGAGCTTTCTTCGGGTAAGTGATTTATTTGCGGTCATCACTTACCCCTACACTCAACATGGCCCTGAAAACGCAAGCAGGATAGAATAGCGTTGATCCCGAAAAATAACTGACTAAATTGGTTTGATATATGTCCGCTTCCACCCGCCATCGCCCACTGTTGCTGACCGTACTGGACGGCTGGGGTTATAGCGAAAATACCTATTTTAATGCCATCCAGGCGGCCAAGACCCCGGTCTGGGATGAGCTATGGAGTAAGTGCCCGCATACCCTGATTCGCTGTTCTGGCGCCGAGGTTGGCCTGCCAAGCGGACAGATGGGCAATTCAGAAGTGGGGCACCTTAATCTCGGCGCAGGGCGGGTGGTCTACCAGGAGTTCACCCGCGTCAGCCGTGCGATCAAGACCGGCTCCTTCTTCACCAACGCCACCCTGCTGGAGGTGGTCGATACCGCCATCGCCAACAACAGCGCGGTGCATATCCTCGGTTTGCTTTCCCCGGGCGGTGTACACAGCCACGAAGAGCACATCCACGCCATGGCCAAACTGGCCGCCGAGCGTGGGGTGAAAAATGTCTACCTGCACGCCTTCCTCGATGGTCGGGATACCCCGCCGAAGAGCGCCGCCGAGTCGATCCGGCTGATGCAGGCGGTCTTTGACGAAGTGGGCAACGGGCGTTTCGCCTCAATTATCGGCCGCTTCTACGCCATGGACCGGGATCACCGCTGGCCGCGTATTCAGGCCGCCTACGATCTGATCACCGGTGCACAGTCCGAGTATGTCGCCGCCGATGCGATGAGCGGACTGGAGATGGCCTACGAACGCGGCGAGACCGATGAGTTCGTTAAGGCCACTGCGATTCAGCCGGAAGGTGTCGAGCCGGCCCGCATGCAGGACGGCGATGTGGTGATCTTCATGAACTACCGCTCCGACCGCGCACGGCAGATCACCCGTCCGTTCATCGAAGCCGATTTCGACTGCTTTGAGCGGAGCATCAAACCCAAGCTGGGAATGTTTGCCAGCCTGACCGAGTACAGCGCTGACTACACTATCCCGGTTGCTTTCCCGCCGGAGCGACTGGTTAACGTCTTCGGTGAATACCTCTCCAAGATGGGGATGCACCAGTTGCGTATCGCCGAGACCGAGAAATACGCCCACGTTACTTTCTTCTTCAACGGTGGCCGTGAAGAGCCGTTCGAGTTCGAGGACCGCATTCTGGTCGCCTCACCGCAGATCGCCACCTACGACCAGCAGCCGCAGATGAGTGCGCTGGAGGTAACCGACAAGCTGATCGAGGCGATCGAGAGCGACCAATACGATGTCATCATCTGCAATTTCGCCAATACCGACATGGTCGGCCACAGCGGCAATTTCGATGCGACCGTTGCGGCGGTCGAGACCATCGATACTTGCCTCGGTCGCCTGGTGGAGACGATTCGCAAGCAGGACGGCGAGATGTTGATCACCGCCGACCACGGTAACGCCGAGCAGATGAGGGGTGAGGATACCGGGCAGTCGCATACCGCCCACACCTCCAACCCGGTGCCGTTCATCTATGTCGGTAAACGGGAGATCAGTTTCAGCGATAAGGGCGTACTGGCCGACGTGGCGCCGACCATGCTCGACCTGCTAGGGCTGGATAAACCGCACGAGATGAACGGCCAGGATCTGATCGTCCACCCCGATGGGGAGGCGCAGTAAAGTGTCGCCGCGGTTGTCCGGGAACGTGCGATGACGGCCCCGCGACAACGTCATATTCTGTTTGCCCTGATCCTGCTGCTGCTCGCGGTGCCGTTGCAGGCGGAAGACAAGGCGGCCAAACGGGCCGAGTTGCAGCAACTGCGCGAGCGTATCGCCGAGTTGCAAAAACAGTTGCAGAAGGTGCGCAACCGTTACGACGAACTGCGCGAGGATCTGCGCAAATCGGAACAGCGCATCGGCGCCCTCAGCCGCAGCATTCCCCGCCTCGGTCATGAATTAAAACAGCGCCGCAAGCGTCTAGACCAGTTGCGCGGTGAAGAGCGCGAGTTGCAACGCTCCGTGGCACAACAGCGTGGTTATCTCGCCGATCAGGTGCGTGCCACCTACGCTATGGGCCGTCAGGAGTATCTCAAGATCCTGCTCAACCAGGAGAGCCCTGCCACCGTCGGCCGGGTGGTCACCTATTACGACTATCTCAACAAGGCGCGCAGCGAGCGCATCGATCGCCTCAGCGAGACCATCAATCGACTGGAACAGGTTCGACTCAAGGTCGAAGAAGAGACCAGGCGGATGCGTGCCCTGCGCGACAAGCAGCAGCAGGAGAAGCGCGACCTGGAAAACACACGCGGCGAACGTGAAGCGGTGGTGGCCAAACTGAAGGATGAGATCGGCAGTCAGGACCAGCGCCTCACCTCGATGTTGGAGGATGAGCAGGAACTGAAGCGGCTGCTGAATGCCCTGGCCGACGCGCTGGAAGATATTCCTGCCGAGGCAGGGAACCGCAAGCCCTTCCCCAGTCTCAAAGGGAAACTGCACTGGCCCGCGGCGGGTCCGCTGCTGGTGAGTTATGGTAGTCCTCGCAAGGTGGGCAAGCTACGCTGGATGGGTGTGATGATCGGTGCCGGCCAAGGTGATGAGGTCAAGGCGATCTCCCACGGCCGGGTCGCCTTTGCTGACTGGTTGCGCGGTTACGGGATGGTGATCATCCTCGACCACGGCGATGGTTACATGAGTCTCTACGGCCACAACCAGAGTCTCTACAAGGAGACCGGTGACTGGGTGGAATCGGGCGAAGTCATTGCCACCGTTGGTGACAGTGGCGGTGCCGAGCGTAGCGGGCTCTATTTTGAGATTAGAAAGAACGGCAAACCTACCGACCCGGTACGCTGGTGTCGGCGCTGATTTTGCCCGGCGATTGAAGTACTATCCTTCTATCCAGCCGGAAGGGTGTTAACGAATGAGATGGACGGGCTAAGGCCCGGACCGGGAGTATTGAATGAAGTCATCTGCACGTTTTAGTTTGGTTCTGGCCGCAGGCATGGCTCTGGGCGCAGCGCTTAGCGTTGGCACCAGCGTAATGGCCGATCGTCAGGCCGCCACCAGCAACGGTGGTAGCACATTGCCATTGAGTGAATTGCGTAGCCTCAGCGAGGTCTTCGGTCGAGTCAAAGAGGACTATGTTGAGTCCGTGGACGACAAGAAACTGCTGGAAGGCGCTATCCGCGGCATGCTCTCCAGCCTCGATCCCCACTCCGCCTATCTTGATCAGGAAGAGTTCAAGGACCTTCAGGTCGGCACCACCGGCAAGTTCGGCGGTCTCGGTATCGAGGTCACGATGGAGGATGGCTTCGTCAAAGTGGTCGCTCCCATCGACGATACCCCGGCGATGCGTGCAGGGGTGATGGCCGGTGACCTGATCATTCGTCTTGATGATACCCCGGTGAAGGGCATGACCCTGACCGAAGCAGTGAAGATGATGCGCGGCGATCCGGGCAGTGACATCACCCTGACCATCGTCCGCGAAGGGGCACAGAAACCATTAATCGTCAGCATCACCCGCGACGTGATCAAGGTGAAGAGCGTCAAGAGCCGCATGCTGGAAAAAGGTTTCGGTTACGTACGCATCACCAACTTCCAGACCGCGACCGGCGAGGATGTACACAAAGCAGTCAGCAAGCTGAAGAAAGAGAATAAAGGCAACCTGCAGGGACTGGTACTGGATCTGCGCAACAATCCGGGCGGCGTGCTCGGTGCGGCAGTGAGTGTTTCCGATGCCTTCCTGCGTAAGGGTAAGATCGTCTACACCGAAGGCCGCGCCGCCGATGCGCAGCTGGACTTCGTCGCCACACCGGACGATGTGCTGAGTGGCGCGCCGCTGGTGGTGCTGGTCAACGGCGGTTCCGCCTCTGCTTCGGAGATCGTTGCCGGGGCACTGCAGGATCACAAACGTGCGGTGATCATGGGCTCACGTACTTTCGGTAAGGGCTCGGTGCAGACCATTTTCCCGATGAGTAATAACACCGCGGTGAAGATCACCACTGCTCGTTACTACACTCCTTCTGGTCGTTCCATTCAGGCCGAAGGTATCGTGCCAGACATCGCGGTCGAGCCGCTCAAGGTCGCCAAGCTGGAAGGCAACGGTGTCGAGTTGATCAAGGAGGCGGACCTGGCAGGCCACCTGATTAATGGCAACGGCGACAAAGAGAAGAAAAACAGCGACAAGAAAAAAGCTGCCGCAGAGGAGTCACTGGTCGACAGCGATTACGTGCTCTATGAGGCGCTGACCCTGCTTAAGGGTCTGACCATCATGCAGAGCCGCAACGGGGAGTAATTACCCTTGCGCGGTATCCGGCAACGCACCATGGCAGCAGTGTTGTTAGCACTGCTGCCGCTCTACGCCGTTGCCGAAACAGATAAACCCCTTCCCGCTATCGCGCTCATCGTCGATGACCTGGGCGATCGTCTTCAGGACGGTCTGCGTATTACCGCCCTGCCCGGCCAGGTAACCTGTGCCGTTTTGCCCCAGACCACCTACAGTCGCCGCCTCGCCGAGGCCGCCCACGCCGCCGGTAAAGAGGTGATGTTGCACCAGCCGATGGAGGCGACCAACGGCCAGCCGATGGGGCCGGGTGGGATTGGCCGCAACATGGATAGGCAGACGCTATTACAAACCCTGCAGGACAACTTCGATTCGGTGCCCTATGCGCGGGGAATGAACAATCACATGGGCAGCCTGCTGACGCGGATGATTGAGCCGATGGTCTGGCTGATGCGCTCGCTGCATAGCCGCAAGGATTTCTACTTTATCGATAGCGCCACCGCGGTACAGAGCGTGGCCCAGCGTATCGCCCTGGAGCAATCGGTTCCCAGCATGCGCCGTACCACCTTTCTCGATAACAATCGGGATGAGGCGGCGATCATGAAGCAGTTTATCCGCCTGGTGACACGGGCGCGGCGTGATGGTGTGGCTATCGGCATTAGTCATCCCTACCCTGAAACGGCAGCGGCGCTGGAGAAGCTCTTGCCGCATGTGGAAGATTTCGGCGTCAGGCTGGTACCCGTCTCGCAACTCATTCAGAAAAACAGCAGACAGGAGGAACGGCTATGGCAAGCGTCCTTGTCCCCCTCGCAGCCGGTTGCGAAGAGCTTGAAGCAGTAACCATCGTCGACCTGCTGGTGCGGGCCGGTGTGGAAGTGATCACCGCCGGGTTGGAGCCGGGTCCGGTGACCGCCTCCCGTGGCGTGGTGATCCTGCCGCAGATGGATCTGGATCAGGCGCTCGAGCGCGACTACGACATGGTGGTATTACCCGGCGGCCTCCCCGGCGCCACCAACCTCGATGCCGATCCGCGCATCCATACCCTGCTGCATAAAATGGCCGATGGCGATAAATATATCGCCGCGATCTGTGCCGCACCTCGGGTATTGGGTAACGCCGGTCTGCTCGACGGCAAACAGGCCACCAGTTATCCCGGCCATGTGGACAAAATGGATCTGCCCGGTGTGACTTATCTGCAGAACCCGGTGGTACAGGATGGCAAGGTCGTGACCTCGCGTGGCCCCGGTACGGCGATGGACTTCGCCCTGGCGTTGATTGAGATCCTGGTGGGAAAAGAAAAACGGGATCAGGTTGAGGCGGGGCTGGTGCGCCCATAAATCGTTTGCCAGAGAGCGTGCCGGTTACGGCATAATCGGCAACACACAAAATAATGAAGAAAGGAACAGCATGAGCTTTTCAATCAAGGTGCTGCCCAGCGGGCACGAATTTACCGCCAATCCCGACGAAAGCATTCTCGACGCCGCACTGCGAGCCGGGCTGGCCTTTCCCTATGGTTGTCGTGGTGGCGCCTGCGGCGCCTGCATCGGCCAGATTGTCAGCGGCGAGATCCGCTACGACGACGAGCCAATGGGACTCACCGAAGAGCAGGCGATGGTTGGAATGTCCCTTTTCTGTGTCGCCAAGCCGACCACCGACCTGACCATCGAGATCCATGAAATCGGTGCGGTGGAAGAGATCCCGGTAAAGAGCATGCCGACCAAGGTAGCCAAACTGGAAAAGCTCAACGACGAGGTGATGGCCCTGTTCCTTAAGCTGCCCGAGAGCGAGCGGCTACAATATCTTGCCGGACAGTATGTCGATTTCATGATGTCTGATGGCCGCAAACGCGCCTTTTCCATCGCTAACGCGCCGCACCACGACGAGCTGCTGGAATTCCACATCCGTCGCATCAAGGGCGGTGAGTTTACCGAGCACGTCTTTACCGAGATGAAGGTCGGCGAGATCATCCGTATCGAAGGTCCCAAGGGAAGCTTCTTCCTGCGCGAAGACACTGAGCGACCGATTATCCTGCTCGCCACCGGCACCGGCTTTGGTCCGGTGAAAGGCATTATCGAGCATATGGTGGCGGAGCAGTCGAGCCGTGCGGTTTATCTCTACTGGGGTGCGCGTAGCCGCGAGGGCCTCTATGCGGATGCACAGATCCGCGAGTGGGAGAAAAACTTCCCCAACATCCGTTACCGCCCGGTACTGTCTCAGCCGGATGATGCCTGGGATGGTCGCAAGGGCTATGTGCAGGATGCGGTGTTGGCAGACTTCGAGGATTTGAGCGGCTTCGAGGTTTACGCCTGTGGCCATCCGGATATGGTCTACAAGGCACGCGACGCGATTGTAGCCCGCGGCGTCGATCCGGATCACTGTTTCTCGGATGCGTTCTCCTGGGCTTCCGACAAAAAGTAGTTTTTCTGCGCTAGCGCTGGTTGGCCAGATCTGAACCTTCGTCTTCTTCTACTGCAACGGAAAGGGATTTCCGTGATTCGTGTTCAGCTGACTCCGTCAGCGCGTGGCGTTGTGCTGCGCTGATAGTGATATTGGTGCACTGGCCGCCGCTGGCGATCTCCAGTCCCTGACGGAAGTAGTTGGCCGCCTTCTCTTTCTCCCCCAGTTGCTGCAACAGGTTGCCCAGCTCGCAACAGGTTTCGGCCATCGGTTTGGTCCCCAGGCTCGCTTCCAGATAGCTGCGCGCTTTGCCCCAGAGCTGGTTGCGCAGGCAGATACGTCCCAGCGCCAGCAGCAGTTCCGGGTGTTGGCCGTGTTCCTGTAACCACTGTTCGGCGGTGGCCAGTTGTCGGTTGGTGTCGTCGCCCCGGAGTTGGCCGAAGAGGCGCATTAGTGCCGGGTCGAACTGTTTTTTCAGGAATTCATTCAGTACACCGTCCGCCTGCTCCTCGGCATCGAGCCGCCTAAGGTTGGTGGCGTATTCGTGCAGCAGTTGCGGGGACTGGCGTAGCCGCTTCGGCACCTCCTGCCAGTTGCGCTCCAGCCGGTCCAGATCGCGACTTTCGTGCAGACGGGTGTGATGGACCTGATACTCCAGCGTGGTCATCGCCGATTCGTTGAACACATGGTGTTTGCGCAATTCGGCAAGCAGGGTGTAGAGCTCGTCCCAGGCCTCCAGCTTTTCGTAGAGCTTCTTCAGCAGGTAGAGCACCTGTGCATGTTTCGGTGAAATCTTCTGCAGGTGTTGCAGGGTGGCTAGTGCCTGTTCGGTCTGGCCATGGGAGATCTGTGCCTCCGCCTGGGTCAGGCCGACCGCCAGCTCCGCATCGGGCATGCTGCGGAAGGCCTGGGAGAGGTATTCGTCGCGTCGCAGGTCGAAGCCCAGTTTTTGCGCGGCCTGAGCGGCGCCGATGTAGTTGATCAGCGGGGTGTCGCTGTGTGCCGCGGACTGGCTAAGCAGTTTCTCTGCCCGTGGCCAGTTGGCTTCGGCCAGGGCGATCAAGCCCTGGTTGGTCAGTTTGCGTGCATGGGCAGCGCGTCGATTGTGCCCCCAGAAGGACATCCGCGAAGGCAGGTGCCAGGCGCCCAGGATCAGGCGCACGCTGAAGTAGAGAACCAGAAAGCCCAGTATCGACAGCATGATGAAGATATTGAAGCTGGTCTCCACCGACCAGCCGCCGTAGTTGAGCATCACATAGCCCGGGTCCTGTTGTACCACCGTGACGGTGATACCGACCGCAAGGCCGAGGATCAGCAGACCGAGAAAGAGCAATTTCATTGGGCGCCCTCCTTACTCTCGGTTGCCGGGACCGCCGGGGCATCGTTGCTCGGTGCCGTTTCAGTGGCTGTTTCGGCTGTTTTCTCCACCGGGGCGGGTGCCGCTTTTTTCGTTGCCGGTTTGGTGGCAGGTGCGGGTTTGGCGGGTTCCGGTTTCGGTTCAGCTTTGGCAGTGGGCGCCGCGTTGGTGCTGGTTGCCGCCTGACGAGAGAGTTTTTGCAGCAGGTCGCGGGTACTGCTCAGGTCGGGCAGCGCGGGGAGTAGTTGGGTTCCGGCGAGCCGCTCAAGCGTGGTCTGGGCCGCTTTGACCAAGGCATCGCTGCTGTCGAAATAGCGTTTAATCCAGTCGCTCGCCTCACCAAGACTCGACTTCCAGGCAGCGGTGTTATCCATTAACAGTGCCAGCCGTGCCGACTCCAGCTGGAGTTGCAGGTTGCGGCGCAGGAAGTAGCGCTGTTCCGGCGGCAGCATCGGTTTCGCCACCAGCTCTTCTTCGTGGCGGATGGTGATCAGGTTGCCCAGATCAAACCAGAGCTTGTCCCAGCCGGAGCGTTTTTCGCTGGCGGGCTGCTCTTCTGGTGTCTGGGGTGAACCGCTCTTTTCCTGGCGTAATAGTGGCAGGTCGTCGATTTTGCCGACCAGTTCAGCCAATTCCTGTGCCAGCGACTCACGGTCTGGTAGCTGTACCCGGGAGAGCGCATTGATGTCGCTGTCGATGCGGCGGATAGGATTGGCGAAGGCCTGGCGATCCTCGGCCTCCAGTCGGGCGCGGGCGCTCTGCAAGGCGGCGATAGCAGTGATGGTGCTGTGTTTGAAGCGCAAATCGTGATCGGCGATACGCACCAGATATTCCGCCTCGGCCAGCGCCCAGGTGTGGCGATCCTGACCGACACGCATACGGGTGTCGGTGAGTAGTTGCTCCGCCTGTGCCAGGCGGTTGGTCAGTTGCGGGTGGTTATGTTCGGGGACGGTTTTGAGGCGTTCCAGTACGTCGCTACGGTTCTGTTCTACCACGCCGAGCATCTTGCTCAAACCCTGTTGCAGCGCCTGCACATCACGCTTGAGAAACATTTGTTGCTGGTAGAGATAGAGTACGCCGCCGACGGCGATCAGCGCGATCAGGGTGGCGAGAAAAGTACCGGCCCCGCCGCTGCGCTTCTTCTTTTTCGGCGCTGCTTCGGTCTGCTCAGTGTCGACTTCGACCTCTGCTGTTTCCGTCTCGTTGACCGTTTCGTTCATGGTTTCCGCTCCGTCCCGGATTAGGTTGCAGTCCAGCTTAAAATAGCATTCAATATCGCTTCATCGTCGGCGCCGTCGGCGACACGCACCTGACGAAATCCTGCCTCTCGCGCCTGTTGTGCCACTCGCTCGCTGACGGTGATCAGCGGCTTGTCGAGCAGGTCTGGCCGCTCTGCTTCGGTGGTCACGGCGAGCAGGTTTTGTAGTGCCTCGCCACTGGTAAGGGTAAGCATATCGCTTTTTTCCAGCCACCCGGCTTCGGCGTCGTCTGCTTTTGGCGCTTCACGGCGATAGACCTCGGCGTAATTAACCGTGGCACCGCGCTCACGCAGGGTATCGCCGAGCAGTTCGCGACCACCGTTACCACGCAGGATCAGGATGCGCTTTCCCTCCACCGCCTGCAATCCCGGCAGGGCCAATAGCCCTTCGCTGTCGAAACGCTCCGTCGGCAGCAGATCGGGTGTCCGTCCCAACGCCTTTTCCAGTTCGCGGGCAGTTCCGCGGCCCACTGCGCCGATGCACGTGCTATCGCTCAGTCCGCCGTGGCGGGCCAGGGCGGCAAGGCCGTATTCCACGGCGTTGGGACTGATGAAGATGGCGAGATCGTAGATGGCAGGATCGCGCAGGAGTTCATTCACTGCTGGCGAATCGCTATTGTCCTCGATACGTAGCAGGGGAAAACGAATGGCCCGTCCGCCAGCGGCAACGATGTGCTGGCAGAGGGGTTCGGCCTGGTGTGCAGGCCGGGTGATCAGGACGCCAAGACCGTCCAGATCACTCCTGCCCGGCATAGAGTTCGGCGAGGATTTCGTCGGCGCCACGGGCCAGCAGGTCCTCGGCCAGGGTGATCCCCAGCTCTTCCGCCGCTTCCGGGTGGCCGCTAATACTGCCGCGAACCACACGCTTGCCGTCGGGGGTGGCGACCAGACCGTGCATGACGATCACGCCGTGATCCAGCTCAGCGTAACCGGCGATAGGTGCCTGACAACCCCCTTCGAGACGGCGGTTCATCGCCCGCTCGGCACGTACTCGGGCGGAGGTCTTCGGTTCGTTGAGTGCCGCCAGCATCAGGTTGAGTTCATCGTCGTCCTCGCGGCATTCGATACCCACCGCGCCCTGGCCGCAGGCGGGCAGCATGGTGGTGACTTCGAGCAGCTCGGTGATGCGCTCTTCCAGTTCCAGGCGCTTGAGGCCGGCGCCGGCGAGGATGATGGCGTCGTACTGGCCTTCATCCAGCTTGCGCAGGCGGGTCTGGACGTTGCCGCGGAGGAAGTTGATCTGCAGGTCGGGACGCTGCATTAGAAGCTGGGCCTGGCGACGCAGGCTGGAGGTGCCGACGACTGCGCCCTGGGGCAGCGCATCGAGATTCGGGTAGTTGTTGGAGACGAAGGCGTCGCGCGGGTCTTCGCGCGGACAGATCACCGCCAGGTGCAGCCCTTCCGGCAGCTCCATCGGTACGTCCTTCATCGAGTGAACCGCGATGTCGGCGTCTCCGTTGAGCATCCCTTCCTCCAGCTCCTTGACGAACAGCCCCTTGCCGCCAATCTTGGCCAGCGGGGTGTCGAGGATCACGTCGCCCTTGGATTTCATTTTAATCAGCTCCACTTCCAGTCCAGGATGGGCATTTTTCAGGGCGGTGGAGACGTATTCCGCCTGCCACAGGGCGAGCAGGCTTTCACGGGTGGCAATGCGGATAAGTTTTCTGGTCATGAGAATAGGTAGTCCTGATTTCTTCTAATAGTGTTGCCGAGTATTCGGTGCAAAGTGCCGATCATACACATCCCTGCCCTATTGGCATATTGCAGTGGGCAAATTGGCCGCCTATCCTGTTCGGCCTTCCCCTGGAGTCGTATAGATGAAGAGTACCGCAATTCGCCATTCGCTTCTCACCCTGCTGCTGCTGGCAGTACCGGCCCTGCCCGTTGTGGCGGCGGATGATGAGGTGCGCGAGGTGAGAAGTTTCTACCGTGTCGGGCAGCAGGCGGATCTGCAGAAAATGCCGATTCTGCTGATGTTTGCCGCCGATTTTTGCGCCTATTGTGAGCGGCTGGAAGAGGATTTTCTCCGGCCGATGCTGCGCAGCGGGGACTATGAGGACAAAGTACTGATCCGCAAGCTGCATATCGACAGCGAAGAGATGGTCCGCGATTTTCACGGTGATGAGGTCAGCCCGGCGGAGATCGCCGAGCAGTATGCGGTGACTGTGACACCGACGGTGGTGTTCATCGATGGGGATGGTGTGGAACTGGCGCCGAAGCGGGTCGGGCTGACCACACCCGATTTCTATGGTGGCTATCTCGATGATTCGATCAATCAGGCGTTGAATATTCTGCGTCGTAACACGCCGCTACGGGTCAGGCTGTCGTCACTGGATTAACCCTTAGTCTTCAAAACCCGCCGTACTTCGGCCAGGTGGCGGCGTGAGATCTCCGGGCCGCAACCGACGCCCTGCAGATTGACGTGGCAGCGCCCGTCGGTAGTTTTTTCGATCCCCTCCAGCGCCTCGAGCGATATCAACGCATTGCGATGGATTCTCAGGAAGCGTGGGCCGAACTCTTCTTCCAGTTGTTTTAACGACTCCTCAAGCAACTCTTCACGCCCGTTCATAAAGGCGGTGACGTATTTGTTGTCGGCCTGGAAGTAGAGGATTTCGTTTACCGGGATCAGGTGCAGGTTGCCGTGTTTTCGCACCGTGAGGTGACTGCGCCCCTGCTCCTCTTCGCTGACCAGCCCACGTTTGTGTAGCCGCGCCAGCGCCTGCTCCAGCCGTTCCTGGCGTACCGGTTTAACCAGATAGTCCAGCGCTTCCGCCTCAAAGGCTTCCAGCGCGTGTTCGCCGTAAGCCGTAGTGAAGATCACTGCGGGTGGGTCGGGGTGTTTTGCCAGCTGTTGTGCTGCAGTCAGTCCGTCCATGCCGGGCATGCGGATGTCGAGCAGGATGACATCGGGTTTTAGCTGTTCACTGGCTTGCAATGCGGCCTCGCCGTCGGCGGCCTCACCAACCGTTGAGGCACCGGGAATATTTTCCAGCAGGCGCCGCAGCCGTTCGCGGGCCGGGGCCTCGTCGTCGACGATCAACACCTTCATTCATCCACCTCCAGCTCCAGCGGCAGGGTCAGGGTCGCCAGGTAGTACCCGTCCTGCTTAATCGTTTCCAATGAGGCGCGCTGACCGTAGTGGGCCTCCAGCCGCTCGCGGATGTTACGCATCGCCAGGCGGTTGCCTTCCCGGTGTGCTGTTTCACCTTCGGGCAAGGGATTGCCAATCTTCAATTTCAGCATGCCGTTTTCCACGTTGCCTACCAGGCTCAGGGTGCCGCCATCAGCGCGCGGCTCGATACCATGATAGACCGCATTCTCTACTAGCGGCTGCAGCATCAGTGGCGGTAGCAGCGCCTCTTCAGGAATTGCGTCCACCTGCCACTCTACTGTTAAACGCTCGCCGAGACGCAGCGATTCCATATGCAGGTAGCGCCGAGTTAACTCCAGCTCATCGCTGAAGGTGATGTGGCGCTTCTCATCGCGCATGCTGGCACGAAACAGATCCGCAAGGTCGAGCAGCGCCTCCTCCGCGATGTCCGGTTTGCCGTGGATCAGGCTGGTTACCGTGTTAATACTGTTGAACAGAAAGTGGGGGCGGATGCGCGCCTGGAGTGCCTGTAGTCGTGCTTCTGCCTCGGCACGTACCCGCTCTTTCCACTGGTGCTGCAGGAAAAGATAGCGCAACACCAGCGCACTGATGATCGCGCCAATGGAAAGATTGCTCAGCAGGAAGCTGGTGTGGTGGGGACCGTAGAGCGGCAGGGCCGGGTTGCGTACTACGTGGAAGGCCGCTTCGGAGAGGATCAGGATCACCAGCAGCAGGATCAGGTAACTAGCGCTCGCCGCCGCCAGCATGTCGAGCTTTGCCAGCAAAGGTCGGGCGCGGCAGAGTACCGCTGCGCAGCAGAGACCAACCCACTGCATGAATAGCGAGGTCATCGCCAGGTAGCGCCAGGGGTCGATAGTCACATGGGTTGCGGCGAGGGTCAGGATCAGGGCAAACAGTTCGGAGAGGATTACTACGGCAAACACGGAGTTCAGGCCGCAGAAGTCGGGCAGGAAAAAGTTGCTGGTCTGGTCGTCGTTACTGGCCAACGTGCGCGATCCCCAAAAAGACATCCGTTTATCATAGCCGCATTCCCGGCGCAGAGACGAGGGAGCCGTCGCGGTTGGCGTATCGAATCGGCTATACTGCGCCGAATTCCCACTTGAATCAGCCAGATGGATCAGCCATGAGCGAAGAGAAAACCGTCGAAAAACCGTGGACCGGCCGCTTCAGCGAGCCCACCGACGCCTTTGTCGAGGCCTTCGGCGCCTCGGTCGGTTTCGACCAGCGCATGTACAGCCAGGATATCCGTGGCTCCATCGCCCATGCGCGAATGCTGACCAAGGTCGGTGTGCTGACTGAGCAGGAGCGCGACGACATCATCCGCGGCCTGACCAAAATCGAGGCGGAGATCGAGGCCGGTGATTTCCCCTGGTCCATCGCCCTCGAAGATGTGCACATGAATATCGAAAAGCGCCTCACCGATATGATCGGCGATGCGGGCAAAAAGCTGCACACCGGCCGTTCGCGTAACGATCAGGTGGCTACCGACGTGCGTCTCTATCTGCGAGACGAGATCGACGGCGCCATTGGTCCTGAATTGAAACGCCTGCAGGCGGCACTGATCGATCTGGCCGAGCGCGAGGCCGATACCATCATGCCCGGCTTTACTCACCTGCAGACGGCGCAACCGATCACTTTCGGTCACCACATGCTGGCGTGGAATGAGATGTTGCAGCGCGACAGCGAGCGTCTGGTCGACTGCCGTAAGCGGGTCAACATCATGCCGCTCGGCTCTGCCGCGCTGGCCGGGACCACCTATCCGATCGATCGCGAATTCACCGCGAAAGAGCTGGGCTTCGACATGGTCGGACGTAACTCCCTTGATGGCGTTTCCGATCGCGATTTTGCTATCGAATTTCTAGGCTGGTCATCGCTGCTGTTGATGCACATGTCGCGCTTCAGCGAAGAGCTGATCCTGTGGAGCTCCAGCCAGTTCGACTGGGTCGATCTTGGCGATGCGTTCTGCACCGGTTCCTCGATCATGCCGCAGAAGAAAAACCCCGACGTACCGGAACTGGTGCGTGGTAAAACCGGCCGTGTCTTTGGTTCGTTGACCTCCATGCTGACCATCATGAAAGGCCAGCCGCTTGCCTATAACAAGGACAATCAGGAAGACAAAGAGCCACTGTTCGATGCCATCGACACAGTGAAAGGATGCCTCAGGGTTTATGCCGACATGATGGCGCAGATCAAACTGAAACCGGAAAACATGCGCGAAGCAGCACTGCGCGGTTTCTCCACCGCCACCGACCTGGCTGATTATCTGGTGCGCAACGGTGTGCCGTTCCGCGATGCCCATGAGATTGTCGGCAAGGCCGTTGCCCTCGGTGTGAACACCAAGCGCGATCTTTCGGAGATGAAGCTGGAAGAGCTGCAGCAATTCTCCAAAGCAATTAAAGAAGATGTGTTCAGTTATTTAACCCTGGAAGGTTCTGTTGCAGCGAGGAATCATATCGGCGGTACCGCGCCAGAGAGAGTGAAGGCAGCGGCAAAACAGGCAAAGACGTTGCTGTAATGATTTAAAAGAAAGGCCGCGGAAAGCGGCCTTTCTTTTTACAAAAATAAAATTTTCGTTGTCCTTTTTACTTATTCGTTATTCACCAAGAAACTCATCGGCAATTTTGTACTGCTCTTCATTTTCTGTAACAAGATGTTCCTTGTTTTCTGCCACATCTTTCGCCAGCAGTGCCATGCGTGCGCTAGCAGCAGCACTGTAGGCAGGAACATCGACGCCAGGGACGATGGTGGATGCCGGTGCGACGATGGCGCTAATGCCGCAGGCGACGTGATGGGCGGCCATAGTGTGCCAGTCGGCTTCCTGGCCGCAGGCGGCGTAGGTTTCCACGGCGATGCTTTTGGCAGTGCGGTAGGCGTCAAGTAGTTCGGAATCGGACGGATCGCTGGAGGAGGCGCAGGCGAGGGCGGCGTTGAGGCGTGAGTCGGGAGCCAGTTCCAGCACCCTGCGGATGAAGCGCGCGCCCAGCTGGCGCTGGCGGTTTACTGGCAGGTCGGCCAGCGCCTCTTTGAAACTGGATTCGTCGCTGATGGTCGCCATGGTGGTCTCCCCTGATGTGGTCTCCGTGCGGTATACCAAGCGTAGACCATGACAGCGGAATGTGGCTGCGACCTGAGGCGGCAATTTGCTAAGATGAGCCGAATTGGGCAGTGGCAGGCAGGTGTGCTGTGATTCTCCTTAAACACTCTCTTGAGGCCTGGGGTAGCGAGACCTTTGAGCGCACCTTCCAGAAGGAGGTGGAGCAGCTGCCGATGTCGGTATTGCCGCTGCAGGCGGGGCTGGCGCACAGTTCCGCGGTGGCTGATGAGCCGTTCCGAGTGGTCATGCTGGGTGTGGACGAGCAGTCACAGGAGTTGCGGGTCAGGGCCGGGATTTTCTACTACGGCATCATCGCAGGCTGTAACTGTGCCGACGACCCGACTCCGCCAGATCTGGAGCAGGAGTATTGCGAACTGGAGTTCCTGATCGATACGTCCACGGCGGGCGCCTCGGTGAGGCTACTTTCGACCGAATAACGTTAACAACAACAGGTAGAAATATGTCTGAACAACCCCCTTCAAACACCTTCTGGCTCGGTAATGCGATCCTCGCCATTGCGATGCTGATGTTGCTGTTTATGGGCAGTGCCTGGGAGAGTCTTGGCGGTGCTGCGATGGTGCTCTGGATTGGGCTGGTCGCACTTGGTGTTTACCTGGTTATGCTTAAAAACAAACCCTAGAACTGGCCTCAAAATGGTCTTCGCGCCCTGATCCTGTGTTGCAAAGCCTGCTGCGATGCTCATTTACTACCGGTAAACTGAGCTTCTCGCAGGCTTTACGCCTTGTCTCCGGGCGTGAATCCTCATTTTGAGGTCCACTTCTTGATAATTTAGATTACAGCTTCACCTGTATCGGCAAAGCGTATCTCGCGAGTCTCTCCTGCCATGGTGATCTCCGCCTGTTCCAGCGCGCCGCTGTCGTAGTAGCCGTAGCGGTGTTCCATCTCTACTTCGCCGTAGACCAGTTTCTGGCACAGCAGCATTTTTCCTTCCGCATCGTAGCTGGCACGAAAGTAGGTGTTGCGGTTTTCGGTTTCGCCTTCCTGTAGCTCGCTCGTCAGTTTCAGCGGCAGTTTGACGCCGCTGTAGGTGAGGAAGTAGCGCCAGTTGTTATTGGTGTCGTTGCTCATTTTCCTTGGCCGATTGTGTCAAAAGTAACACCGTATCCAGTTTGTCATCGGGCTGCCATCAGCTTTGCTGATTGTCGTTTTGACGCTGATCACCATCTGCTTTTGATCCAGATCATAAGTAGGTGAAAAAACCGCTTTTTGCCCTTCTAGAAGTCGAGAATGTTTGATCGACATCAATGTTTACCGGCGACTCAGAGACTTGAATAGAAGGTGCTTGGAGGCCGTACCTCCAGCATGTTGAGCTCATTTTGTTTAGTTACGGAATCTGTAAAAGGAGTATTGCAATGCTTGAGACTATTATCGTTCCGCTGATCTTTGGCGCAGTGTTCTTCTTCCTCTTCTCTGCGTTCATCTTTGATCACTAAGCAGCTCCTCAGAATGGACCTTTTTATATACTCCCCCCCATTCTGAGTTCTCTAATACAGCCAACACTTCGTTGGCTGTATTTTTTTGTCCTCCTAAAATTCTCTTCCTGGCCGACTACCTCCATTGTTGGGGTGCAAAGGGGCCGTATTGCGTTTACATTTTAGAAACAACTAAGGGATACGGGTTACTAAGGAGGGTGCAGATGGAACATCAAATACCGCTTTATACCCTGGACGGGGTAAAGAACGCCGAAAAGAGCAATCACCCCTTCTCCACCGATGATGGCCTGGGTCTCTCTCTGGAGCGCTTCCAGCGTGACGAGTGCGACGACGTGGTGGTGCTGATTCACGGCCTCACCAGCTCCAGCGACATGTTCATCATGCCCGAGCACTACAATCTGGTGAGCTACCTGCTGGACAGCGGCCTCACCGATGTGTGGTGTCTCAACTACCGCATGAGTAACCACTTCAACTACAACCTCTACCCCAACAACTTCAGCATGGATGACGTGGCGCTCTACGATCATCCCAGGGCGATTGAAACAGTGCGTGAGGTTGTCGGGGCCAACAAGCGTATTCACGTGATCGCCCACTGTGTCGGTTCCCTGACCTTTACCATGGCCCTGGCGGCGAGGACGGTAAAGAATATCACCAGCATGGTGGCTAACAGCATTGCACTGACTCCGCATATTCCGGGTTGGTCGCGGTTCAAGATTAATGTGTTCCCGTTTTTTCTCGAGCGTATCCTGGATATCGCCTACGTCTCACCGGGTTGGCCGGGTGAGCCACGCCTGACCCGGGGTAAGCTGCTCTCCAAGCTGATCAGCCTGTTTCACCGTGAATGCAATGAGCCTGCCTGCCACATGCTGAGCCTGATGTGGGGTAGTGGCTTCCCCGCGCTGTTCGAGCATGAAAATATTTCCGAGGTGACGCACCATCGGCTGGCGGATCTGTTTGGTGGTACCGGACTGAATTACCACCGTCATGTGGCGAAGATGGTCAATGCCGACCATCGTGCGGTGAAAATGCATACCGATGATCACGATTATGACTCGTTGCCCGATGACTATTTCGAAGCAGGCCTCTCCATCAAAACGCCGATTTTGTTTACCACGGGTAGCCGCAACCGGGTTTTCGCTGACTCAAATATCCACTGTTATGAGCGGATGGTGGCCCACGGGGTGAGACGTCATCAGTTAAAAGTCTTTGAAAAATACGGCCATCAGGATATGTTTATAGGCAAGCATTGCGACAGGGACGTATTTCCGCAGCTGCGGAGTTTCATCAGGGAGCATCAAATCGCGCAATGAGCCTGATCAGGGAGATGGATAACGATAACGCTATGGAAGGCGAACTACGACCACATAGCGGAGCGAGCCGTCGCGGCCGACGCGGCACCATCACACCTGCCATGAATAAAAAGCTGAACCATGAGTTAGCCAAAGAGTATTACAAGCTGGCGCCAATGGCGGCGTTCAGTTTTTATGGCCTGCTGGCCATCGTCGTGTTCTTCTTCTGGGGTGAGCTCCCCAACTCTATTCTGCTGACCTGGGTTGCGGTCAATTTTATTGCTGCATCAGCCTTCCTTGTTGCTGCCAGACTGTATAAACGCCACGGTACCGAGGACAACGCGGAGACATGGCTGCGTATCTACATGTTCCTGGTGTTGTTGCAGGATGCACCGTACGGCCTGATCGGCCCGATGAGTTTCATGGTCGACAACGAAATCTATCGTATGTTGACCCTGTTTATGCTCGGTGGCATGACCGCGGGTGCGATCACCACGCGTGGCATGGTGTTACGCATCTACGTCGTCACCATTGTGACCCTGTTGCTACCTGTGGGGATTACTCTCGCACTTCAGGGAACCTCGGTCTCCGAAGGGATGTTGGCGTTGGTGGTGATCTATGTCGCCTTCATGCTCTCGGTGGCAAAGAGTTACAGTGCCAGTGTTAACCGCAACATTCTGTTGTGGCTCGACAACGAAAAGCTGTTGGGCCAGTTGATGCAGACGCACACCGAAGTGGAAGAGGCGAATCGGGTTCTCACTCGAGAGATCGAGCACCGTAAAAAAATCGAGGATGAGTTACTGGAGGCAAAGGATCGCTCTGAGCGCGCAAGCGAGGCAAAAAATCAGTTTCTGGCCAACGTCAGTCATGAATTGCGTACACCACTTAACGGTATTGTCGGCTTCTCAGAATTACTGAACAGCGAAAATCTTAATGGAAAATCGAAACATTTTGCCGAGCAGATAGGTCGATCGGCACAGGCACTATTGCGTATCGTGAACGATATCCTGGATATCACGGCGATTGAGGCGGGACACCTTAATTTTTACGAGGAGGCCTTCTCTCTGCGAGGTGAGCTGGATGGGGTTGTCAGTATTATGCAGCCAATGGCGGAGCGAAAGAATCTCAAGCTGGATGCAGGCGTGGACGAAGATGTGGATGACGCGCTTTACGGTGATGCCAATCGTTTGCGTCAAATTATCAGCAACCTGATTTCGAACGCGATCAAATATACCGAGAAGGGGAGCATTCATGTCCACGTCAGTCGTCGGGGAGAAAGTGACGATCAAGTGGTAGTCCGCTTTGATGTGGAGGATACCGGGATCGGTATCGCTGATGATGCCCAGGTGGCTGTCTTTGATAACTTTACCCGGGTTGAAGGTTTTGAAACGCGTAACAACGAAGGGGTAGGCCTGGGTCTGGCGATTGTTAAGAGCCTCGTTCAGCGCATGGATGGCAAGATAAGCCTGCAGAGTAAACTGGGTGAAGGTTCCTGTTTTACTGTTGAATTGCCGTTTGTACGTAGCGTGGAAAGCGCTCAGGGCACACAGGCAGTCGAACCGCCAAGCCTGACCACAGAGCAGTGGAGTGAGCTGAAGGTGCTGGTGGTGGATGATAACGACGTCAATCGCATGGTGCTGGGTGCCTTCCTCAATAAGGCCGCTATTCCGTTCGAGGAAGTCAGCAATGGCTACGATGCGCTTGAGCGTATCCGTGGTGGTGGGTTTGACGTGGTGCTGCTGGATATCCAGATGCCGGATATCAGCGGTATTGAAGTGGTAAGACGATTATACGAAGAAAAAGTCCCGCTACCGGTGTTGATCGCGGTGACGGCCCATGCCTTCCCCGAGCAGCGACAGGCCATTCTCAACGCAGGCTTTGTCGATTTTCTGATTAAGCCGATTTCCGAAGCGTCTCTGCTCAAGACTCTGACCAGGGCCTACATGGGTGGCTATGAGACGAGTGAATTGAAACACCAGCCGGCCTGAGTCCTGAAAAAAACGGCCGCCAACAGGCGGCCGTTTTCAACTTAGCTTACTGTCGTACACCTTCCAACGAGAGCAGCAGTTCTGCAGTCGTCGAGGCCGGACCCAGGTTATAGGTCATGCCAAAGTCGGCCAGGGTGATGGTTGTGGTACCGAAGAAACCACGGCGGTAACCACCCCAGGGATCGGGGCCCGCGCCAATCTGTTTAACCTCGACGGTGATCGGTTTGGTCACACCATGCAGGGTCAGGTTGCCTTTCAATACGCCCTTACCATTTCCCTTGGGCTGGTAAGAGGTGCTGACAAACTTCGATTCAGGATATTTCTGTACGTCGAAGAAATCCTCACTACGCAGGTGTTTGTCACGCTCTGCATGGTTGGTGTCGATGCTTGCGGTCTTCAGGCTCACGCTTATCTTTGCCTTTTCAGGGTGTTTTTCGTCGTAACTGAACTTGCCCTGAAAGTCGTTAAAGCGGCCATAGAGCCAGCTGTAACCCAGGTGCTGGATACGGAACTGGATAAAGGCGTGGGCATTCTTGGTGTCGATGACATAGTCGTCGGCCTGCGCGGTGAGCGGGGCGGCGACAATGCCGAGTAGCAACAGGGCTAGTAGTTTCTTCATGGTGGTGCTCCTTTGTCTGGCTTGGTTGTTCACAATCCGAGCATGCGCAGCAGGGTGCGATCCCGGTCGAGAAGGTGGTGTTTAACGGCCGCGCCTGCATGCAGCAGGGCAAGACCAATGAGGACGGATGCCAGGATGAGATGCAGTGTCCCGGCAATCTCTTCCTGATTTTCCCGGTCGGCCAGGGTGGCCGGAACGGAAAACCAGTTGAAGACTTCTACCGCACGTCCGTCGGCGGTGGAGATCAGGTAGCCGCTAACCATGACGGCGATCAGCAGCAGGTAGAGCAGGCC
>JBNLAT010000037.1:23558-28616 GCA_050302275.1 Thiohalomonadaceae bacterium | reverse complement strand
AGCCACTCGTCCAGATCAACCTGCAAGCTTTCCAGATCAGTGTAGAGCTTCTTTCGGAAGGTGACCTGGTAGAACGCCTGCAGGATAGTCTTGTGGAAACGCTCGCAGATACCGTTGGTCTGCGGTGATTTCGCTTTGGTCTTCGTGTGGTCGATGTCATTGAGGGCCAGGTAGAGCTGATAGTCGTGCTTTTCAGCTCGCCCGCAGTACTCCGTCCCGCGATCGGTCAGAATACGCAGCATCGGCAGCTCATGGCGCTCGAAGAACGGCAATACCCGGTCGTTCAGAAGGTCTGCGGCTGTGATTGGGGTTTTCGTGTTATAGAGCTTGGCAAACGCCACCTTGGAGTAGGTGTCGACGAAGGTCTGTTGGTAAATCCGCCCAACCCCCTTCAAAGTGCCCACATAGAAAGTGTCCTGCGAGCCGAGATAGCCCGGATGAGCGGTCTCAATCTCGCCGGAGGCCTCGTCATCGTGCTTTTTCTTCTCCAGGGCTGCGACCTGTGCCTCGGTAAGAATGATGCCTTCCCTTGCGACCTTTTCCTCCAGTGCCCTCAGGCGATCTTTAAAGCTGCCGAGGTTGTTTCTCAGCCAGATGCCTCGAACGCCGGTCGGTGAAACAAAAACTCCCTGTTTCCTCAGTTCGTTACTGGCTCTCACTTGGCCGTGTGCAGGGTATTCCAATGCGTGCATGACGGCAGCGAGTTCGGTCTTCTCATCCACCCGGTTTTTGGGATTCGCCTTACGTCGGCTCTTATTGAACAAGGCATCCACGCCACCTTCGTCAACTGCCTGTTTGTAGCGATAAAATGTGTCTCGTGACAGCCCCATGACCTGGCAGGCCTTGGAGACGTTCCCCAGTTCCTCTGCCAAATTCAGCAGTCCCACTTTGTGTTTGATGATGTGTTCGTTAGTATGAAGCATGAGGGTTACCTCTTATGGTTTCGATGGTTTGGTTCGCACCTCCATCTAAACCGGTAACCCTCATCTTTTTCAAGTGCGGTGTCAGATCAAGTCTGAACTACTACAATACATTGGTACTCAATTATCACCGTTACCAGCATAAAACTCCCATGGAAGCCATTGAGCCAATTTACGAAGTTACAGATCTAGAACAGCTTCTGTCTGTTTGTGAATTGCCTGTTTCCGATGTCGCCCCGTCAGACTCCATGTTGTTCTTCGGTTGTCGTCATAGGTCGAAACTCGTCGGGTTGGTCGGCCTTGAAGTGTACAAGCCTGTCGCGCTCTTACGTTCGCTAGCGGTTGCGCCTCAGTATCGTAATTCCCGTCTTGGAAAGAAGCTCGTGACTTTCGCTGAGGAACATGCGGCCTCCCTAGGTGTTCAGTGGCTTTACCTCCTCACCACCAATGCTGACGGATATTTTTTGAAGCTTGGTTACTCTCCCGTTTCACGAGAGAACGCTCCGTTGCCTATCAAGAATACGGCCCAGTTTTCCGGATTGTGTCCGGCCTCATCCAAATTCATGAGTAAGCAGTTAAGCCACTAATCCACTTTTATTACGGACTACGTGACAGGCAAATCAACCTTCGCCATGGAGTTTTATAGGCACGCGGCTCAAGAAGCTCGACAGGCAATATAATGAAGTCATTAAATCGAAGTGCTATTACCGTCTTAGGTACTGAAGAGTTTTTGGAGTGGGTAAAACAGGTCCGTCCGGAGTTGCACCGGTGGAATGTTGATTCTTTAAATCGGCACCCAAACGTTTACCTGGTCGACATTGAAGATCAAAACTGCTGGGGTGATTGCTTCGAACAGCATTATGAAGTAATTTTCAAGAATGAGGTCGGTGAGTACGTTCGTTTGGGTGAAAAATGGCCAGAAGCCACTTTGGAGATCTACCATCGTTGGTTTACATATGAATATCACGAATTTGCATACGACTTGTGCAGTAAACTGCTTGAAGCACACGAAGATTAACCAAGCGCCTGACAATGCACTTCGGTCGGATAAGTTTTCCGCTCCATTCAAGCTTTTCCGCATAGCGTTGTATCAATCCCAGTAAATAGTTTAGGAGCCACCATGGGATCAAAGGAACACTGGTCGAAGGTCTACGCCGGCAAGCCAACAACAGCTGTCAGTTGGTTCCAGGAGCATGCGACCTTATCGCTTAAACTCATCCAGCAGGCTGCAACACCCACAACGGCATCGATAATCGACGTCGGCGGTGGCGCGTCCACGCTTGTGGACGACCTTTTGGCGAATGGTTATGAACGCCTAACAGTTCTTGATTTGTCCGAAGCGGCTCTGGCTGCAGCAAGGTCCCGCCTTGGCTTACCGGCAGCCAAAGTGCGGTGGATTGAAGCCAATATCCTACAGGCGGACCTCCCGGCCCAAGGCTATGATGTTTGGCATGATCGAGCTGTTTTTCATTTCCTCACCAGTGCAATGGAGAGGCATGCGTATGTACGCAAAGTCCTGCACGCGGTAAAACCCGGCGGACTCGTGATCATTGCCACCTTCGCCGAAGATGGGCCCACCATGTGCAGCGGCCTGCCGGTTATGCGGTATAGCGCAAACGAACTCCACGCCGAATTTGGTGAGCCATTCCAACTGCTTGGTCACGAGAAAGAGTCTCATCACACTCCGAGCGGCAATGAACAGAAGTTCGTCTACTGCTTCTGTCGCAAGGTCGCTTCGTAGTCTGCGGAGTTGACATGTATTCCACTCCACTGAGTCACGCCGCTAGATTGCCTATGCCAATACAGGACGCTTCATTGGTTCAAAAGAACATATTGAAACTATATGTCGGAAAGACGTAACTACTCACGTTCAACATCACTCCTCTTCATGGCATTCTTTACCCATATTTCCGGAACATCGCATTTTGGTCTGGTTTATGCGACCGCGGGAGTCCTCATCTACAAAACCGGCTTGAGCAAATTCACACTGATATCGTATTTCCCAGTTGTGCAACTCATCCATAAGGATTGGTAGATACGCAGTAAAGTTTACGCCACCTCAGAACAGGCCAACATTAACATGGCATCCTGTTGTCACGCAGATCAGACAGGCCCACGACATTACCCATAGCCGTCACTACCCCCATGAACTCAAGACTTGTCTGACCACATCTTTGACGTCATGAACCTTTCCGTATACAGCAATCACTGTGCTCACGTCATGGCAGGTTTATGTAACAATAATCATGCTTTAACAGCGACACTCCTAGACCACTAGCAGCCAATTCCCATGTACGCACAGGTTACATCAAAAGCCACACGCATCAATAAGTAGAATATTTCCTTTGGATTTCCTTAAACCAAGCCCTAATACTGCGACTAACACCCCTCAAGACAGAACATATTGTGTTGTAACTCACACTATACTCCCTCAGCTTGTACGTTAAATTGACGCTCAATATCTGCCAAACTAGGTTAAGACATTAGATCCTTAAACTAGATCATCTCCATGAATGACCATTCCCTTCGCTTTTTGGTCCTGGCCTGTTTCTTTATGCTCATGAGCGCTTTCGGCCCTGCTTACAGCATACCTTTTGGCAGTCCGGACTCCCGGTCTGCGGCAATGGGTAAAACCGGTGTCGCCCTAGCCGGCAGCACGAATTCCGCCTACTTCAACCCTGCACTACTCGCTGTGTATTCCGAGCGAAAGCACCTGGGAGGACACCAACGGATAGCCGTCCCCTCCGTGACCGGCTTTGCTTCTGACGAAACCAGGGATCTCGTCGATATAGACGATGCCGAATATGATCGCCAGCTTGACACCGGTATCGCGGCATTCAATAACAATTTTAATCCTGACAGCTTAATCAATAGCCTGGACTCGCTTTCAAACGATCTAAGCGACACCTCCTCTGCGCCTCTGTATGCCGACGTATTTGCGAATGTCATCGTCAGCATACCCGATCGCCATGAAGGTGGCGCCTTTTACTTCGGGCGTCGAGGCGTCCTTGATGGCAAACTCGACTATACAGAAGCCGATCAGGAACTCCTTACGGACTATTTAGAGGAGTTGAGGTTTGTCAGCAATGGCGGCACACCCGCGACTCTGCATCCCGAGTTGTATTCGGGCGGTCAATTGATCAACCCAAATGACACACTTAATTCATCAGTGGACGCTATTGCGCTCTTGATCGACGATCTCGCGATGAGCATGGGGTGGGCAGTCAACTGGTGGGATATGGATATGATGGTCGGCATTACGCCAAAAGTCGTGCGCATCACCACCTATGAGTTCACCGCCGACGCCGTGAGCAGTCATCTGACCCGAAGAGGGGAACAGGTCAACAACGTGAAGCTCAACATCGACCTGGGCTGGGCCAAGAAGCTTGATGATAGAACCACTGTCGGCTTGAGCGTACGCAACCTGGTCCCGCAAAAAATCCGCACCCTATCCGGTAGGGTCATAGAACTCCAACCCCAGTTACGACTGGGCGGCGCCTACCAATCCGAATGGGGAAGCTACGCGATCGATCTCGATCTGCTCGAGCACGATCCACTATCGAAAGGTGACCCCACTCAGGAGCTAGGCATAGGCGGCGAATGGCTACTCGGTAACCACGCTATCCGAGCGGGCATTATCAGTAATCTGGCTGCAACTGGAGAGAATACGTCACCGCTCTTCACATTTGGCGTTCGACTCAATCTCGGGCACTTCTACACTGACCTCAGCTATGGCAACGGCAGTAACCAAACGAGCGCCGCGCTGCAACTGGGCCTTAGTTTTTGAATCCTGGCTGACATAAACAGTCACGCACGAGAGATCACCCTTCCCTTTTGGATGCGCATCAAACTGACGCACATTCATCCCTCGGCATACTCGTTGTGATAAACCTGTCTTGCCGGGGTGGAAAATATTCTAGAAGTTCCGGCAACTCGCCAGACGACTCGGGCTCATTCGGGTTATAATCACGGCATGAACTGGCTGGCGCACATCTTCCTGTCCGATAACCACATCGAGTATCAACTCGGCAATCTGCTTGCCGACCTGTTGAAGGGCAGAAGCTGGCAAGGCGCCAGCCAGCGGTTCGATCAGGGATTGACCATGCATCGGGCCATCGACCGTTTTACCGATCAGCAT
>JBNLAT010000037.1:0-23464 GCA_050302275.1 Thiohalomonadaceae bacterium | reverse complement strand
GCAGATGCTGGCAAGGCGCCAGCCAGCGGTTCGATCAGGGATTGACCATGCATCGGGCCATCGACCGTTTTACCGATCAGCATCCCAGCGTCATCCAGAGCAAGGCCCGGCTTGGCGCTCATGGTCGCCTCAAGGCCGTCGTGATCGATATCACCTACGATCACCTACTGGCGAAAAGCTGGTGGCACTACTCGAACCAGCCGTTCTGCGATTTTATCGACCGCTTCCACGCGCAGGCGCAACTCGCCAGTCGTGACTACCCTGACCAGGCCCGCTCATTTCTCTCCAGGCTGATCGGTTCCGGCCACCTGAAGAATTACCGCTCTTTACCGGGGCTGGAGGAGGCCTTCCGGCGACTCGACCGCAGGCTGTCCAGCCGGGTCCGCCGCAAGGAGAGCACGCTCGCCTACCTGCCGACTGTCAGGGCTGAACTCATGAATATCGAAAAGGATTTCTCTCTCTTCATGCCGGATCTCATCCGCCATTTCAGGTCCGTATCCGGATTGTCCCTCGACGACCATTGGCTGAAACAGGATGTCAGAACCATACCCACACTCTGCAGCACCCAGCCATGAAAAGCATTGCTGTCTCTCTGCTCCTGTTGACCGCCGTGCTGCTCACGGCCTGCGATCCGTTCTCCTTCATGCCACAGGCCGACGAGAAATTCGCCGATCAGGGCTATAAATCCACGATTGCGCTGATCGAGCTCTACCGCATCCGCAACGGCAACTACCCGACCAGTCTTTCCGCCATTACATTCACAGGCGAATGGGACCAGATCTACCGGCAGTTCGTCAGCTACAAGCTGAGAGAGAACGGCTATGAACTCCATCTCAGAAAAACCTCGACCCTCTCATCGCTCCACTATCCTCCGGAGTTCTGGCGGGGGCTCGGCATGGTCGCCACGAATGTGGAGGGGTTTCCTGGTCACCCTATCTCATCCAAAGTCGCGACTCCCTGACGACTCGACCCTGGTGACTGAACGAGTCCACCGGCGATTCGTCTTATCCCGCTATCTGCGCATTTTTTCACATCAGGTAACCAAATCACTTTACACCAGCAAACAGCGGGAACCGGACGTTTCAGATGCGCCACATCCGCTGTGTTCTGACATCAGTATCCATACAGCAGATTCTACCGCTCTCATCTTGACCCTAGAGATCGTAAAACAGGGACACCAGCCAGCTCAGCGTCAGCCACATGATCAGTATCAACGGCAGCCCGACCCGAATGAAATCAGTAAACCGATAGTTGCCCACGCTCATTACGAGCAGATTGGTCTGATAGGCCATGGGCGTGGCAAAGCTGAGATTGGCGCCGAACAGCACCGCGAGCACGAAGGGCGCAACGGGTAGCTGCAGGCTCGTAGCGATACTCACCGCCACCGGGGTACCGATGACGGCGGCCGCGTTGTTCGAAACCACGTTGGTCAGCAACGCCATCGCCAGCATGAGGCTGCTCAGTATGACCTGGGGCGACGCGCCTTCGGTCAAGCGCAAAAAACCCGAGGCGAGGAAGGCACTGCCGCCTGTGGCCAACAGCGCGTTGCCCAGCGCCAGGCTGGCCACGATCAGCAGAATCACCTGTACACTCAGGGCCTGGCTCACATCGCGCCACGCGATGCACTTGAAAAGGATCATCAGCAGCACGCCGCAGGTGGCGCTGACCGCGATCGGCAATACATCCAGGGCCGCCAGCAGGATGATGCCCAGCATGATCGCCAGCGACAGTCCCGCCTTGCGCGTACGCGGCAGATCGGTGGTGGAGTCGAGCACCATGACGATGGACTGCTGCTTGAGCCGGTCGATCTGTTCCCGCTTCCCCTGTAGCAGCAGCACATCGCCGAGACGCAGGGTCAGATTGCCGACCCCCTGCGGCATGGCCTTGATCTCGTGCCTTGCCCTGTGCACGGCCAGCACCGCCATCTGGTAGGTATCGAGAAAGCGCACCTCGTTCAGCGTCCGGTCTTCCAGCGGCGAGCCCCGAAACACGATGCCCTCGGCGAGTTGCTGATCCTGCGCCTTCAGCGGGTGATCGTCATCCACCACGTCCGCGCCCGAGAACAGGGTCGCTCCGAGTAGATGCTCGAACTCCTTCAGCCGGCTGGGCGTATCGAAAACCAACAGGCGATCGCCCGCTTTGATCAGGGCGTCCGGCAACGGCATGATCTGGGTGTTTTCACCGCGCCTGATCGACTCCACGCTCATCGCGCCGTGGGTCACGGCAATCGCATCAGACAGCTTCATGCCATCGCTTTTGCTGCCTTGCCGGATCTCCAGATAGGCATAAAAGACCCGTGGCGAGGTATCGGTCAGCACCATCTCCCGAGTCGGCAGGATCCTCGGCGCCACCAGCCAGAGATAGAGCAAGCCGATTCCGTTGGCGATAGCGGCAGGCAGGATGAAGTCGAACATCCCGATACGCGGCTGCCCCATATCCGCCGCGACGCCGATCACCAGCAGATTGGTCGAAGTACCGATGGCGGTGCTCATACCGCCGATGAGTGTGGCGAATCCCATCGGCATCAGCAGCGCAGAGGCATTGGTTCCGGTTCTCATTGACATGCTGACAAGAATCGGCAGCAGCAGCACGACAATCGGCGTGTTGTTGATGAACGCGCTCAACAAACCGGCGACGACCAGGGTCAGCAGAAACGAGAGCTTCGGCCGTACGCTCCATGACTTCGCCAACATTCGCCCGACAGGTTCCAGAGCGCCGGAGCGCACCAGACCATAACCCGCCACCATCAACGCGCTGACGGCTATCAGCGCCTCATGCCCGAAGCCGCTGAAGAAATCGACCGCATGCAGGCGCCCCTGCGAGCTCTGGTAGGGAAAGAGTTCGAAGCCCACGGTCAACACGCCCAGCACCAGCAGCGCCGAGGTTTCGAGCGGTATCCTCTCCCGGCTGAAGAGGATCAGCGCAAGCGCTGTGAGCGCAAGCACCGCCATAGTGTGTTCATTCGGCATATCGCGTCGTTCGATCTCTCAATAGGGGCACGCCGGCGCGGCGGCCCGAAGCCATCATGCGGGTTTACCGGGTCTCCCTTCAATAACCCAAAGATAGCCACTTCCCGACAAGCTGCCATGAAAGGAGCGGTTTGACTGCCGTCGGCTTCGGGCTCGATCCGGCTTCATATCTTCCTCTATAATCGGCCACTCGTTCCCGACCGGATGTACACCCGGATGGAACTCGACAGTGTTTACGGCATCCAGATAGTGGACGGCGACCAGGATGCCAATGAGGCGCAACCGGGCCTCCTCCCCCGTCCGCAACCGAGCGGACAAGCGACAGCAACAGGTAACAAACGCATGAGCTTCATCCAAAGCAGACTATCCTGGGGACTACTGGCCTTGAGCGCGCTCGCGCTGGAGGCAGCGGCGCTCTACTTTCAGTACGGCCTGCAACTCGATCCCTGTGAACTCTGCATCTACCAACGAGCGGCGGTAATCGGAATACTCCTCTCAGCCCTGATCGGGTTCGCCGCGCCGCGTCTGGCGCTCGCGCGCGGAGTCGGCTACCTGGGTTGGGGCGCCGCTTCCATCTGGTGTCTCTATCTGGCCTTGAAACTCTCCGGCCTGCAGCTGGGCTTCATCGCACCCTCGCTGAGCTGCGAAGTCAACGCCAAGTTCCCGGCCTGGCTCAAGCTCGACGCCTGGTTTCCGGCGATCTTCCAGCCGACCGGCTTTTGCGGGGATATCCAGTGGCAGTTTCTCGGCTTGAGCATGCCGCAATGGGTGGCGATCGTCATGCTGCTGAACCTGTTGGCCTTGGGGATCGTCCTCTTTCTCGAAATACGCGGCATGCGCGGCAAGTAAACCCAGGGCTAGTCAACACTGGCCCGACAGGTTCTCAAGAGCAGCCATGGCAATGATCTGCCCGAAGTGCGGTCACCCATCGGACAACTTCACCAGCTGCAGCCATTGCGGGATCATATTCAGTAAATTCACGGCGCTTCAGGATCGGCAACACGAGCTCGACTACGAACGCCGGGAACGTAACCGACAGCGCAGCAGACAGTTTCTCTCCATCGGGTCGGCAATCGTCGCCATCACGCTGGGCGCCATCGGTTTCTCCTCCTGCGAAAACGAACCCGATGCACCCGAAGCGGCCGACACGCGTCAACTCACCCCGCAGCAGCGGGCTGAAGCCAGCCTCGCCAAACACATGGGAGAGGGCTACTACCTTTGGCAATCGGGAGACATGCGCTTCGTCGCCTCGGACGACATCGAACAGTTCAAACTGGCCAAAAACAGATTCATCAGCATCGTTCTGGGCAAGTTCGGCGTCGGCCCGAGAGGATTTCTCATCACACGGGAGTGCCACGCCATCATCGGCACCGACTTGACACGTGACGAACTGCAGCGAGGCGACGCAAATCGCGTGGCCAACAGCGAATCCACCTACGCGCTCTACCACGCGAAGCTCAGCGAAGCGGAGAGGCGTTACGACGAACACCGCAAGGCGTTCATCCAGCGCTGCAAGGACTGCAGCCAGCAGGCTTTCGACAGCGAGCTGGCCAAAGACGCTGAGCAGGTGGACAAGCTGAAGCGGCATCTGGCATCACTCGGCGAGAGTATCGATGAGAATCGAGCCGAGTATTCCGCCGCCTCCCGGTTCGAGGTCAAGACCGCCTTCGGCACCTACCCGGTGAGGGTCATCGAAACGAACGCGAGCGCCAACCTCTCCCTGATCAAACTCGAGCATGACGACTGCGACTATCTCCCCCTCGGGGATATCGACAACCTGCAGGCCGGAGAACGTGTCTACGCCTTTACCGACACCACCAGCAAGCGTCTCAATGCGGGAACGGTCATCAATCCCGATGACTCGCCGATCACCCACAACATCGACCTGAAGCCCGGGGATATGGGGATGCCGCTAATGAACCATAACGGTGAAGTCATTGCCGTCACCACCGCCCGGCACAAACAGACCCGGCAGGCGATCCCCATCCACACGGCCCTGCGGATGCTGCGCATGCCGCTGTAACCGCACGGGCCAGACTCAAACCGGGAACACCAGCGGAACCACCAGCACGGTGACGATCAGCGCCACCAGCTGCAACGGCACCCCGACCCGCAGAAAGTCGCCGAAGCGATAGTTGCCCGGTCCGAGGATCAGGGTGTTGACCGGCGAAGCCACCGGGGTGGCGAACGCGGTGGACGCGGCAATCGCCACCGTCATCAGAAAGGGGGCCGGCGTCAGCCCCATGTCGAGGGCGAGGCTGAGTGCGATGGGCGCGATCAACACCGTGGTGGCGGTGTTGGAGATGAACTGGCTGAACAGGGAGGTCAGCAGGAACAGCGCCGCCAGCAAGGCCCGCGGACCCAGATCGTGAAACAGCTCGGCCAGTGAGCTGACGATCAGGCCGGAACCGCCGCTCACCTCCAGCGCCCTGGCCAGGGGCAGCATGCCCGCGATCAGCACCAGACTCTGCCAGTTCATGGAGCGGTAGGCCTCCTCCATGCTGACGCAGCGGGTCACCACCATGGCGAAGGCGGCCAGCATCACCGCCACCAGATTGGAGGTCAGCTGAAAGGTCATCAGGATCAGCATGCCGACGGTCACCAGCACCGCCCAGGGCGCCTGGTTGCCGTGCCAGGTACGCTCCGCGATCTCCTGCGGCAGCTCCAGCAGTACCATGTCACGTCGGGGTCCGTCCATGCGCTCCAGCGCCTCCCAGGGGCCGGCCAGCAGCAGCATGTCGCCGGCCTCCAGCCGGGTCTGGTCGAAATCGAGGGCCATGGGCTGGTCGGCGCGACGCACCGAGAGCACGGTCAACCCCTGGCGCTTGCGGAAATTCCCTTCACGCACGGTCTTGCCGACCAGCGGTGAACCGGGCACCACCAGCGCCTCGGCCATACCGAACTGCCCCTGCAGACGCCGCCGCAGTCCGGAGGGAAATCCCAGGTCAGTCAGCTCCAGGCTCTCTCCATGACTGTCGATGGTCGCCTGTGGCGCCACCACGAACAGCACGTCCCCCTCGCGCAAACGCGTCTCGATCAGCACCGGCTTCAAGGCGGTCAACAGCGCGCCGTGACGCTCCACCGCAACCACCGTGATGCCGAAGTTTCGGCGCAGACCGATCTCACCCACGGTCATGTTGCAGAGCGGCGATTTGCCCCGGACCTGCAACCGATGCAGCCCCTCTTCGATGGCGTAGTCCTGAGCCATGTCGCGCAGGGTGCGGAGCGAGCCCAGGCTCGCCGGCTCGTCGGCGTCGGGAAGCAACCTCCGTCCCAGAGTCAACATGTAAAGCACACCGACACTCAGAATCACGAAGCCGACCGGCGTGAAGTCGAAAAAGCTGAATCCCTGCAGCCCCGCATCCACCAGCGCCCGGCTGACGGCGATATTGGGCGGCGTGCCGATCAGGGTCAGCATTCCGCCGATCAGCGAGGCAATGGCCAGTGGCATAAGCAGACGGCGCGCCGAGAGTCCCGCCTCCCGCGCCATGCTGAGGACCACGGGAATAAAGATAGCCACCACGCCGGTGGAACTCATGAAGGCGGAAAGCACGGCAACGCTCGGCATCAGCAGCAGAATCAGATGCCGCTCGCTGCCCCGACCCAGGCTCGCGATCTGCTGACCCACCCTCGCGGCCACCCCGGTACGATGCAGTCCCTCGCCGATGACGAAGAGCCCGGCGATCATCATCACCAGCGGGTCGCCGAAACCGGCGACCGCCTCCGCCGGCGTCACCACCCCCGACAGGGCAAGCGCCAGGATCACCAGTGCGGCGGTCAGATCGAGCCTTACACGACCGCTGAAAAACAGCGCGATCGCAAGCAGGATGAGTAGATAGACGAAATAGGGCTGCCAGTTCACGGGGGCTCCAGGCGTATCAATGACTTCTCCCCCCTCGCAATTCGAAGCCTCGCACAGGGCGAACGGTGGAGAGTGGATTATTCAGCTTCAATTTCACTGAGGATAGAGAGCCGTCAGACTCAAGTCCATGGTGACCGGTGCGAATGCAGCGGCGCTCATGCATGGAGTCCGGGATTTGCTCCGCTTGCCCTTGCTTGGACTTCGTACCCATAAGGCTGTTTCGCCGCCCAGTCAGTCACTGCCGTCATCAAACGGAAACCCGGGTGAACACGACTTGAGCAGTCGGATCAGGGGGTTCATGCAGTGGCTGACTGTCAGCTTTTTTTACAATCCAAGACAGCTAATTTTACTAACCCTTTGATTTATAGCATATGGAATATTATATGCTTCTTATTTATGTGTAATTCTCGGAAAGGAGAGGAGTTATGAAAATATTGCTTGTTGGTATCTTTGCTCTCCTGGTTGCCGGCGCAACCGCAGTGTCTGCTGCACCCATTCGGTTCGAGTTGACATCTGACGCCCTTTCGCCTTCCGCCGATGGCTATTTCGAGGGCTTCATCAGCTTCGATTCGACCGATGTCTTTGCTGGAAATACTGTACAGGCCGCCAGCTTCCTGGATTGGGGTTTTACCTGGGGAAGCGATCTTGCTGTCAGTATCACAACCCCCACGGCTGGTTTTTCCCCGGGGCTTGACACAATCGCATTCGACAGCTCGGCCGGTATCTCCGATTTCGCCATCTGTGTAAGCACCCCGGCAGATTGCCTCTACTCCAGCCACCCAGGCTTCTATGCCGAGAGTTCCGGCATCCTGAACAACACCTTGTACAGCGATCGCAGAGGGGTTGCCTTTGCCTGGACTCGGGTAGAGAGTGTTCCGGAGCCGTCCATTATCGTCCTCCTGGCAGCCGGTCTTGCAAGCCTTGGCCTGACCCGCAGGAAGAGCTGATTTGGCGACTTAACAGATGCTGCAACCCAAACCCCGCTTCGGCGGGGTTTTTTCCTGATCAGCTGCCATTTTTACCTATCGCACATACCATTCTAAATCTACGTCTTACCAGGTTGGGTTTGGTAGATTCCGCTATCAGAACAGGAGACGGACGGTAAGAAACTGCTTTCCGAAGAAAAGATCTTCTGCAGAAACTGGTGAAAGGACTTTTCTATTACAAAGACAGAGGGCAAAAGCGCACGCATATTGATTGTTGTCTGTTTTAGCGATAGTCAAAATCTCTATATCCGGCTTCGACCGATAGTATTTGTACTATCACTGTATTCTCCATGGACGACCTAAATTCATAGGTATAACTATTTATGTTTCACTTATTTTTAGCTCTAAACGTTGAATGGTAGTTATCGGGTTCTGTAGTGCGCGATGGAAATTATCGCACCCTATGCTGACTTAACCACAATACCAATCGAGCTTACCTTTTGGATATGAAACTCACTTTGATTTCTGCGGAGAGAGATATCTAGGTTAAGTTGGGAATTCACAGGATCTTTCAAAATAAAGAACAATAATTGTTCAAAAGCACAAGGAGTAGCACCACATGGCTGTGAAATTGGAAATGACAAAGCCACCGACACACTTAATCAGAAGCGGGGAGCTTGGTGAGGAACTGATCGTAGTAACGCGTTCCGAATTACGCCGGGCAGAACTGATTGTTACTGCAAAAAGCGTCAATACTGCAGACGGGATTGTGATGGGGGCAGAAGGGGATTATGAGGTATTTACACCGTCTGGAGAGGGCTACCCAGTTCCAAAATCGGTGTTCAATGGGACTTACGAAATCCGTGGCAATGTTGGTGGCTATGTTGTCGGTCGACGTTTGATCCATGTTCGTCGAGCATGGCCTATCGTTTCACCGTATGTAGAGTTCAGCTATCCCTCGGATCGTGGCACGGTCGCACAATCCCGAGGTGGATGGGTATATCGCTGTGATGAAGATGATTTTGGTCTGATTAACAAGGATGAGAATCTACGCTCTCATGCGGTAGTTGGCACTGTTAATCAGTTACAAAAGTATGACTGGGAAGGCAGGTTAGTTCTGACGAACAATATCCTTGGAGCATTGCCGACTTTGTTGGCGCTTTTTGCCTTGCTCGGCTTTGCCAGTCTGACGGGTATAACAGGGGTAACGCTTGTAGAGGGCATAGGTTCATTCCTGCTAGCCACCGAGGGTGTGCTATTGCTGGCAGGCGTGTTGCTCGCTTATTGGTCGCGTCGTGATGCTTGGGTACTCCGTGCGGCGTATCAGAGCACAACCCGCATCGTCAATGCATTTCAGGTAGCGGCAGAGATGCTTGGGGAAAAACGCTCCGATCTATATCCTTCAATGGCCATATGGCGAGCCGCGCAATCTGAAAGTCAGCCACAAACGTTCGCCGGCACGGACTTACGAGAGCTTAAAAATGAATTGAGTTCCACCATCGAGCAGATACGCAGCGAAGTCCGAACCTTAGAGCTAAGGGAATATTTCGCAAATGTTTTAGCGTTGTCCTCTGCCATTGGAGTAGTCGTTTGTATACTACTGACACTTTTCGTAGTGCATGCATGGCAACTTGAAGTCTTTGCGATATGGCTACCAACGCTGATCGGTGCTTTACACGCGCACAATAACCAGTATCAAGTAAAGAATCGTCGCGAAACAGGTCAGCAGTTCGCATCAGAACTGGAGTTCGCTCGCAAACGGCTGTTGCAATGGTCATTCGATGATTCTGATGTACGCGGTGATGAACACCGAATACATAACCTGACATCGACCATCCGCCTTGTATGCAGGATGATTGGTGAATACTCGCAGTATCAGGTGCGATTCGCAATAGATAATTGCCCTGGAATTCCCTCTTGATGTAATAATTAATCATGTTTTTTTCACATTCTGGAAAGGAGTATCTGGATTATGGGAAACGATGTCTTTATCAGTTATCGATGGGGTAAGAACAGTCAGCAGGATACGCTGAAATTCGTAGAAGATCTCAGAGGACGCTTGAGAGATATCGACGTATATGTCGATATATCGGCACGTAAAGTTGGCGATGTTATTCTTGAGCGCATTCAGGATGAGATTCGCGGCGCAAGGGTTATGATCATTGTCGTCCATCCCGATTGGGTTGAACAGGTAACACGTCTTCACGACCCGAATGATCTGGTTCGCATGGAAATCGAGGTAGCGCTGTCACAAGGCATCAAGATTCTGCCGGTTTTCCTGTCTGATGCGCCAGACCTACAAGTCGACGAGTTACCGGATTCAATCCAGAGCATCGTGGGCTTACAGGCATTCAGACTGCCTCCAGGCGACCGGTACAGTTCTGACCTGGACCTCTTGGCAACCTATATCAAGTATTCGATGCCTGCGTTGCCTCAACGCCTGCTTGAACGGCTTTCGTCTACTAGCAGTATTAATTTGGCATTTGGCGCTATCATTCTTGGAGGTCTACTACTGTTCCTGTCAAGAATACTGGAAGTTCACACATTTTACTTCCCAGTCGAGATCGAAATGCGCATTGGGGATATGCAGAATATTTCCGATATCGAAAGGGAAGGCGGCGTGCTGCTAGCGCTGAACTGGGTTATCGTGCTCCTGCTGATTACACCAATCATGATTGTGCTCTTTAGCCAACTTTTACGCCAAGCAAGAAAGTTTATCGAAGAAATTCATGTCAAGCAGATGGTGCAGTACGTTGGTCGTGGCGGCTTGACCACTCCAACGACGTTTAGACAGCTATGGGACGCAATCGCAATTCCGTCGTCAAAATGGTTCATTGCTTTTTTTGTTATGGCAATCGTATTGGGTACCGTCCAGTGGTGGCAGTACTCGGGACAATGGTATTGGGGAGAATATTCACCAAGAGCGTTTCTCGGTGTGAGCACTGGAGTAGATTGGCATGTTGGCTGGGAACTCGGAGTGCCAAACCTCAAGGATTCAGGACTTGCTATTACGCTTTTCGCGCTAGGGATGTATTTGGTTTATGGCATCAGTTCGGCGATTACCTTTTCTTTTTATGCTTTCATGTTCAACCTGGTGTCGCATCTTGCAAACCTAGCCACTATTGCAGGTGTTGGAAGTGAAAAGATGTTGAGACTCGATGTTCGCGACCGTGAAACCGGGGGATTGGCGGCATTGGAATCGATTCAGGCTCATCATGCATCCTTCTGCTACTGGAGTCTTGCAGCGATGTACCTGATGAGTTTACGAAACGCCTATCTACCGCCGATGTGCAAACTGCCTGCGGTGCCGTTAAGCGGTGACCCAAATCCTAGTTTATACTGCTCAAATATGATTGACTTTATGGCATTGATCTTGAAAAGCTTGTGGCATTTCGTACAAAGCCTATTTGCAGGGAGTCCAGACTTTAGTATTTTGTTTTTCAATTACTCAAACTATAACGTGTTCATCCTAGGTTCCTTGCTACATGTGATTCTTATCGCCAGTTTTTTCTACCTTGTTTCTGCGCGGATGTTGTTTGTTATTGAGTCAGCGAGACTTGCGACCAGAGCGTCAACAGCGGATGCTCTCGGTGGCGTAGGAGATCCTCTAGTCAAGGCAATACGCAGAGAAAATGCCGCAGTAATAATTGTCTTACTCGGTGGAGCGTTGTCGATCGTTTTTCTCAACCTTGGCCCATTGTTACTTATAATCGTAGCAGTATTTTACGGATCGGCTGGCATTAGGCGGAAAATGCGTGAAGCAACGTTCTGACCCCAGCTCGATGTACCGAAAGATGTCAGGTTAACCTAATGTCTACATAAGGTGATATGTACAAAGATCACCTGTGGCGATTTTTCGTTAACAACAAGTTACGATTGCTGCTTAAAACACCTAAATCAAAGCAATCAAAGGGGTCTGTGACAAATGATTATCTATCGTATTTTTATTTGTCACCGACCCCTTATTCCTGGCAGATCCAGACTACGAAGCCCCTAATAGGCCGCCTCGGCTTAGCAAAATCGGTATCGTCCGCTTTAAGGGCGCACTGAGATTCTACTTAATGTCAGCTTCGCTCGCACATTGGACAAGTCAGAATCCGGCCAGCGGCGGGTGTCATGTTTCTTGAGTTGCTATGACCGCTTACCAGCAATCAGCGAACATCTTATTCCGCAGATTATTCAAGCCACAGTACCAATTTGTCGCTACCCCTTCCCTTCAAGTAGAGTTTTTTCACTTTCAGCTGCCACCACTAAATGATCAAACAGCGCCTTCACTCGCGCGTTTCTTCGCATGTCCTCATGTGTGGCCACCCACAGCTCCCCTATAGGTCCAGGCAATGGCGCCAGCACAGTGCAAAGGTTTGGCCAGAGCGAACCCAGCAGGCATGGAAGCGACACCAGCAAGCTGCTTTATGCCGCCAGTGCGGCATTCGTGATGAGACTACTCGAAATAACCGGACTTTGAGCTCCCGGTATCGCATCATCAAACCATGCGCTTGCGGGCCCTCCTGCCCAGTTTACAAAGCTCCGCCCGGCTAGAGCGGACTGGTTCTTAACCGTACCGAGCGGCGCACAAGTCCCTTTGCTGGCATAGATACCCCAACGGATAATCGCAATCTTGCGTGCGACCAGTGTCTCTTCCGCAGGCCTTTTAGGTCGCAGAGCAATGTCCGCTTCTCTTCCCGCCAGGCTCAATACACGGTCGTCTCAGATGATTTCCACCTTGATACCGGGATGCATGTTGTGGAAGACGGGGATATGCCTGGCCAGGAAGTTTACGGCAAGGGCATCGGTTGCAGTGATCCGTAATAGCCTCGTTAGCTGTTGATCCCGACCGGAAATAATTCGATCAGCACTGAGGGCTTCAAGCTCCATCTGTTCGGCAGCTCGCGCCAGTTCGAAGCCTGTCTCCGTTGGCTCATAGCTGCCTCGCAGCCGGTCAAACAAGCGCGCACCCAGCTCCTCTTCGACCCGTTCCAGACGACGAAAAACGGTGGATAGGGTCACTCCCAGCTTCTCCGCTGCACCGGGCAAGCCTCTGGCTAGGGCGATGGCCAGTACCAGTCGGTAATCATCCCAGCTAATCATAAGCTTGCATTCCTGTAAGTAAGGTTATCGATATTACAACTATATTTGCAATCACGTAACCTCTACTGTTGCACACACCTCTTCAGTCATACCCATCAAGGAGTCCGTGGTGCAAGAAATCCATATTTTAGGCGGTGGCTTTGCCGGTGTTTGGGCTGCGATGAGTGCCGCAGCAGAACGCCACTCACAAGGTGCGGAGGCGATCAATCTCGAACTCATTAGCAAGACGCCCGATCTGATCATTCGCCCTCGCCTCTATCAGGGGGCCAGTGACGCATTGCGTATTCCCTTGGTACCACTGATGAAGGAGATTGGCGTTGTCTTCAGGCAGATCGAGGTGAGCAATATTGACCCGGCGACGCGCACCTACCGAAACGCCAGTGGTAAAACGTGACACTATGATCGCCTGATCCTGGCCACCGGCAGTGAGTTACGACGATCCCCGATACCCGGTGTAGATAAGAACGCCTGGTGCATCGATAATTTCGCGGAGACCGAGCGACTGGATCGCCACCTGGAACAACTTTCTGCCGACGATACTGTCGCAACATCCATCGTCATCGTTGGTGCGGGGTTTACCGGGCTGGAGCTTGCCACCGACTTGCGTAGCCGCCTTGGGCCGAAGCGCGCATCATCCTGATCGATCTGACAGCAACGGTCGGTACTGAACTCGGGCCCAATCTTATACCGCTCATTGAGGAAGCGGTTACCGAGTGCAACATCGAAACGAGCCTCGATACCAAGGTGGCGTCGATTCTTCTCGATGCCGTTCAGCTGGCAAACGGAGAGCAAATCAAGAGCCGCACAGTGATTCTGGCCACTGGCCTGGTCGCTAGCCCGCTGACCCGATGCATAAGCGGTGAATACGATTCATACGGGAGGCTGAAAGTGGATAGTTACCTTAAGGTGTCGGGTATCAACGGAGTTTTTGCTGCAGGCGATACGGCCCATGCCCTCGTGGACGACCAACATGCCACGTATCTCTCCTGCCAACATGCCATACAGCTGGGACTTTTTGCCGGATATAATGCGCTGCACGATCTATTGGGCAATGAACAGAAGGATTACAGCCAGCTATTCTATGCCACCTGTATCGACCTGGTACGATGGGGTGCCGCCTATACCACCGGCTGGGAGCGAGTGGTAGAGAAGAGCCGAAAGGAGGGGAAAGAGATAAAGGAGCAAATCAACAACGAGTGGATCATGCCCCCTTCACCTGCACTTGGAAAGCTACAGATCTTCAAACAGATCGCACTGGCATCAGTGCTAACGGCGTGACAGTGAATAATGCAGTGCGCAACACAATAGGGCGCATGCCCTGTTAAAACCCAAGTTTTAGGTATCAGGCAATGAATGCGATCAATCATGCTGCTACCGCCCTGCTCATCAACCGAAAATGGCCCGGTGTCCCCATCGTTCCTGTTCTCATCGCCGTACAGTTGGTGGAATTCCTGTGGGTGGGATTCAACCTGCTTGGCGTGGAGATCTCCACCACAGAGCCGCATGTCAGGGCACTGAATGATATCTATCTATCGCACATGCCATGGTCTCACTCCATGGCATCGATCGTATTGCTTGCCGTCACAGTATGGCGGGTGGCGTCAAAGTTACTGCACAAACCCCACTGGGGAATCGCACTTGGCGCTGCTGTGGCGTCACATATATTGCTTGATTTGACAACCCACGTTGAAGACATTGCCATCGCCCCAGGGATTATTCCATTTAAATATAGTTTGAGTTTGTACAGCATACCCAGCTGGCTCTCTCCGTTGAAACGCTCTACGGCATCGACTGTTGGTGGGCATTTCGCGGCACCGAGGTATTGTTGGTGGTAATCATTCTATTGAATCTGGCTACGCTCTCATTCTACTCCATCACCATTCCAGGTCCTGAACGTTTTCTTGCAGGACAAACTCAGATCTTTGCTGCCGCTGTCGGGGTACACATTCTAACCGGCCAATTGTTCGTAGGCCTGTTTGCCCGGCCAAGCTGGAAGATGTCAGAAAGCACAATTGAATCCACTCCTGCAGCAGTCGATCTGGACTTTATAAGAAAGTGAGCCGGCATCTTAAGAAAACCGGGAGTGAACTACAGGGTCAGATCGCGGTTTTCGCTTATATTTATGAAAATTGCGCCCTGAGCCGAATGGCGCTTAATTAAGGCAACCGGGCTAGATTTGTGCGCTATCATAGCCTGCGGTTCGGTGCGGCAAACCGCACCCTACGCGCGATTGAACCGTAGGGTGCGGCTTGCCGCACCGAAAACCACGAACAATACGCGTAAGTATGCGCCATTTAGCCCTGACGCCGTTTGTGGCTTAAAGCCCAGAACGCAAACTGTTTGGTTGCCGGGTTAGAACCAGTAGAGATATTTGGGCATACACTCATGCATGGGAAAGGCAGAGTAAATTCACTCTACCCCAAATGACTCAAAGCCTAAGTGACTTGAATTCCTGACAGACCTGAACAAGAATGATGTTTATCTTACAGTAACCGGTCTCCACGGTCTCTAGAAGACCTTCGAGATCCACGCATCCGGATGCGTTCAGCAGTTTTGTTACATGCAATGGAGAATGGTGTGAACGATGGATCGATGAATATGACAGGGAGACATGTCAACTGGAATCCAGAGGCATGGTCAATTCGACTGTTCGAGAAGGTCTCTCATGGCCGGTAAAAGAACGGTTGCAATCATTGGTGCCGGCATGGCCGGACTGGCCGCCGCCAGCAAGCTCTGCTCGGAAGGATTTGAGGTCAGGTTGTTCGAAGCAAACAGCAAAGTTGGCGGGTGTTGTGCAAATACTCATACCGGGGGTTACACACTCAACGACGGCGCTGTTTACCTCACCATGCCTGGGATGCTGGATTATCTCTTCGAAGCATTAAAGCTGGACCGAAAAAGTCTGCTGCCGCTACAAGCAATCTCCCACATGCAGTCCGCCACCTTGCCAGACGGGACCATCGTGGATATCGCCAGAGGACCGACCGTTACCGTCCACTCACCCCAGGGTGCCGCGGAGACAGCCCTTGCGCAATCGGAAGTAGCGGTCTTCCTGAGCGAATGGGAGTCGATACTCCGTCTATTCACAGACGACATCCTGGTTCATCCGCTGTCGTTTTCGCATTTATTAGTCAAAGGCATGCGCCATTTCGCCAAATTGCGCGGTAGTGCAGCATGGCAGTTGAAGCGCAGCTTTACCAGTGAGGCTGTACGAGCCGCATTTGGAGGCGCGTTACTGTATGCCGGCGTAGCGCCTGACAAGATGCCTGCCGCATCTTTGCTGGGACTGGCAGCAATGTTGAAAGACGGATATTTCCTTCCGACAGAGGGAATGGGGCGCATCTCAGAGGTTTTGAGCGAAGCCATCCTGGCGCAAGGAGGAAACCTCCGTCTCAACTCCACCATTCAGCGCATTCTGGTCAGGAACGGTCACGTCTATGCGATTGAAGTGGCTGACGAGGGTGAGATCGAGGTCGATGCCGTAATTTCGAGTGTCAGTGCCATGCATACCTACGGCACCTTGTTGTCTGAAACCGATGCGCCATCACGCATGATGCGTAAGGTACGTCGCTCGCCAATGTCACACAGAGGGTTTGTGTTGCAGCTCGGACTCAACAACCAAATTGAAGCACGCAGCCATATTAATTGTGTCATTCCATGGCTAGACGACCAATCGCAGATCTTTCAAACGGCAGGAGACGATGTGCGCTGGTTGACTTATCTGATACCGACAGTGACGGTTCCACAATTGGCGCCAGACGGCTGCAGCATTATCGAAGCATTCCCATCAATCAGGCAGGATAGAGTACCGGAGGAGTGGAATGAGGATCGCATAAATACCGTTGTAACCCAAACGCTGGAGATGCTGCAACGCGAATATTCGATTGACATTGCGACCCACCGTGTTCTGAGCCCCAAAGAATTTCAGGATAGCCTTCATTTATATTCCGGAGCGATGTACGGCCTTTCGCCAGTAGCAGGTCCTGCTACGCTATTCAAATACCGCACCCCTATTCGCGGTTTGTATCAGGCCGGCCAGACCACATGGCCAGGGTTCGGTGTTGTCGGCGCAGGGATGTCCGGTATCTTTGCAGCTGAAACACTGATTCACGATAAATCTGACTGAGCGTCGACAGCTATAGACGTGGAGAGACAAAAGTTGCGAAACTGGGGCCAGAAAACAGATCCCACTCATATTAAGGAAAATTAAGATCTGACCCTGTTTTTCCACAGGCCACATCAGTCACTGGGCAATTTGACTCCGAAGTAGTTTGCTGCAGAGTATGCAGAGGCCGAAATTTTCTAGCTACGGGTGTCTCGGTATCGGGGAATAGCTCAACTCGCGCACTGGCATGACGGACTTTATTCCCGCACTACAGGCGGAATCGCCTCACTGACACCATCCGCTGTTTTGGCGATCGGCACGGAGCCGGTATGAGTGGATGGACGTGATGTTCGTTTACCAGCAAAGGCTAACAGAGTGTAGAACAGCACGGGACCCAGTCCCCGCAATCTTCACGGGGACTGACTGCGTCCAGTTTCCGTTCAGTGTCCGGGCACGCCATCGCCCCAATGATCCAGTAGCTGCTGATAGTGACGCGTCAGGTTGATCCACAGCCAACTCAGCGCCAGGAAGATCGAAAGGAACAGCATCGCCACCATCCCCGCCAGCGCGAGGTACCAGAAGTAGGCCAGCATGGGCGCCTCGAAAATTCCGGCCAATGCGGCCACGCACAGACAACACACGATAAAAACCGAGAGCGCCAGGGTAACCGCTTTCAATACGCTATTTTCATACAACATCTCACACCTCCATTGTTCCGTTTCCAATGATGTCTTATTGACCGGGGATGCCGCATCTCACACCATCACTCTTCGGCAGTGAGCTGTAGGTCAGGGGCAAGCTCGTGTAAGCTGCCGTCCATCACCGGTATGGAAACAAGTCTAGCTAGGTGGAATGAAACGGAGCTGAATATCCACAACCATCTTCGACGAAAATTATCCGGCTCCTCAGGATTTCAATCCGCAAAGCCTTGAGCGGTCCGCAACTGACGTCATCTCCGAACTAATCGTCGTCATGCCGACGCCGGTAGCCGCCTTCATGTTCGTGGTCGTCGTCTCCCCACGATCGGTAGCTGCCGCCTTCCCGACTGCGCCAACGCCACTCGGCCTCATCCTCGTCCCCGCTGCGATGACACTCGACACAGTTCTCGTAGTTGTAGATCCCCTCTTCGTAGTGCTCTTCGCGGATCTTGGATCGGGAGTGTTCGTGACAGCCGTAGCAGGTGTAGCTGCCATAGTCGTTGTCCATATGGCAAGTCTTGCAGTCCGCCTCATGATGGCGGTCGAAGCGAAAGTAGTCATCATGATTGAAGGTTGCCGGTTTCCAGGCCTCGATACTATGGCACTCTTTGCAGTTGCCCTCGATTTTGCGATGCAGACTGTCGCCCGGATTGGCATGACAGCCTTCGCACTGTTCGCGCATTGAACTCGCAACCAGCTCGTGAGAGAAACGGCTGATGGGACGAAACGCCATCACTCCGTTATGGTCGCTGTGGCAGGCGACGCAGTCTTCCTCGATCAGTCGCTGATGAAAGGCCACCTGCTTCCTCTCATCTCCAATCGGTTTTCCTTTGGTGGTTTTGCGTCCGATCTCTTCGACCTTGTGACATTTCACGCACTTCTCGGGCCGGCTTCCCAAGAATGGCGTATGGCAGGCAAAACAGTCGGTCGCGATCTCGGCGTGAGCCTGAATCGGCTGGCCCGGGCTGATCATCAGATGCGGCAGGGTGAAGGCCAGTGCGATCAACACCGCCAGGTTCAGGGAAACGATTAACAATACACGCCCGTATTTCATTGCCATTGCCAGAACAGAAAGATACTGAGGATGTGCGCCAGACCAAGCACGGCGAAAGCGAGGGTGATGGGAAGATGCACCATCCGCCACTGCTTCATGGTGTCCACCGCAGTGGCGTCCCAGAAGAGTCGGCGTTCGAGCTCATCGTCGCTGATTCCCTGTGCGGCATAGTGACTGCGCTTGTCGGCCAGCGCCCGTCGCGACCTGTCGAGCAGATATTTTCCGGTCATACCGCTAAGCACATTTACCAGCATCGCGATCAAGGCCAACCAAGGCAGAATGGCATAGACGTGAATCCCGGCATGCACCAGGATCATCAGCGCACCGATCCAGGTCAGGGATTCGTGTAGAACCAAAAGGTTTTTCGGCTTGCCGAAGTCGATCTTTTTGCGCTTGCGCAGGGAGTAGAGAAAGGAAACCATAATCAGCAGGGTGCCGGGTATGCCCAACCAGCGGCCGATCCAGGCCAGATCCAGCTGATGCAGCAGCCAGTCGATGACAAGCGTGGCCAGTATCAATCCACCGAAGAGGAGGAAGAAGGGTAATACCTGTTTATTGAATATCGAACGCTGCATAATCCTGTCCTAAACCGCCAGTATCAGGTCACTCTTGGGTCGGCTCACGCAGAGCAGACAGTGCCCCGCCTCCACCTCGGCATCCGGCTCCTGGTCATATTCGACCTCCCCCGTTTCGACACGCGTCTGACAGCTGCCGCAACTACCGGCGCGGCAACCTGATTCGACATCGATTCCTTCGGCTTCGGCCAGACTCAACAGGGATTCGTGAGCTCCAGTCCACTCTACCGATTTGCCGCTCCGGCTGAAGGTAACCTGCCACTGGTCGGCCGCTTCGGTCAGCACCGGCTTGGCCTCCTGTTTTGGCCGCTTCAGAGTGGCGGGACCAAAGGCCTCGTAATGGATATCGTCGGCGGCAATGCCCAGGTTTTCGAGTCCGAGCACGATACTCTCCATCATGGCGGCGGGACCGCAGACATAGTACTGATAGCGTCCCAGTTTCAAGACCTGCTGCAGCAACGCCATATCCACATGCCCCGTATGCTGATAGTCGATACCGGCACGCTCTTCCGCAAGCGGGCGGCTGAAACAGAGATGGAGATGGAAACGGGCCTGGGTCCGCGCCAGCTCCTGCAGCGCCTTCAGCATGATCACTTCACGTCCGTTGCGCACACCGTAGAAGAGCCAGATCTCCCGCTCGCTCGCCTGCGCCATCAGCGTATTGAGGATACTCAGCATCGGCGTGATGCCGATGCCTCCGGCAATCAGCACCAGCGGCAGCCTCGACTCCTCGATCAGATGGAAATGGCCCGAAGGCGGCTTTACCATCAGCCTGTCGCCCTCCCTCACCTGTTCGTGCAGATGGTTGGAGACGAGTCCGGGCGGTACGGTCTGCTCGCCGGGCGGCGCCGGCACCCGTTTGACCGAAATGCGATAGTGGTCGGTATGCGGACGATCGGAGAGGGAGTAGCAGCGAATCACCTTGCGTGTCCCGGTCTGTCCCGCATCCGGCAGCTCGAACAGGAAGGTCAGGAATTGTCCGGGCTTGAACGGCGGCAGGGTCATCGGCGTTTCGGCTTCGAGATGGAACGAGACGATATCGCCCGCCGCGTTCTCCACGACCCGTCTTGCCACACGAAACGGCTTGTAGCCTTCCCAGGCCGCCCCTGGGACACCGGTTGAGACCGCAGCCGCCTGTCTCGGTGAATCGTCGACGACCTGACCGGTACCGTTCCGCTCGGGCCTCTCACGGTGTCGGCGCCAGAGCGCAACAGCCGCGGCAAGGATAACCTGCGCAAGGATCGCGGCGGCGATGATCAGAGCCAAAGTGCCTGTCGTCATATTCGATCTTCAACCTGAAATGTTCGTCTGTATTGAGAGACAAACACGACTTTAGTCAGGTTATATGAAATCAAACTGAAAAACGCTGCCTGCCCGATCTCTGTTCAGGCGGTCTTTCGAGCGCTTTTCAAAGCACAGGCCGGGGGTGAGGAGTCAAGATGCTGCGCATTGGCCGGGGAGATTGGCGGGGTTGCGTATTGGTCGGGGGAGATTGGTGGGGCAGGGCCCCACCCTACCGTATATGCGCGGAGTGGGGTGCCGGCCAGATACTCGGAGAAGTTGCTACCCGCATGGCGCGCCCGGCGCGACCGCTTCGCGGAGCGTTTCGAGATGACCCCATGCCGAGCGGTTGACAAACCGGCACTGTGGGATCGACGATGGTCATGAGTGCGGCAGCTGGAACTTCCATGCGTTTCATCAACGGCATCACCCTATTCCTGATCTATCAACTGGTCGGCGAGGTCCTGGTCCTGGCGCTCGGTCTGTCGGTACCGGGACCGGTGCTGGGAATGATTCTGCTGTTTCTCACCCTGCTGATCAAAGGCCGCTCGTCCGAGTCATTGGATCAGGCGAGCTCCGGTCTGTTGAGTCACCTCTCGCTGCTGTTCGTACCCGCGGGGGTCGGCATCATCGTGCACCTGAACCTGATCGCCGGAGAGTTGCTGCCCATTCTCCTCACCCTGCTGCTCAGCACGCTGATCACACTGGCGGCGACCGCCGGCATATTCTGGCTTTCGGTTCGCTACCTATCGGGGAGAGACTAGACCATGCCCGAACAGAACCTGGCGGCCATCTGGGTCTATCTCTCCACCACGCCGTTACTCGGCTTGACGGCAACCCTGATCGCCTACGGCATCGCCTACCGCATCTACATCCGCTTCAACGCCAATCCGCTGCTCCATCCGGTGGCCCTATCCGTGATCCTGCTGATCACGCTGCTGTTATTGACCGAGACAGCCTACAGCGCCTACTTCGAGGGCGCCCAATTCGTCCACTTTCTGCTGGGACCGGCCACGGTGGCACTGGCGGTGCCGCTCTATCAGCAGTGGGCCAAGCTCAAGCGGCTGTGGCTGCCGATCAGCCTCACGCTGATCGCGGGCGTCGTCATCGGCGCCCTGAGCTCGATCGGTCTGGCGCGCCTGTTCGGGGTGGGTATCCAGACCCAGCTTTCGCTGGCGCCCAAGTCGGTCACCGCGCCGGTGGCCATGGGAATCGCGGAGAAGATCGGAGGACTGCCATCCCTGACAGCGGTCTTCGTGGTCGCCACCGGCATCCTGGGCGCCGCCATCGGCACCCGACTGTTTTCACTCATGCGCATCCGCGATGAGAGTATCAAGGGCTTTGCCATGGGGCTCACCGCCCATGGCATCGGCACCGCCCGGGCCTTCCAGGTCAGCAGGGAGATGGGCGCCTTCTCCGGCCTGGCCATGGCGCTGGCCACCTTCACCACCGCTTTTATCCTGCCCTGGCTGCTCGGCTGGCTCGGCCTCCTGTAACCGATAGATGAGCTGCCCGGGCTGATATTCAGCCGGCAAAGTGGTAGGGTTCGAACAGGTCCCCTTCGAGAAGCGGACGCCGGCGCTGTATCGGGCCAAGCCTATCCTCACAACAACCCCACGAGGTTACGTGCCATGCAGGTCACTCTTGCGTTCGACATCTACGGCACCCTGATCGATACCCATGGCGTGGTCGAGAAACTGCAATGGATGGTTGGCGACAAGGCGCGCGCCTTCTCCCAAACCTGGCGCGACAAACAGCTCGAGTACACCTTTCGACGCGGCTTGATGCAGCTCTACGAAGATTTTGCGGTGTGCACTCGCGACGCCCTGGACTACACCTGCGCCTTCTATCGCGCACCGCTCAGCGATTCGCAGAAACAGGAGCTGATGAACGTCTACCGGACATTGCCGGCATTCGACGACGTGCGCGAAGGACTGGGGCTTCTGAGCGGCGCGGGCTACGGCCTTTTCGCCTTCTCCAACGGCAGCGCCGAAGCCGTGAACACCTTGCTTGCCGCGGCCGAGATCGAAAGCTATTTTCTCGATGTCATCAGTGTCGAGGATATCCGATCGTTCAAACCCAATCCTGCGGTTTACAGCCATTTTCTACGCCGCTCCAACAGCTCGGGGTGCGACGCCTGGCTGGTCTCCAGCAACCCTTTCGATGTGATCGGCGCCATCTCGGCCGGCATGCGTGGAGTCTGGTTGCGACGCTCTCAGGAACAGGTCTACGATCCCTGGGGCGTCGAGCCGACGCTCACCGTTTCAAGCCTGCCTGAAATCGAAGGCCAGCTCGCCAGGTATCTCGCCAATCGATGATCCGATTTTGCCTGCCGGACGATCGCACACAGACAGGCCCTCATCACCGCTGACATTGCCGACATATTCAACATAGTCGACATCGCTCAAGACAATCGCCCCATTCGATTCCCAGGCACGCCTCTCTTGATCCCCTGAAGCGGCCAGATTTCAAGCATTTTCACTAATCATCAATCCATAATCGACCTGTAACTTTGCATTCCAGCGGTTATGTCTGCATCGAAAGCCGAGCTGCAGGCCGAGTGCGCCACCGTGGGCATAGATGCCGACTCGACCGTCTATGTCTACTGTTTCAAAGGAGCCCGCGCATCCAATACCCTGGTTGCCCTCAAGGAAGCCGGAGTAACGGATGTACGCCTGTATTTCGGTTCCTGGAACGAATGGTCGCGCAACCCGGAACTGCCAATCGAAACGGGTCACATCACGTGGAAGGCGTCCTGATCTGAATCGCGCAGGTTCGGAGTGCGGTTCCCGGATGGCGCGAAGCGCAATCCGGGAGCCCGTGATCTCGGATCACCAGGACTTGTAGGGAAGAAACTTGCCGTTCATGGTCACCACCACACGGTCACCGGCGGGGTTCTCCTCCTT
>JBNLAT010000036.1:0-29181 GCA_050302275.1 Thiohalomonadaceae bacterium | reverse complement strand
CAATACCACACAGGCGCTGGTCGCAGATATGGAGGCGATCCGCGAACATCTATCTATAGATAGATGGCTGCTCTTTGGTGGCTCGTGGGGCTCGACTCTGAGTCTGGTCTACGCTGAGACGCATTCTGAGCGAGTGTTGGGAATGGTGCTGCGCGGTATCTTCCTCTGTCGCCGTCATGAGATCGACTGGTTCTACCAGCAGGGTACCAGCCGCCTGTTTCCCGATTACTGGCAGGATTATCTGGCGCCGATCCCCGCGGAGGAGCACGATGATCTGCTCAACGCCTACTATTGTCGCCTAACCGGTGATAATGAGATGGAGCGAATGGCGGCGGCCAAGGCGTGGTCGCTGTGGGAAGGCCGTACCGCGACCATGGCTCCCAGCGAATCGGTGGTGGAACACTTCGGTAATCCGTTTACTGCGCTCTCGTTGGCGCGTATCGAGTGTCACTATTTCGTTAACGACACTTTTCTCGCGCCGGATCAGATCCTGCGGGATGCGGGAAAGCTGGAGGGGATTCCCGGGGTGATCGTGCACGGCCGATACGATGTGATCTGTCCACTGGAAAATGCCTGGCAGCTGCATCAGGCGTGGCCCGATTCGGAATTACAGATTATTGCCAATGCGGGTCACTCCGCATCGGAACCTGCCACGGTGGATGCGTTGATTACCGCCACCAATGATTTTGCGGAGCGTCTGGGATGATAGGGCTTTTGCAACGAGTTACCGAAGCAAGCGTGACGGTAGAGGGTGAGGTCATCGCTTCTATCGGTACGGGATTGATGGTGCTGGTCGGCGTGGAGCGTGGCGACACTGAGGCACAGGCAGACCGCTTGCTGGAGCGTCTGTTGGGCTACCGCGTTTTTGCCGATGACGATGGTAAGATGAATCTCAGTCTCCGCGACATCAATGGTGGACTGCTGCTGGTGCCACAGTTCACCTTACCTGCCGATACCCGCAAGGGTACTCGTCCCGGTTTTTCCACGGCTGCCTCGCCGGCAGAGGGCGATCAGATGTTTCGTTATCTACTCCATCAGGCCAGGGCAGCGCATAGTCATGCCAGTGCCGGACGCTTCGGTGCTGATATGCAGGTGGCGTTAGTTAATGATGGCCCTGTGACATTCTGGCTACAAGTACCGCCTCCAGCGTATTAGGGTTTTCCCCTACACCGCGCCACTACTTAGTTGAGCCGTATGCTCGGACAATACCCATAAAAAATATATGAGAATTTTTGTCAGGAATATGCAAAGTTTTGAATATTCTAATATTTAACCGTTGCTTGTGTTTTTGTTTGATCCCTGTCACATTTCACCGCATTGTTGCTTTTCTACCACATTGCTGGGTTATTCCAGCGAGCCAGTACAAGGTAACAAGTAAGTAAAAATCTGGTTATAGGGTCAGCAAAAGACCCAAGCGAAACACTGTTTAAACAGGTGTTTTTATATGCCTCAGCGGCCAGTAAAGCCGATGCGGCTTTTCGTTAAGAAGCAAGAGTGAAAAAAGAAAGAGGGAGGGGTACATGAAAATCCTTAGTAAAGCACTAACTACCGTAGCAGGTGTCGCAGCGGTCTCCGCCGCGATGATCACCGACGCGCAGGCGGTTCCTGCATTTGCGCGTCAAACCGGCATGGCTTGTGTCAGCTGTCACTCCGGTAACTATCCCGCACTTAACGCCTTCGGCCGGGCTTTCCTGTCCTCAGGCTACACCATGCGTGGCGCTGCCCCGCTGGTTGAAGGTGAGGATCTTTCCATTCCGGCAGACCTGAAAATGGCGCTGGTTACCAAAATCCGTTATGAACTGAGCAGCGCTGTTGACGGCGGTCGTGGTGAAATCCAGTGGCCGGACGAAGCAGGCCTGTTGATTGGTGGCCGTGCCGCCGAAAACATCGGTTTCATGGCTGAAATGGGCCTGATGGACTCGACTGGTACCGGTTTCGGTAACTTCCTGTCGTATAAGAGTCACTTTAACGTTACTCCGAACGTTTCCATCGTTATGTTCGGTACCGACGGTCTGGGTGCTGGTTACGGTATGGAACTGATGAATACCGGTATGAAGCGTTCCCAGCGTCCGATCGAGAACCGCAAAGGTATGTCCGCATTCCAGCGTCTCGGTACCGGTGCCGGTGAAGCAGAAGGTCTGGCCTTTACCTACCATGACAATGACATGATGGTTTCCTACTCTCAGTGGGCACCTCACTACGGTAACGTTAATGCCAACATTCTGGGTGGTCTGGCGCACAATCTGCGTGCCAACTACTTCATGAACGCTGCGGGCTGGGATATGGGCTTCGGTCTGTCCTATATGAGTGGCACCATTAAGGTCGGTGCTCTTGACCCTGCTGAAGAAATTAAGGTTGCAGGTCAGGGTATCGACTTCCAGGCCATGGGTGACCTCGGCACCATCCCGGCAGAGTTCTACGTTAGCTATGGTGTTACACCGAAAGCCACCGATCCTGATGTCGCTGGTGTCTACGTCAACGCCTTCAACAACGATACTGCCAACGACCATACCGCTCTCGGTCTGCTGGGCAAGTTCTACGTTGCACCGAAAACCAGTGTCTACCTGGCCTACGGTTCAACTGACGATGGCACCAGTGCAACTCTGAACGAGACCACCATCGGTCTGCAGTACATGCTGGCTCAGAACATCAAACTGGAAGTATTCAACGTAAATTACAGTGCTGATACCGGCAGTGACGATTACTCAATGGTCGAACTGTTCTCAGGTTTCTAAGAACAAAACACGTAGAATTTCAGTTTGAGAAAGGAATGAGGAGATAACTATGAAATACTTCAAGCAGTACGCTCTGATGGCCGCGATGGCTGCAGGTGTTACCCTGAGCAGCAACGCAATGGCATCCAATGCCTACGAAGGCTACCAGCTCTACAACACCTACTGCATCTTCTGCCACGGTGCAGACGGCAAGGGTGACGGTCCGCTGGCTTCCAAGCTGGGCAAGACCAAGCCTGCCAACCTGACCGATGCTTCTCGCATGCGCAAGCGCAGCGATAAGGATCTGTTCCAGATCATCCAGGGCACCGCGGACCACGCCAAGATCAATGGCAAAATGCCGCGTTGGGGTCTGGCCATTCCTGGGCCGCAGATCCAGTCTCTGGTCTCTTACGTCCGTATGCTGCATGACGCCAAAGAAGACGTCATCGGTGATCCGGAAGTAGGTAAGAAGATCTATGCCAACACCTGTTCTGCCTGCCACGGTCCGAACGGTAAAGGCGACGGCATCATGACCAACGTCCTGCCGATGGAGCCTGCTGATCACACTGATTCCGAGAAGATGGGCAAGATGAGCAACGCCAAGCTGCTCAATGTCATCACCAACGGTACCAGTGGTCCGAAGAGCTTTATGCCTGGCTACAAAGGCAGCCTGAGCAAGGACGAGATCAACTCTCTCGTCGGCTACATCCGTCTGCTCTCTTACTAAGAGAACCGATGGACTGCCCGGGCTATCCCGGGCAGGGCACACTAAAAAAGCGGGCAGATATCTCTGCCCGCTTTTTTTCTGTCCGCCAGATTGTAAAGTGTTGTAGTGCTAGATGTCGTTGAGGATCGACTGACGCTGCGTTTTATATTCCTGTTCGGTGATCAGGCCTTCTTCGTAGAGTGACTTGAGCTCAAGTAGACGTTCTTTGGACGTTTGCTTTGGTGTCACACTAATGGCTGCAGGAGTAGTTTTAGTCTGGCATTTGAGTGTCGCATTCAGACCTCTTTCCAGTATCGTGTTGCTAACCGCTTTACGATAGGGCTCGCAGTCAGGATGTTCTAGCGTGATCATTCCGTACTCGGCCTGCAGTTGGGATGGATAATTACTCGGAAAAACCTGCTTGCGCTGAATGTCCAGTGGTGTAATGCCAACAGCCTGACCCATGACATAGACAGTCGCGCCTGGTGGTGTCGAAGTCAGGGTAAATTGGCTCGGGTCGGCATAGAGACTATGCATACTACAGCCACTACTCATCATTCCTGCCAGTGCAGTGGTGATTATCGTTTTTTTCATAATTGCCTCGTACTGCAGAATAGTAAGGACCGAATGTATAATACACGGAACAGGGCTTTACGTCCGTGTCCGCAATTTGTCGAATAAATATCCGTTTTGTTGGCAGATCGGGCTAAAATCTAGCAAAATCAAAAAACCGCGTAAGTCGGTCGGAATACCTGCCTGCTCTGGATGCAGCAAGGTACTGATAATAATACCCGTGCCTCAGGCCGGGAACCACACGAGTGATACAGCCATGCAATATCAAGTTAGTGAAGAAGACATTAAAGGGGCCAAGTGGCCACATGATCTGTTTCTGATCAACTTAATCTTTAATCATATTCTGATGTTTGCCGCCTTTCTTTCCGCCAGTTCTCTCTGGCAGTGGGTCATTCTTGTGCCCGCGGCATCCCTGCTGATCCTGCTCTATACGCTATGGCGAGCAAAACGCGCGCTTAAGGTAGACAGTTGGTACGTCAAATGCCACTGGCAGGTGTGCCACAAGCGCAGCATGATGTTTATCGGTATGATTGTGCTGATGCTGGTCGCGATGGCGGCGGTGGTTCTGGTTTCAGGCGGAAATCCACGACCTCAGCATATCGCCCTTGGCGGGGCGGCAGTATTGCCAACCATGGTGATGGTTTTGGTGTTGATTGTGCTTGAGACCGAAGCGCTGGATGATGCGCGCAAGGGACGGGTACCGGATAGTATGGTAAAACGGTTCCCGGAAGGGCAGTATGAGCCCCTTAATGGTTAAGTCGCAACTCAATCTTTCTTTATTTTGCGGCGCCATCTGGCGCCGCACCTGTTTCAGGAGCCTGGTGCGGTATGGAGCGGTTTATCTTTCTCGGTGTGTTGGGCTTCAGCCTGGTTGCGGTATTTATTGCAGTTTTCCTGATTCCGGGGCGACCGGTAACGGCTGTACATCTGCCCTGGCAGATAGAAATCTCAGCCGATGGTAACACCCAGGTATTTGGGCTGGAGATTGGTAAGAGTTCGTTAGCCGATGTAGCCCATGTCTTTCAGGCGCAGCCTGAGGTGAGTCTGTTCGAGCAGAAGGATGGGGAGCGTGTGATTGAGGCCTATTTTGATAACGTCGATATCAGTGGTCTGCGCGCGCGCGTGGTGCTGGTGATGGCGGTGAGCGCCGAGCAGCTTGATGGAATGTATCAGCGTGGAGAGCGTCTGGCGAATATGGGTGGGGGGCGACATAAGGTGACCCTCGCATCGGCAGATATGGAGACCTTGCGCCAGATGAGCTTCAGCAGCCTGAGCTATATCCCTAAGCACAATCTGGATGAAAAACTGGTCATGACACGTTTTGGTGAACCGGCTGAGCGGATTACCGAGAGCGACGGTAAGGTCGTGCACTGGCTCTACCCGGATAAGGGTCTGGATGTCGCGTTGAATCCGGATGCGAAAGAGGTCTTACAGTATGTGCCGCCGAGTCAGTTCGAGAGGGTAAGACGTCCTTTGCTGGAGCAGGCGCAAACGGTGAAGGCGGAGTAAACGGCTCTCAGTCGTCGGCATCGGGGAAATCCATCCCAATCCGGGGCTTGCGCCCCCCTTCCTTACTCTCTTCCGGTAGCTTTTCTTCATCCTCGTCCAGTAGCAGGCGCTGGCCGTCGCCTTCCAGGTCATCATACTGACCACGTTTTACTGCCCAGATCAGTACACCGATAAAGATCAGTCCGAGGATGATCATGCCAGGGATGAGTGAGTAGATAACTTCCATGGTTTTGTGCTGCTTTTTTGAGGTATGGAAGGCCGATGTTACCGCTTTTTCAGCAGAAAATCAGGCAAACACAGAGGCTTTATCCCTTGAACAGGGTGCGTATGCGCGCCGCATTACCGATCACCAGCAGCGAGCTGATTGGCATGGAGATGGCGGCAACCAGGGGGGTGATATAGGCCATCATCGCTAATGGCACCATGATGATGTTGTAGGCGAAGGAGATGCCGATGTTCTGGCGGATGGTGCGCAGGGCGCGACGTGACAGGGCCGTGGCCAGACGAACCTTGTCCAGTTCGTCACTCATCAGCACGATATCGGCGCTCTCTACCGAGACATCGGTGCCGGAACCTACCGCAATGCCAACGTTGGCGCGAATCAGGGCGGGCGCATCGTTGATGCCATCACCGACCATGGCCACCCATTCACCCTGCTGCTGCAATTCGCGGATAACCTGATCCTTGTCCTGTGGTAGCACCTCTGCGATTACCGCCATTCCACCCAGTTGTGCGGCAACTGCTTCGGCCACGGTACGTCGGTCGCCACTTAGCAGAGTCATGCGTATACCGGCAACGCGCAGGTTGTCGACCAGCGTACGGGCATCGGGGCGCAATTCATCGGCAATGGCCAGTAGACCGGCGTAGATGCCGTCTACGGCCACATGCACGCAACTGAAGGCCTGTGCCTCAAGCTCGGTCACTGTAGTTTCGATATCGTTATTCAGCGCAACCTGATGCTGCTTGAGCCAACCGGGAGTGCCAGCGACCACATGCTTGCCGTCTACCCGAGCCTCAATACCGTTGCCTGGTACGTTCTCGAACTTCTCTGGTGCCTCGTTGGGGCCGATCAGGCGGCGATCGGTCCCGGCATCGATAATGGCGGCGGCGATGTTGTGTTCGGAGAAGCGCTCGGCCACGGCGGTGAGGCGCAGCAGTTCATCCTCGCTCAGGTCGCCCATGGGCAGGATCTGCTGCAGGCGCATTTTGCCCGTGGTCAGCGTCCCGGTTTTGTCGAATACCACGTGATTGATCTGCGACAGGGTTTCCAGCACCTCACCGTTTTTCACCAGAATGCCGTGGCGTGCCCCCTGTCCCGAGGCGACCGCAATGGCCATCGGCGTTGCCAGGCCAAAGGCGCAGGGACAGGTGATGATGAGTACCGACGTGGCGGCCATCAATGCCAGCTCGAAGTCGGTGCTGACCCACCAGACAAAGGTGAGAGTCGCCAGGATCAGGGTGACCAGGACAAACCAGGGCACGATGCGGTCGGCAGTGCACTGAATCGGCGCCTTGGAGGCCTGCGCCTCCTCAACCAGCGCAATAATCCTGCCCAGGGCGGTATTACGCAGGGTGCCGGTGACACGTACGGTCAGGGCGCTGCTCAGATTCATGGTGCCGGCGGAAACGGTAGTATCGACCATCTTTTCCACCGGCAGCGATTCGCCGCTGAGCATGCTCTCGTCCACGCTGCTGCGACCGTCAACCACAATACCGTCGACCGGAATCTTGGTGCCAGGTTTGACCAGAACCAGCTGCTCGGGTTTAACGCTGCGGATCGGGGTGATCTTCTCCTCGCCGTCGATCAGCAAGGTCGCAACTCGTGGTTGCAGGTCCATCAGGCGCTGGGTCGCGGCAACGGCGTGACGCTTGGACATAGCCTCAAGGTAACGCCCTACCAGGATCACGAACATAAAGTTCACCACCGTATCGAAGTAGACTTCGCCGCTGGCGGTCGGATTGAGCGTGACGTAGACCGAATAGAGATAGGTAGTACTGGCACCGATGGCGATGGGCAGGTCCATGGTCAGGTGCAGGTTACGCAGACCGGACCAGGCACCCTTGAGGAAGGGCCAGCCGGAGTAGAACAGGGTGGGCGTAGCCAGGGCAAAACCGAGCCACTGGAATAGACCGAGGAATTTGCCGTCGTCGGCGGTATCCGCACCCGAGTAAAGGGCGATGGAGATCCACATCAGGTTCATCATGGTGAAACCGGCAAAGGCCATGCGGAACAGCAGGGCGCGATTCTGTTTCTTGATCGTCCCTTCTGCAGCCTCCGGGTCGAACGGCACCGCGGCATAGCCGATCTGGCCGAGACGATTAATGATTTCGGAGAGTTTTACCCGACCGTTGTCCCAGCGCAGCAGCAGGCGTTTTCCTGATAGATTGACCTGGGCACTGAGCACACCGGGAAGACGTCCCAGCGTCCGTTCGATCAACCAGACACAAGCGGCGCAGTGGATACCTTCAACTAGCAGGTGGATCTCACGCTGCTCGCCGAGGATGTGAGTGAACTCCTCCTGCACCTCGTCGAGGTCGTAGAGCGCGGTATCTTTGGGTGGTTCTGGAGGTGGGGAGAGCAGGGTTCCTTCCGGCGTACGCTGGTAGAAACCCTGCAGGCCCGCTTCATAGATAGCCTGGCATACCGACTGGCAGCCAAAACAACAGAAGTCGCGGGTTGCGCCATCGATCTCCTCGCTGAAGCTTTTCTCTGGCGGTAGTGGCAGGCCACAGTGAAAGCACTCGCCGGCTTGGAGATCACGGCTCATGGATGAAACTTAAGGTACTAGTGCGCTAATGCGGCGGGAGACTTCCAGTTCTTCCTCACCTTGCTGTACAACTACCTTAATGTCCCAAATGCCCTTGAGTGGCAAAGTCAGGCGCGACTGAAATACGCCATCGGCCACCATCTCCATTTCCGTGTTGTAATCGGCATTGGCGTCCGAAGGGCGATAAGCCTGAAGTTTTGCCTGTGCACCACGCAACGGCATTCCCATGGCGTCGACCACGTTAATGCTGAAGCTGGTTGCCTGGCCAGCATAGACCTCATCCGGGAGGTTCAGGCTGAGTTCCCAGCCGAGACGGTTCTTCGCCTGCTGTTTCTTGAGAAAGTTCTTTTCAACGTCGCGGCCTTTTTCGTAATAGTTCTTGTCCACCAACCCGGGGGTGGTGTTGAAGGCGGTTACGATAAAGACAACGTTAACCAGAACCACGAGGACTAACAGGCCAAGCCAACCCAATACCCATGGGTTGCGAAAGGCCTGTTTGCTATCTTGCGAGATGAACATCTTGTTACCTGACTCCCGAACAGTAGTTAAGATGCTATAAAGAACGCCCAGCCTAACTCGGCGCCCTTATCGGGCGCTGAAGAAGGCGCTCTCATATTCCACATGGTCCTCTGGATTCTTGGCGTTATAGGCCTTGAAAATCAGCGGAACACGGGGACTATCCAGGCTGCTACGCGGCACTTTCACGTAGACGATGTGTGACAGCAAACGGCCTGGGTGAATACTCAGCGGCTTGTCGGCATCGGAAATTTCCAGCCCCTCCGGACCAGTCGCGGTAATCATAATTTCAATCGGCTTGTCCTGTTTATTCAGGATCTTGACGTCGTAGCGGTTCTGGATGGAGCCGTCACTGAGCTGAACGAACAGCGGTGAACGTTCGTGGATAACCTTCAGCTCCAGCGTACCCAGGTGAGTCAGGCCATAACCGATACCGGTCAGTGCGATCAGCAGAATACCGATGTAGACCAACGGACGTGGGCGTTTATAGAGCGGCAGGGTTGGTTTGCCATCGAGTTCATCCAGGGAAGCGTAACGAATCAGCCCTTTCGGTTTGTTGATTTTGGCCATCACCGAATCACAGGCGTCGATACACAGGGCACAGGTGATACAGCCCTCCTGCTGACCGCCGCGGATATCGATACCGGTGGGGCAGACCGCGACGCAAAGATTACAGTCGATACAGTCGCCGTTACCCGGTTCTGTTTCACCCTTTTTCAGTTTGCCGCGTGGTTCGCCACGCTTGAAATCGTAGGCCGGCAGGATGGTTTCACGGTCGTACATAACCCCCTGAATACGGGCATAGGGGCAGAGCCAGAAACACACCTGCTCGCGCATGAAGCCGGCGAGAACGAAGGTGCCGACAGTAAACAGGCCGAGCACCGCCCAGGCGACCGTCGGTGCAGTTAGGGTGAAATAGCTCTTCCACAGCTCAAAGGCATCGGTGAACCAGGCGGCGAAACTGAGCCCGGTGAGCATGGCGATAACCAGCCAGATGGCATATTTGGTGCCTTTCAGGCGGATTTTTCGCAGGCTCAGTGGCGCATCGAGTAGTTTACGCCGTTGTCCGGGATTGCCTTCGATTTTCTCCTCGATCCACATAAACAGATCGGTCCAGGAGGTCTGGAAGCAGAAGAAGCCGCAGAAAACACGCCCGGCTATCGAGGTGACGACCGCGAGCAGGATGGCAAAGAACATCAGGATCAGAGAAAGCATCCAGACGTCCTGGGGGAGAACGGTGAGGTCGAAGAAATGAAACTGGCGATCGGGGATATCGAGCAGGATTGCCTGACGTCCATTCCAGCGCATATAAGGGCCAAGGAAGAAGAAGAGCCAAACAGCGTGAGTTAGCCATTTGATTGTGCGGAATTTACCGGTCATGCGCCGGGGGAAAACCGTACCTGCTTCGACATTTACATGCCAGGTACCGGCCTCTTCATACAGGTCGTCTGCAATCTTCTGCTTCGCGTCGGAAGTATCGTTCACTTGTGCCTCCCGCCCACCCAACAAGGATAAGGGCAAATCACTAAAAAATAACCGGCCAAAAAGTACTACCGGCAACCGTCCATATCGTCTCTCCCTGACTCCTCGCTGTAGTTGTAACGGGCGATGTTATCACACTATAAGGAACCACTGAATAACAGTTATGACACACTTGTGGTGTGCACTGATTTAGGGATAAATCGCCGCGATAACCATGCCAGCGTTGTTGTTATTGCCGTGTTTTCAGGGGTGGGAGAAGAAAAAAAAAGGGGGGAATGAATCCCCCCTGTGTATCTTGTTTTTATATTGCCGAATTCCGTTCGACTGCAATCAGTCCTGTGAGTGGGTAGAGTTAATCTGCTTACCCACACGAATGCCGATGACGACCAGAACCAGAACGGTGGCAACGACAGTTACGATTGACCAGAAAGCTACTGCATCCATAGTTACATCCCCTTTTGCTATGGGCCGCATGCAGGGGCATGCAGCCCGCACATTGGATAGGGTGGCTTACGCCACCCTTACCGGTTACTACTACTTACTGGCCACCGCCAAGAGCATGGACGTATACGGCCAGCTTCTTGATTTCGGTGTCAGACAGTTTACCACCGCCGAACTTCGGCATAACCGCGTTGCGGGTCTGCGGGTCAGACGGATCGTTCACACCATGAAGGATAGTCTGCTTTACGCTGGCACGCTGGTCTTTGGCCACAAAACGCCAGATACCGTCGGTCAGGTTGGCAGAACCCATGAAGGTCTGACCTTTGCCGTCCGGACCATGGCAAGCGATACAGCCCTTGCTGGTGAACAGCGGGGTGCTGGTCGGCTTGCCGGCCATAACCGCATCAACCAGTTCTTCGGTTTCTGCATCGTTAAGCATCGGTGCGTTAGCAGTCATGATACCGTTACGGCCACCGGTGACGGTGGTTACGATGGTGTTGATGTCACCACCATACAGCCAGTCGTCGTCAGCCAGTACCGGATAGCCAGGGTTACCCTGACCACCAGTGCCGTGGCAGGCGGCGCAGTTATCACCGAACAGTACTTTGGCAGAGCGAATTACGTAGTTCTTCAGTTCGCTGTCAGCCAGAATCGCTGCAGCGGACATGCCGGGCAGTTGATTCTCGTACTTGGCGCGTTTTGCTTCGATGGCACCCAGGTCCTGCTTGTATTCTTTGATAGCAGTCCAGCCAGTGAAGCCCTTGGTGTGGGTGGTCAGCATCGGCCACATCGGGTAGATAAGACCGTAAGCCAGTACCAAAATCCAGCTTGCGTGGAAGCCCAGCATCCACCACTTCGGCGGATCATTGGTCAGCTCGCGCAGGGTGTCATCCCACAGGTGCCCGGTATCCGGTGCACTATACGGATTAGCGTTGTCACTCATTTTCTGTTCTCCGTTTCGATAGAGGCGTCATCTTCCTCAAAGGGCAGATGACGCTGTGACTCGAGTTTGTCTTTGTTCTTAGGATTGAAGACGAATACGTAGGCCCACACCATCAGGCAGAAGATGCCGACTGATACGATCAGACCAATCCAGTCGTGCAGCGTCATCGCTGCCCAGTCGGTATGGAAGTATTCCTTCAGACTCTCCATTAGTTGCGGTAGTCCTTATCCTGGAACTTAACCATAGTGCCCAGTACCTGCAGGTAGGCTACGACAGCATCCAGCTCGCTTTTGCCTTTAACTTCTTCGGCAGCGGTGGCGATGTCGTCCTGGGTGTAGGGAACGCCAAGCATCGTCATGACGCGCATCACATCTTGTGTGTGGCCAGGATCGACGGTGGCTTTAGCCAGCCAGGGGTAGTTAGGCATAACGGACTCGGGTACTACAGAACGCGGAGCCATCAGGTGACGGCGGTGCCACTCGTCAGAGTATTTGCCGCCAACACGGGCCAGGTCCGGACCAGTACGCTTGGAGCCCCACTGGAAGGGGTGGTCGTACATGGATTCGGAAGCCAGGCTGTAGTGGCCATAGCGCTCTTTCTCGTCACGGAACGGACGAATCATCTGGGAGTGGCAGAGGTAGCAACCTTCACGCTTGTAAACGTCGCGACCAGCCAGTTCCAGCGGGGTATAAGGACGGACGCCGTCACCGGCTTTCCAGGAGGCCAGGGTTTGACCCGCCTTACGATCCCAGACGATTTCCGGGTGGTTGTTATGCTCCATGGTGTCTTTCAGGTAGAACAGCGGAGCGATTTCCACCAGACCACCTACGGAAAGAAGAACCATCAGCATGGCGAGCATGACGAAGACGTTACGTTCTGTCTTGTCCTGCAGTTTTGTTGAATGGATTTGATCAGCCATTGTTATATGTCCTCCTACTTAGGCGCTGGCGGTAGCAGCGGAAGCGCTACGTGAACCCGCGGCCTGGCGGATAGTCATTACGGTGTTGTACAGCATGACAACGCCACCCAGCCAGTAAATCACACCACCGATGGCGCGCATGGCGTAGTAGGGGTGCATTGCAGCAACGGATTCGGCAAAGGTGTAGGTCAGGGTGCCGAACTCGTCGTAGTCACGCCACATCAGACCTTGCATGATGCCGGATACCCACATCGCGGAGATGTAGACAACCGCGCCGATGGTGGCCAGCCAGAAGTGCAGGTTAACCAGTTTGGCGGAGTACATGCGGGTGTTCCACAGCTTCTCAATCATGTGATAGAGAGCACCGGAAGCAACCATCGCAACCCAACCCAGCGCACCGGAGTGTACGTGACCAACGGTCCAGTCGGTGTAGTGGGAAAGGGCGTTAACGGTCTTGGACGACATGACCGGACCTTCGAAGGTGGACATGGCATAGAAGGCCAGAGACATAATCAGGAAGCGCAGGATGTAGTCGTCGCGCAGCTTATCCCAGGCGCCGGAGAGGGTCATCATACCGTTGATGGCACCACCCCAGGACGGGATGATCATCGCCAGGGAAACGGCGGCACCCAGAGAACCGGTCCAGTCAGGCAGAGCGGTGTACTGCAGGTGGTGAGCACCCAGCCATACATAACCGAACATCAGTGCCCAGAAGTGGATAACAGACAGACGGTATGAGAATACCGGACGGTTAGCCTGCTTCGGTACGAAGTAGTACATGATGCCGAGGAAGCCAGCAGTCAGGTAGAAACCTACCGCGTTGTGTCCCCACCACCATTGAACCATCGCGTCCTGAACACCAGAGAATACGGAGTAGGAGTGGAACAGGTCGGTCGGAATAGCCAGAGAGTTAACCACGTGCAGGTAGGTGATCATCACCATCATGCCGAGGAAGAACCAGTTGGAAACGTAGATGTGGCTGGATTTGCGGGTGGCCAGGGTCATCACGAAGTTGCCCATGTAGGCCAGCCAGACAACGGCGATTGCGATATCAATCGGCCATTCCAGCTCAGCGTACTCTTTACCAGAGGTCAGGCCCAGTGGGAAAGAGATTACTGCGGAGACGATGATCAGGTTCCAGCCCCAGAAGGTGAACCATGCCATCTTGTCGCTCCACAGACGTACACCGCAGGTGCGTTGTACTGAGTAGTAAGCGGTAGCCATCAGCACACAGCCGCCGAAGGCAAAGATAACTGCGTTGGTGTGCAGCGGACGCAGACGACCGAAGCTGAGCTCGGCCAGGTCCATATTAAGAACCGGCCAGGCCAGCTCCGATGCTACGTAGACGCCCACGAGGGTACCTACGACCAGATAGACGACGGCCATTACGGCGAACCACCGTACGACGTCGAAGTTGTACTTCTCTACTTGTGTTGTTTCCACGAGTAGTCTCCTTTTGTTGTTACAAAAATTGTTGTACCTATCGGATGCCCAGGGGCTACCACCAAATTAGGGGGATTTTGCAGGTAGCTGAGCAGGAATATCACAACCCAGGTGGATTGAAGTTGATATATCTCTCTCTATTGCGTCCTCCCCTTTCTGCTGTTTTACCTGCAACGCCCACACGCCTGGGCGCAGGGACTCCTGAAAACTATTCACGTGCGAAAACGAGGGGATTTTGGGTGATTCGACCTTGTCGTGCCGATTCGGACTGCTTTCTTCTGCGGGAGGGCGTGATTCGGCTGAGTCAGGGCTTTAGTTTTACCTTTTAACCCTATAAAAATACTCGAGTATTTTTCTTCTTAGCCGCGCTCTCCGTACAAGAATAACCCCCAAGTTCTCATTGCAGCGGATAGCATGGTAGACGAAAAGACCATACCAGAACATTGATTTTTGTCAATGAATAAGCCATTTGCCACAGCTTTTTCTGGAAAACAGGTCTTTTCGCTCAGCGCCATTTGTACCGCCTTTTAACTGCTCTGATCAAGCATCATTACTGCTCTGGCGAACGCTAGGCGCATTAGCTATAGCGCGTAGCCGGGGCAGGTCGAGGATGCAGATATGTTTGCGTTGCACACTGAGCAGGCCTTCGTCCTGAAAGCGGGTAAACAGGCGGCTGACGGTCTCGACCGCGAGGCCGAGGTAGTTACCGATGTCGTTACGCGACATGCTCAGATAGAAATCGGTAGGGGAGAAGCCCCGTTGCTGATAGCGGGTGGAGAGGCTGAGCAGCAGCGCAGCTAGCCGTTCCTCCGCGCTCTTCTTACCCAACAACATCAACAGTGACTGGTCGTGCAGGATCTCCTTACTCATTATCTTTAGTAATTGATGCTGCAGGCTGGGCAGGCGCATGCTCAGCTCTTCCAGTCGGTCGAAGGGGATCTCGCAGATACTGGTGGTTTCCAGTGACTTGGCGGCACAGGGGTGGTGCAACAGATTGATTGCATCCAGCCCGAGCAGTTCGCCTGGCAGGTGAAAACCGGTTACCTGTTCGTGTCCATCTTCGGTTGGGGTGTAGGTTTTGATCGATCCGGAGCGTACCGCATAGATAGCTTGGAAGGGATCGTTAACATGAAAAAGGTGCTCACCGCGTTTGACCGGGCGGCGGCGTTTGATGATGCTGTCGAGCTCTTCCAGTTCCTTGGCGTCGATGCCTACAGGCAGGCATAACTGAAATAGATTGCAGTCCTTGCAGGCGACCTTGATCGCGTCGAGCTTTACCGCAGTATTACTTGCAACTTGCGTCATGACCAGCTCTCTCCGGGGGGATGGATGCTGTTGTTAGCTCCGGCATCCTCTTACATTTCCGGGCATGATGCAATATCAGCGAATTCTTATGTGTTTGTGTCAGGTTTGTTTAATCGTGTGACGGTTCAGAGTATGCTATGTAGCTTCATTAACTATGAACTCCCTGACGAGGACCCCCATGGCTGGACGCAAGGCCACGGTAAAACGCGATACCCTGGAAACAAAAATCGAAGTTAGCGTCGATCTGGACGGTGAAGGTAGTGCCAGTTTCGATACCGGCGTGCCCTTTCTTGAGCACATGCTGGATCAAGTGGCGCGCCACGGTCTTATCGATCTTGGCGTTAAAGCCAACGGCGATCTTCACATCGATGCACATCACACCGTCGAGGATGTGGGAATCACGCTCGGCCAGGCGTTTGCCAAGGCCGTGGGCGATAAAAAAGGGATTCGTCGTTACGGCCACGCCTACGTGCCGCTGGACGAGGCGTTGTCACGGGTGGTGATCGACTTTTCCGGGCGTGCCGGCCTGGAGTACCACGTCGACTATCCCCGCGCCCGTATCGGCGAGTTTGATGTCGATCTGCTGCAGGAATTTCTGCAGGGATTCGTCAATCACGCCCATGTCACCCTGCACGTGGACAATCTGCGCGGTAGCAATGCCCACCACATCGCCGAGACTGTGTTCAAGGCACTAGGCCGTGCTATGCGTATGGCACTGGAGGCAGATGAGAGGATGCAGGGTAAGACACCTTCAACCAAGGGCAGCCTGTAGGTCGTATAATCTCGTTCCCGGTGGGACTCATATCACTATTCAGCATATCTTGAAGAGACAGCTTCCATGAGCAGTGTGGCAGTGATCGACTACGGTATGGGCAATTTGCACTCTGTTGCCAAGGCCCTCGAACATACCGGCAAGGTCGATGAAATTCGTGTGACTCACGAGGCAGAGCTGATCCGTTCTGCGGATCGGGTGGTGTTACCCGGGGTTGGCGCGATCCGTGACTGTATGGCGGAGATCCGTCGTTTCGGTCTGGATCAGGTGATTGCCGAAGTGGTGCAGAGTAAGCCGTTTCTCGGTGTCTGTGTCGGCATGCAGGCCTTGATGGATTTCAGCGAGGAAAATGGCGGTACCGATTGCCTGGGGATTTTGCCCGGTCGTGTCTCCTTTTTTGGTAACCAGCTGACCGATCCCGAAACGGGCGCTACGCTCAAGGTGCCGCACATGGGCTGGAATCAGGTGCATCAGGAGATTTCCCACCCGTTGTGGCAGGGCATTGAGCAGGACACTCGCTTCTACTTCGTCCACAGCTACTACGTCACCCCGGCAGAAGAAAGTCTGCTGGCGGGTAGTGCGCGTCACGGTGTCGGCATTGCGGCGGCACTGGCGCGGGGAAATATTTTTGCCACGCAGTTTCACCCGGAAAAGAGCCAGCATGCAGGTCTGCAGCTGTATGCTAATTTCCTGGAGTGGGACGGTACACTTTAACTATATATATGGGACTGTCTGCCGCGCAGACAGTATCTTGGTAACAGGCCATCGATAGCGATGGCAGCATGGAAGAGGATTTGAGCGATGTTGTTGATTCCCGCCATTGATCTGAAGGACGGCAAGTGTGTGCGTCTTAGACAGGGGCGAATGGAGGATGAAACGGTTTTCTCCGATGATCCGGTAGCGGTCGCCGCACGCTGGGTCGAGGCTGGTGCGCGTCGTCTACATCTGGTGGACTTGAACGGTGCCTTCGAGGGTAAGCCGGTTAATCACGATGTGGTACACGCGATTGCCGAGGCCTATCCGGATCTGCCGATCCAGATCGGTGGCGGTATCCGTGACGAGGAGACTGTGCAGAGTTATCTCGATGCCGGAGTACAGTACGTCATCATCGGCACCAAGGCAGTGAGCGCGCCGCACTTCATTAACGATCTCTGTCTGGAGTTTCCCGGACATATCATCGTTGGTCTTGATGCAAAGGATGGCAAGGTCGCCATCGATGGTTGGTCGAAGCTTTCCAAGCACGATGTGATCGATATGGCCAAGCATTTCGAAGAGGATGGTGTGAGTGCCATCGTCTACACCGACATCGGTCGTGACGGCATGATGACCGGGGTGAATGTCGAGGCGACAGTGAAACTGGCGCAGGCGGTAAGCATTCCGATCATCGCTTCTGGCGGCATTACTAATCTTGATGACGTAAAGGCACTTTGTGCTGCAGCGGACGAAGGTATCTCGGGTGCAATTACCGGGCGTGCAATCTATGAAGGCACCCTCGACTTTGCCGAAGGCCAGAAACTGGCCGACGAACTTTGCCCCGACACTTTCCTGTAATTGAAGAGCGACTGAGATGGCACTGGCAAAACGTATCATCCCCTGTCTTGATGTAGATAACGGCCGTGTGGTCAAAGGGGTACAGTTCGTCGATATCCGTGACGCAGGCGATCCGGTTGAGGTGGCCAAACGTTACGACGAACAGGGCGCTGATGAGATCACCTTTCTCGATATCACCGCTTCCTCCGATGAGCGTGAGACCATGGTGCACGTGGTTGAAGAGGTCGCCGGACAGGTTTTTATTCCGCTGACCGTTGGCGGCGGCATTCGCAAAGTGGAAGACATTCGTCGAATGTTGAATGCCGGTGCAGATAAAGTCGCGATCAATACCGCTGCGGTATTCAATCCGGAGTTTGTTAAAGAGGCGGCGGAGAAGTTTGGTTCGCAATGTATTGTCGTTGCTATCGATGCCAAGCAGGTCAGCGATAGTCCCGCCAAGTGGGAGATTTTCACCCACGGTGGACGCAAGCCTACCGGTATCGATGCAATCGAATGGGCCAAGAAGATGGTCGACTACGGCGCCGGTGAAATCCTGCTGACCAGTATGGATCGCGACGGCACCAAAAACGGTTTTGACCTGGCGTTAACCCGCGCCATCGCCGATGCGGTACATGTGCCGGTGATCGCCTCTGGCGGCGTCGGTAATCTGGAACACCTCGCCGAAGGCGTCAGCGAAGGTCATGCCGAAGCAGTGCTGGCGGCGAGTATCTTCCACTTTGGTGAATACACTGTGGAGCAGGCGAAGCAGTGTATGGCGGATCACGGTATCGAGGTTCGCCTGTGAGCAACTGGCTGGACGAGATCAAATGGACCGACGATGGCCTGGTGCCGGTGATTGCCCAGGAAGAGGGTAGCGGCCGGGTATTAATGTTTGCCTGGATGAACCGTGAATCGCTGGCCATGACGGCAGAAAAAAAAGAAGCGGTTTACTTCTCCCGATCACGCAACAAGCTGTGGCATAAGGGCGAAGAGTCGGGCCATGTGCAGAAAGTTAAAAGCATTCGTGTCGATTGCGACAAAGATGTGCTGCTGCTGACCATCGAGCAGGTCGGCGGTATTGCCTGTCACACCGGCAGGGAAAGCTGTTTTTACAGTGAACTGGAAGGGGATGCCTGGGTCGAGATTGATCCTGTCATCAAGGACCCCAAGGATATCTACAAGTGAGCATGCGATGAGCAGCGATACTTTGGAAAAACTGGCCGAGGTACTGGAGGCGCGCAAAAGTGCAGCGCCGGATAGCTCCTATGTGGCGAGTCTTTACCACAAGGGTCTCGATGCGATCCTGAAAAAGATTGGTGAAGAGGCGACCGAGACCGTGATGGCGGCGAAGGACGGTGCGGCCGATAAGATCATTTACGAAGTGGCCGACCTCTGGTTCCACACTCTTGTATTACTCAAGCAACAGGGACTGGAGCCACAACAGGTCCTCGAAGAACTGGAACGACGTTTCGGTCTTTCCGGTCTGGAAGAAAAGGCGAACAGGAATAAGTAATGGACGACTGTCTCTTCTGCAAGATCATTAACGGCGACATTCCTTCGGACAAAGTCTACGAAGATGATAACGTTTTTGTTTTTCGCGACATCAATCCCAAGGCGGCGGTGCATCTGTTGATGGTGCCACGGGAACACATTGAAAGCCTGAATGAACTGACTCCGGCGCACGATGCGCTGATGAATCATATGCTGCGGCTGTTGCCGCAACTGGCCCGCGAGCAGGGACTCGATACGGGTTTTCGAACCATCATCAATACCGGTAAAGGTGGCGGCCAGGAGGTCTTCCATCTACATATCCATCTTCTCGGCGGCGACGACCTGCCGGGTTTCTAAACAAGCGGAGTAGAACAAAATGGGCATTAGCATCTGGCAACTGTTGATCATCCTGGCTATCGTCGTGCTGCTGTTCGGCACCAAGAAACTGAAGAATATCGGCGGTGATCTTGGCGGTGCGGTAAAAGGCTTTAAGAATGCGGTTAAGGAAGGCGAAGCTGAGAAAAAAGAGCAGGCCAATCTGGAGCAAAAAGAATCTGCCGAAGGCGAAGTGATCGAAGGCGAAGCAAAAGAAGAAAAAGACAAAGCCTGATCGCTACCGCGGTAGATAGACATGTTTGATATCGGTTTCTGGGAACTGACGGTCATCGCCGTCGTCGCCTTGCTGGTGATCGGTCCCGAGCGCCTGCCCAAGGTCGCTCGTACCGCTGGTCTGTGGGCCGGACGGATGCGTGGTTTTGTTATGTCGGTGAAGGCCGATATCGACAAGGAACTGCGAGCCGAGGAACTGAAGCGAATTATGGATGAGCAGGCACGCAGCAGCGGCATTCACGAAATTCTGGAAGAGACCAAAACCACCCTCGATGAACTGGAGCAGAAGCCGGATTATCTGGTGAAGGCGATGCCGTCGGAAGAGAAGGCGGAGAGCGAGAGCAAAGAAGCCGAAAAGGGGAAGTCCAGTGAGTGAACAACCCCAGCACACTCCAGATGTCGAACAGCCACTGCTAACCCACCTTGTTGAGATGCGCGACCGCCTGCTTCGTGCAGTGCTTGCCGTATTGATTATTTTCCTTGGTGTTTTTTACTTTGCCAACGATCTTTACCATATCGTTGCCATGCCACTGATCGATCGTTTGCCCGAAGGGGCGAGCATGATCTCCACTAAACCGGCGGGCACCTTCTTTACCCCGATGAAGCTGGCGCTGGTGCTCTCCATCTTTGCCGCGATGCCCTTTATTCTTTACCAGATGTGGGCCTTTATCGCGCCGGGACTCTATACCCACGAGCGCAAGCTGATCCTGCCACTGCTGTTTTCCAGCACCCTGCTGTTCTATCTGGGTATGGTCTTCGCTTACTACGTGGTTTTTCCACTAATGTTCAGTTTCTTTGTCACCGTGGCGCCGGAAGGTGTGGCGGTGATGACCGATATCAGTGAATACCTCGACTTTATACTGAAGATCTTTTTCGCCTTTGGCGTAGCCTTTGAAGTGCCGATCGCCACTATCCTGCTGGTATGGACAGGTGTGACGACGCCGGAGAGCCTGGCAGAGAAGCGTCCCTATATTGTTGTCGGTGCCTTTATCATCGGTATGTTGCTAACGCCCCCCGATGTGATTTCGCAGACGCTATTGGCGTTACCGATGTGGTTGCTGTTTGAGATGGGGCTGATCGCCTCGCGCTACTTCCTGCGTCTCAAGCGCGAACGCGAAGAGGAGCTGGAAGCGGCTGAATCGCTGGATAGCGAAGAGGCGATGGAAGATGCGTTGAATCGTTACGAGTCGGAAGAACTGAACAACCGTTCAGACAAGGACAACGACTAAGCGGTGATCAGACAGGCTTTTTCGTTAGCCAGATGTGGGTGACACGATAGAGGATCGGGATCAGTACCAGCGTAACCAGCAGCGACATGGAGAGTCCGGCGATTAACGCTACTGCCAGTGGCTGCAACATCTCTGCCCCTTCTCCCCAACCCAATGCCAGCGGTAACATGCCTACTACCGTGGTCAGGGTGGTCATCAGGATCGGCCGCAGACGCAAACGTGCCGCCTCGGTGATCGCTTCATCCAGTGCCATGCCGCTGCCGCGGGCGATGTCCATATACTCCACCAGAATGATCGCGTTATTCACCACGATCCCCGCCAGCATAATCATCCCCAGCCACACCGGCATCGACAGCGGTAGCCCGGTCACGATCAAGCCAAGGGCAACGCCGATCACTGCAAAGGGAACACCGAGCAGAATCACCACCGGGTTACGCAGCGATTCATACTGTACCGACATCACGACGAAGACCAGGAACAGTGCCAGGCCGAGTAATAACTGACTGAGACGACGACCCTGTTGTAGCGATTCAAACTCGCCGCCATCGTAAACGGTGTAGCCCTGGGGTAGCTGAAAGTCGGCAAGACGTTGTTGCAGTGCCTGATAGACTTCGCCATAGGTGATGTCACCGGTAAGCGAAGCGCTGACTTCGACGATACGCCGCTGACGGTCACGACGGATCTCCGCTGGTGCGGCGATCAGCTCCACCTGCGCCACTTCATTGAGATGCAACGCCTGACCGTCTACTGCATTGCGCAACACCAGTTGCTCCAGTGCCTCGGGACTGTTTACTTCACGTTGCGGCAGGCGAATGCGGATATCGTAGGCGCGATCATTTTCCAGATAGTCGCTGATCACCTCACCTTCCAGCGCCAGCTGCAGGGTGCGCCCCACGGTCGTTGCATCAAGACCGAGTTGCGCCAGACGCTCGCGCTTGAGGCGGATGCTCAACTCCTGGCGCACTTCTTCGGCGGAGTGTTGCAGGTTGCGAATGCCCGCTACGCCCTTCAGGTGTTTCACCAGACGGTCCGCCAGTTCGGTGAGTATCTGTACGTCAGGGCCCTGTAGGCGAATACTGAGATCGTCATCGCCACTGCTGATGCGGATACCGCGAATGCCACGACTACGCATGCGGATTTTGTAACCGATGAGGTCCAGTCCGTTGATCTGTTTTTGTACCTGCTGAATCCATTCGTTACTGCCCAGTTCGCGCTCACTACGTGGCACCAGTTGCACGGTGATGGTGCTGCGGTTGCTGCTCTCCCGCTCGGTACGGCCGAAGATGAATCCGCCAACCAGCGAGTAGACCGATTGCACCTCCGCTTTGCTGCGCAGTAGTTTCTCGATTCGGCGAACATTGCTATCCATCTCTTCCAGGGAGATTCCCGGGTCGGCACTGATGCTGATGCTGATCTCGCCAGTGTCCATGTCGGGCAGGAATACCTGTTTGGCGCCGCCAAAGATCATGCTACTAAGCAGCAGGGCAGTGAGCAGCACTGCGACCACGGAGAGTTGCAGTATGGGTCTGGCGATCAGTTTGCCGAGCAGATCGCTGTAACGCTCCTGCAGGCTGGAGACAAAATGATTGATCAGTTTGCTGGCGCGGTTGGTCGCCTGCCGTTTGACCCGTACCGCCCAGGTGGGGACCAGAGTCAGGGCGACCAGCATCGAGGCGACAATCGCCGCGGAGATGGTGAAGATCAGTTCGCGGAACAGCAGACCGACCAGGCCACCGATAAATAGGAACGGTAAGACGGCTGCCAGGTTGGTACTGGTCGCAGCGACGATTGCACTGTTAATTTCAGCGGCGGCAGCGGTGCCCGCTTCTTCGCCATGTTCGCCCGCCGCCTGGTGGCGCTGAATGTTTTCCAGCATGACGATGGTGTTGTCCACCAGCATACCGACACCGAGGGCCAGTCCACCGAGGGTCATGATGTTAAAGGTCAAACCGCCCATCGCCATCAGGGCGAAGGTGACCATTACCGCAAAGGGAATCGCGCTGCCGATGATCAGGGTGCGGCGCAGATCGCCAAGAAACAGGTAGACCACCAGCATCGCCAGCAGGGTACCGCTGAGGGCGGCGAGGCTGGCGTTGTTTAACGCATTGCGTACATAGACCGCCTGATCCGAGACCTGCGCGATGCCGATATCGTCAGGGATCAAACGCTGGCGACGAAGTTCATCCAGACGCTGGTTGACCGCATCCACCACTTCGACGGTATTGGCCGCCGGTTGTTTCTGGATCGCGATTTTGACCCCGGGCGTATCGTTGAGTCGGACCTTGATTCGCTCGTCACTGTGGCCGTCGTGGATCTTCGCCAGTTGTTCCAGAGGCAGGGTAGTGCCGTCGGCTAACGGGATTGGCAAGGCACGAAGATCGTCGAGGGTACGGAAACGGGCCGAGGTGCGACTGCTCAGTTCCTGGCGCGCCATGGTGAGACGACCGGCCGGAAGTTCCTGGTTATTCTGCTGGATGTGGTTAATCAGGGAATCGGTGTCGATCCCCAGCGCGGCCATACGTTGTTGATCCGGTTCGATCAGAATTTCACGCAGGGTGCCGCCGCCCACTTCCACCGCAGCGACGCCGGGCAGGTTGAGAAACTGTTTAGAGAAGTCGTAGTCGACCCAGTCGCGCAGCGCCGCCGAATCGAGGCTCTGTGAACTGATAACAAATTCGGTCACCGGGATCTGCGACGGGTCGCGTTTGTAGATCACCGGCGGCTGGATGGTATCGGGAAGGAAGCGTTTGGCTCGATCGAGTCGGGTACTGGCATCGCGTAGTGCCAGATCGATATCACTGCCGTATTCGAAGGTTAGGTCGACATTGCTGCCACCCTCATTACTGCTCGACTGGATCGCGGTGGCGCCTTCGGTGATCGCCAGTTGTTCCTCTAGTTGGCGGGTGATCCGATCCTCCATCACCGTGGCAGGTACGCCCGGGTCGAGGATACGTACGCGGATCTCCGGATAGATCAGATGCGGCAGCAGATCGACCGAGAGTCTGCCGAGGGAGAACAAGCCGAGTACCACCACCGCAGCGGCAAGCATGGAGACTCCGACCGGATGCCGGATCGACCAGGCGGCGATACCTCCGCTGTGAATCGCAGAAAAGCGCTGGTTCATGGCTGCGAAGCGGGTGTTGCCTTAACCAGCATACCGTCGGCCAGGCCGAGGAAGCCGTTGCTGACGACCCGATCACCATCGCTGAGGCCATCGAGGATTTCCACCGCATTATCCAGGTGGATGCCGCTACGTACAGCGGTGCGGCGTGCCTTCTGTTCAGCATCGATACGGTAGACGAACGCCCCCTGAGTATCGCGGCGTAGCGCCGAGAAGGGGATGAGCAGGCGTGGCCGTGGGCGTAGCTTGAGTTCTACGCGGCAGAGCTGTCCCGGTTTGGCCTGTTCCGGTGGTTCGGCGATACGTATCTCGACGATACCCTGGCGGGTCACCGGGTCGACGGTGGGATGGATGCGCAGCACGGTGCCGTCGAAACGCTGATCACCCAGCGCGTCGAGCATGATGGTGACCTTGTCGCCCACCGCCAGCCCCGGTAACAGCAATTCGGAGATGGAAAGCTCGGCCAGCAGGGTGTCGATGGAGGTAAGGGAGAGCAGGTGAGTGAATTTGGCTGCCACATCTCCCGGCTCGACCAGCCGCTGACTGATCACACCGGCAAAGGGGGCGGTGATACGGGTGTTGTCCAGGCGGGATTGCAGCAGGTCTTCTTCTGCCACAGCGATATCGAAGGCGGTGCGTGCTCGTGCCAGTTCGTCCTCGGTGATCAACTTACTGTTCTGCAACCGCTCCAGACGCTGCACATCCAGTTTCGCCTGTTTGCGTTGCGCGCTAGCTTTTTTTACCTCGGCGCGCAGCTGCGAGTCATCCAGTTGCAGTAGCAGGTCGCCCCGCTCGACATGGTCGCCCTCGTAGACAGGTACCTTGTCTACCCGGCCTTCCTCCTCGGCGAGCAGTTTGACCTCCTGCTCGGCACGCAGGGTGCCGGTACGGCTAATCGACTGTCCCAGCGATTGCCGGGTAACGGTGGTGGCCTCGATCTGCAGGGGAGTTGGCCCGGCCTTGGCCTTGTTGGCAGCATTGTCATCGCTGCACGCGCTGAGCAAAACCATCAGGCCCAGCAAAAGATAAAGCGGTTTCATTGGCGACCGATCCTTAGCGGTTGAACTACGGCACGATACACTCCTCGTGCCAACCCGCCAAGATCGTAGCCCTCCCTGGCTTAAATACCAATTAACCCTGTCGCCTCAATGGTGATGATGGGCATCGCCATGTCGGCAACCGATCGCATCGCCAACCGGTGCCAAATTACCGGCCAGGTATTCGTTCACCGCACGGTCCGGGTCCTTCTCACCGGTGACGATGCCGATAATGCCTTTGGACGCGAGGCGCAGGTACATGCCCTGGCCCATGCTGCCGCTGATTAATACCGCTGCGACATCCAGTGGATGTGGCTGGTGCGCGGCACTCTCATGGAAAGATTGTTCCATTGGCAGCTCCAGCAGTTCTTTGTTGATGATCTGTTTGTCTTCAACATCGTAGATCCAGTACTTGCGACAACGTCCCGCATGCTCAGTGATCTCACGGCGGTTCTGACTGGTTACAGCAATTTTCATAATTCGATCTCCTGTAGAGATAAAGGTGGGCGTCCTTGCCCTGAGTGACAAAAATTCATCTCAAAATTGTTCTCGTCCCCTGATGCTGTGTTGCAAAGCCTGCTCCGGTACTTATTTACTATCTGTAAACTCCGTTCCTCGCAGGCTCTGCGCCTTGCCTCAGGAAACGAGCCCTAATTTTGAGAAGAATTTTGTTTTTCAGGTCGTGCTCTGGGTTAGAAAAATTCCATAACCCATCAGCGGCCAGCCGATAAAGGGATTAAAAACGACGCGCCAGATCGCCATGCGCGGCACAAAGCCAACGCCGTGAACAAAGCCCACGGCAATGCCCCACAACAGCAGGCTTAACAGGCTGTGATTCACGTCGCTGATAGAAACCGCGATCGCCCGCGGAAAGATCAGGATCAATGCCGACAGGGCGATGGCCAGCGAAATAGAAATCAGGCGCGACCAGAAAGGATTGGGATAGGGGATGCGCCACTGCGCACCCCCACCGTTTGCAGCCATACTAGTGAGCGTTTTCGTCGTCATTGACACAGCTCTCCGATTCCAGCCACATCACGTTGATGATGCCGAAACTGCAGGCCAGCAATACGCCGAGTATCCAGGCGAAATACCACATAGTTGTCTCTCCTCTTAATAGGCTTCGTGGTCGTGCGCACGAATGTGTTCGACGGTGACCCGACCCCACATGGCACGATAGGTCCAGGTGGTGTAGGCAAGGATGATCGGCACGAAGATCATTGCCGCCCAGAACATTACCGTCAGGGTCAGGTGACTTGATGGTGCATCCCACACAGTCAGTGAACTGACCGGTGAACTGTTCGACGGCATAACGAACGGGAACATGGAGAACCCGGCGGTGAGGATCACCCCGGCCATCGCCAGTGAACTGGTAACGAAACCCCAACCCGGACGGTTGACCCATGCCAGCAGCGCGGTGGCCAGTGCACCGAGCAGGCCAAGTAGCGGTGCCGCCATCATCCACGGATATTTGGCGTAGTTGCTCATCCACGCGCCTTTTGCCATCACCACCTCCTTAGCCAGCGGATTCGGCAGCGCATCCAGCGGTGGCTGGGAGACGATGCGGAAACCATCGATACCCATATAGAGCCAGACACCGGCCAGAGCGAAGGCAGCGAACATCACCAGCGAACCACCGATGGCCGCCTTGCGCGCACGTTCCTGTACCGGCGAACCGGCACGCATGTGCAGCCATACCGCGCCGTGGGTCATCAGCATGGATAGGCTGACTACCCCGGCAAGCAGGGCGAAGGGCCGCAGCAGACCGAAGAAGCTGCCGCTATAGCTTGGGCGTAGAAACTCGTCCAGCTCGAACGGTACACCGAGGATCACGTTACCGAAGGCGACGCCGAACAGCAGCGCCGGAACCGCACCGCCGATGAACAGGCCCCAGTCCCAGGTGTTACGCCAGCGCGGGTCTTCTATCTTGCTGCGATAGTCGAAACCGACCGGGCGGAAGAACAGCGCAAACAGCACCAGCAACATGGCGATGTAGAAGCCGGAGAATGCGGCAGCGTACACCGCGGGCCAGGCAGCGAATATCGCCCCGCCAGCGGTGATGAACCAGACCTGGTTACCGTCCCAGTGCGGGCCGACGGTATTAATAATGATGCGTCGCTCTTCATCGGTCTTGCCGAGGAAGGGCAGTAACGCCCCGGCTCCCATGTCGAAGCCGTCGGTGACGGCGAAGCCGATCAGCAACACGCCGACCAGTACCCACCACACCAGTTTCAGTGTTTCGTAATCGAGGATCATGGGTTTACTCCTTGAGGCAGCGCCTGGTTACCGGTTTGTTCGAAGTGGTAACGGCCGCTATGCAGACTGCTCGGACCGAGACGGGCGAAGCGGAACATCAGGTAGAGTTCAACCACCAGCAACAGGGTGTAGAAGCCGATGAAGCCGGCAATGCTGAAGTAGAGATCGCCGGTGCCCAGAGTAGAAGTACTGAGATGGGTCGGTAGTACTTCGCCGATAGACCAGGGCTGACGACCATACTCGGCGACGAACCAGCCCAACTCGGAACTGATCCACGGTAGCGGAATGCTGAACAGGGCGGCCTTGAGTAGCCACTGCTTGCCGCCGGTGCGCCGCTTGGCGCAGTTCCAAAAGGCCAGAGCGAATAGCACGATAAACCAGAAGCCGAGCAACACCATTAGGCGGAAGCTCCAGAACAGCGGCGCGACTTTGGGAATGGTGTCGTCCACCGCCTGCTGAATCTGCACCGGTGTCGCATCGGAAACATTGGCGGTGTACTTCTTCAGCAGCAGACCGTAACCGAGATCCTTTTTCACCTCTTCGAAGGCGGCGCGGGTTTCGTCATCGGTCTGGCCACCGCGAAGTTTCTGCAACAGGTCGTAGGCGACCATACCGTTGCGGATACGCGCTTCGTGCTCCAGCTTCAACTCCTTGATGCCCTGGACCTCTTCATTGGTGGAGCGGGTGGCGATCAGGCCCAGTGCCCAGGGGATCTTGATCGCCCCACGGGTGACCTCTTTCTCCTGATCCGGGAAACCGATCAAAGTGAAGTCGGCAGGAGCCGGTTGCGTTTCCCACTCGGCTTCGATGGCGGCCAGTTTGGTCTTCTGTACGTCACCCAGCTCATAACCGGATTCATCACCCAGCACCACCACCGATAGCGCTGAGGCGAGACCAAAGCCGGCAGCGATGGCAAAGGAGCGGCGGGCAAAGTCGATGTCGCGTCCCTTAAGCAGGTAGTAGGCACTGATACCGAGCACGAACATCGAGCCGGTGACATAACCGGCGGAGACGGTGTGGACGAATTTCACCTGGGCGACCGGGTTGAGCAACAGCTCAGCGAAGGAGGTCATCTCCATACGCATGGTCTCGAAGCTGAAGTCTGCACCAACCGGGTTCTGCATCCAGCCGTTGGCCACCAGAATCCACAGCGCAGAGAGGTTGGAGCCGAAGGCAGTGAGGAAGGTGACCATCAGGTGTTGGCGCTTGGTCAGGCGATCCCAGCCGAAGAAGAACAGACCGATAAAGGTCGATTCAAGGAAGAAAGCCATCAGACCCTCAATGGCCAGCGGTGCACCGAAGATGTCTCCGACGTAGTGGGAGTAGTAGGCCCAGTTGGTGCCAAACTGAAACTCCATGGTGATGCCGGTTGTGACCCCAAGGGCAAAGTTGATACCGAATAACTTGCCCCAGAACTTGGTCATGTCCTGATAGATCTGTTTGCCGGTCATCACATAGACCGACTCCATAATCACCAGCAGGAAGGAAAGTCCCAGGGTCAGTGGGACGAAAAGGAAGTGGTACATCGCGGTGAGCGCAAACTGCAACCGCGAGAGGTCGACGACCGTCTCGGTAACCATTCTCTACTCCTGTATCGCTAATCGAATTGTTGGGGGAGTGGTGGACTGATGGGTACCACTTAACAGGCGTTGGCCGACGGTTTGATCGGTTACCTCCTGTTTCACGGGCTGATCAAAGAAGGCGTGCCAGATGATAAAGAGCGCCGCCAGTTTGAGTAGCAGCACCGCCGCAAGCTCACGCACCAGTACCTGTTTCCACATATTCAGCTCCTAAATGGAAATAAGCAGTGATCGACG
>JBNLAT010000035.1:0-29241 GCA_050302275.1 Thiohalomonadaceae bacterium | reverse complement strand
CACGTCATTCTGAGCTGCGCAAGCCTTGACGCGGGGTTCGACCCGGCACTCGACAGCTTCAGTATGTTCCGGTCGCCTTGAGAAGCCATGGCGGTCGAATCGGTGCCCATCTGCCGCCCTACGGGACTTAGGGAGGAGGCATGAACGCTCTCTACAGTCACCGCTAAGAGAGAAGTACATCCCGCCGTTGGCTGGTGACAGACCGAGCGCCTAGCCTAATCGCCTGTTGCTGATGAAATGAAAGAACCCCATTATGGCGAACAGCCCTTTTATCGGCTCGCCTTTGACGGGAAAAGAGTATCTTTTGAGCGTATAGAGATCATCCCCCACTGCGTTAACCCCTTCATCAGTGGTCACAGCGGTCTGATACCCTGCATCCCGAACGGCACGTACCGAGCGCTGGTCCCAATCGCCATTCGGGTAACAGAAGTGATGACAAGGTCCCTCTATCATCTCTTCCAGGGCCTCCTTCGACCCCTTCAGCTCCTTCGCCAGCGCGTCATCACTTTCGACAAACGGTACTCGCACATGGTTGATGGTATGGCTGCCAAGGGTCACATCGTTCATTGCCGCGCAGTTCATCAGGTCCGTTCTGGACAAGCGTGACGACCACAGATCCCCGTCAATCACGTTGGCGATCGAGCTACCCGAAGTCTTTTCCAGGAATGTACTGATTTCATCAACTTGAGTCTGGAATTCGGCATCGGATAGATCGCGTTTCTTGAGACTCCCGATCAATCTCGACAGCGACTTCGACATACCCGCACGAGAGGATTGATCAACAATGATCTCAGCCTCCCCGGTTGGAATCTTCACGCCATCCAGACCGGGCTGTTGGATCGCAAAATCCAATCTGTCGAACCAATAGGGGACCGACCGTTCCAGAATCCCGGTGGTCGGGTAAAACACAACGGGTATCTTGTACTTCCTGAGGATCGGCAAAGCGATCTCCAGGTTATTCAACTGCCCATCGTCGAAGGTGACAACACAACTGTTGCTCTTGACGGGGATCGTCCCCTTCAGCATGTCTGACGCCTCATCGATCGAGACGAAATTGAAATATCTCACCGCCAATCCGAGAGTCTCGTCAAAAAGCTGTCTGGAGGTCCTCGGCCGGAGTGGTTCCCATGCGCAATCCACTCCGCTGTCCATCACGCCATGCAGCATCAGAATAGTAATTTTTTTTCTTCTGAATAAACACCAGAGCCGCACAAAGCCGAGATGGTAGAGAATCTTCAGAATCAGGTACTTCATGCTTGCCAATCCAATTTATTCAGCGCTAGCTTGATAATGGTCGTTCTGGTTTTGATATGCCCCGGGAATCAGGCCCCTGTCATCGCCTGACAATAACACCGTGATTCCCTGCAATCACACGGAGTCCCGGCAGCATGCCGCACGGGGTGACCTTTTCCCGCCGTGAGACGACCCACATCCATCACAAAATGTAGCTCATGCGTCAGGATGCCCGCAGGCGGGTCCTTTGGTGACAAGACACAGACGCTGCAAGGAAACGGCGTGTAGCAGAGTTAACGAGCATCAGCGCAAGGACCTCAACGCCATCATGGGGCATGAGATGCATTTTGAGAACGGTTTCTATGTAATCGGCAATCATCCGATTTAGCGGCCAGGATCGAGCCCCAAACTCCCAATGAATTCTGCTTGAGGCACTATATTACAGGGAGTTGCCAACAGATGTCTCGAATCCCGCCATCACCTCAAACGGCCCGTTCCCAGGGCTACTGCAGGTCAGGAGCCCACTTCAGAAGCTTCTCCTTCGGGAACGGATCTTCAATCCACAGAAAACCTCCCTTCATACACCTCAGGTCATCGGCGTATTTTATTAAATATCAGCATGTTCCGATTGATTTCCAATGACACCGTTGGTGTCGTCCCCGGGATACCGGTACTCCGCTTTACTCGCACGCCGAACGCGCCACCCCGAAGAGCCCGGCAGGGCGGTAGGCCGCATCTGATTTGCCCCCTCTTGCAAAGAAACAAAAAGTACGCCGCCCAAAGAATGTGTGAGCACATTCAAGATATCGATATTTACAAGCCTTTCCCGTCATTCAGGCTTGGCAAAACGAGAACCACGACATCCACGCCTTACCTGCTTGGTCGCTAACCTTATCCAGGAAACAGATTCACATTGGGCCTACAGCCATGAGACCAACCCCCCTATTTACCCTTCTGCTCATCCCATTCCTGCTCAGCGCCTGTGGTGGCGGGACGGACGAGAGCGCAGACACGATCACCAACAACCGCGCTCCCTCAATCAGTGGCACGCCCAGCAACACGATAACCAGTGGAAATCTGTACAGTTTCACCCCGGCAGCAACGGATCTTGACGGTGACGCGCTCTCGTTCAGCATCCAGAACCAGCCAAGCTGGTCTACATTTGACAGTTCCACAGGCACACTGGCCGGCGAGCCAGGTCCCGGCGATGTCGGCACCTACACGAATATCTCTATTACCGTGTCAGACGGTATCGATGTTGCCACCATTCCTTCCTTCACCATCACCGTTGTGGACCTCACCAGCGTGCAAAGTCTGAATTCACGCATCAGCAGCGGCATGGATGATGTCGAGGAGGCGAGCGACGGCTCAATGTACGTCGACAGCAGCGACTTGGAGCTGATACACGACGATAGTGATCAGTTGGTCGGCCTTCGCTTCACGGTCGATATACCACAGGGTGCCGAGATCATACAGGCGAATCTCCAGTTTACGGTTGACGAGGTAACTACTGGCGACGCCAATCTCCTGATATGGGCAGAAGCCACCGACGACGCCACGCCCTTCAATACTACGACCGGCGATGTTTCGGGCCGTGCATCATCCACAGCTGTCGCCAGCTGGACCCCAAACCCATGGCAGACCATTGGCGAGAGCCAGGCAGCAGAAACCAGCACGGACCTGAGCCAATTGATCCAGGAAGTGGTGGACCGGCCAAGCTGGCGATCCGGTAACCACCTGGTACTGGTGATTTCCGGGATTGGCGTGCGCACGGCAGTGTCATACGAGGGCGGTGCCGACACAGCCCCGCTACTCCGTGTGCAGTACAGTGACTCGAGCACCAATCATGCCCCCATTATTCAGGGTTCGCCGGATACGGGGGCGACTGTGGGCATTGGATATTCTTTTACACCCGTTACCAGTGACTCGGATGGAGACACGCTCACTTTTTCAGTTTCGGCAGCACCCAGTTGGGCCAGTTTCGACAGCAGCACCGGTACTTTGGCGGGCACGCCTCAGACCGGGGACGTCGGTACTTATAACAACATTGCAATCAGTGTCAGCGATGGTGAAAACACGGTTTCCCTGTCGCCCTTTACTATCGCGGTAAGCGAAACCAATCATGCCCCGACAATCAACGGAACGCCGCAAACGAGCGTAACCGAACTCAGCGCATACAGTTTCGTGCCCACCGCGAGTGACGCGGATGGTGACAGTCTCGCCTTCAGTATTGGAAACCTTCCGGGTTGGGCAAGTTTTGACGCTTCTGACGGCTCCCTGACCGGAACACCGGGCTATGCTGATGCCGGCATATATGGAAATATTGTGATTACCGTGAGTGACGGCGCAGTCAGTTCTTCGCTTTCGCCCTTCTCGATAACTGTAGTAAACAATAATCGTGAGCCCAGCATCAGTGGCACTGCAGCAACGAGTGTCAATGAAGGTGAATCCTATAGTTTCACCCCTGTTGCCAGTGATGCGGATGGCGACAGTCTGAACTTTTCCGTCACCAATTTACCGCCATGGGCAAACTTCGATGCAAGCAACGGGTCGGTCAGTGGAACACCTGATTTCGACAGCTCTGGCGACTACGCAGATATCGCCATATCCGTGACTGATGGCTCAGCCACTGCATCACTTGCTCCCTTTTCGATCAGTGTGAGCGATGTCAATAGAGCCCCGACGATCAGCGGGCAACCTGCAACCAGCGTACTGGCTGGTGACTTCTACAGTTTCACCCCTTTGGGTGAGGATGCCGATGGTGACAACGTCAGCTACAGCGTCTTGAATCTTCCTGCCTGGGGTAGTTTCAACGCTACTACCGGGGAGCTTTCCGGAACCCCGACGATCGATGACTTGGGCAGTTTCCTCAATATCACTATCACTGTTTCTGACGGTACCGACAGTACGGCGCTGAACAGCTTCAGCATCACCGTGTCAGACTCGACGATCAGCACGAGTGGCAATATTTTCGTAGACCGGTTGATCGGCCCCAACTACTGCTCCGACTATGACGCTGCTGCCAGGAGTTGCGGCAGCGGTGATAAAGAAGCCTATAAAACGCTCGCAGGCGCCGCCAATGCCGCTGTTGCGGGCGACACCGTTGAAATACGAAGTGGCAGTTTCGGAGAGCAACTGGCGCCACAAAATTCCGGCACCGCGTCCAGCCCGGTAACTTATCGCGCTTACAACAATGAAAGCGCCATAATCACGGGTTCTTCACTATCGCCCGCAATAGTCATCTCCGACAGGAGCTACCTGGTTATAGAAGGGCTGGAAGTTTCGAATGTCAATCGTTGGATGTATGCCTTGAATTCACATCACAACATTATTCGTAACAATATTTTTTCTGGCGCAAATGACTCGGGCGGAAGCTCAAAGACAGGACTTTTCTTCCAAGAAGCCACCTACAACAAAATCGTGAATAACACTATTGATGACAGCACTCAGGACAACATATCGCTTATCAAGTCGGATTTTAACTTGATTGAAGACAATTCAATTAGCAATGCCGCTCATGTCCTTTGGACACTCAAATGCAGTAACAAAAATATTATTAGAAACAACTATCTGTATAACCCAGACCAGAAAATTGGCGAGGTATATGACTGTGATGATGTTGGCTTCGATCATGAATTCTTCATTCATGATTCAACCAAGCACAATGTGATTGAAAATAACATTTTCGCGAAAACCACCACTTACTACAGTCCTTCGGGAGGTGATGGAATTCAGTACGCTGGACAGAATGGAATAATCCGATTCAATACTTTCTATGACAATAATGTGGGAATCGGAATGCAATCGTACAGTCCGGAAGCTTTATACAACAAACACAATCGTATATATCACAATACATTTCATAAGAACCATTGTGGCGGTGTCGCCACGTGGAATCCAAACTCTTCTGACTATACCGACAACCTGTTCGTTAACAACGCCTTCAGTGAGAATGTTGAGTGTGGAGGCACGTCACCGTTTCAAGTCGTCTACAGAAGCAGTCTTGAGGGGGTTGTCTTTGATAACAACAACATGACCAGTGGCACAATACCCGATGACGTCATTGGAGCATGGCAGGGCAGCGGCAACACTTTGGCCTGGTATGAAGCCAACTATCCTGGCTTCTTCTCGAACAACATCGAGGTTAGCCCTGGCTATGCAGATCCTGACAATCATGATTTTTCATTGACATCTTCGAGTCAGATGATCAATGCAGGGAAGTTCCTTACCACCACGACCAACAGCGGAAATGGCCGATCGATTCAGGTAGCGGACGCTGGCTATTTTCATGACGGCTTTGGTATTGAAGGAGTGACTGGCGATAAGATTCAATTAGAGGGCACCAGTACAGCGTTAACTGTCATTTCTATTGATTACGACACTAACACGATTACCGTCGACAAAGACACAAGCTGGAATTCCAACCAAGGCATAACGCTGCAATACAGCGGAACCCGTCCGGATATTGGAGCGCATGAATATTAGTCGAGTTGCTTTTTCTGTTGTGTGTTTAATATGTCGTCCCATTGCTGAGCGACTCGAGAATAACTGTATTTTTGCGTATCTCTAAATGCGCGATCACTCATGGTTTCGTAAAGCTTGTAGTCACGCAATAATTTTCCGTATGCCTGTGAAAATTTCTCTGAATCAAGATCATCGATCAGATAACCGTTGACACCATCCTTAACCAGATCCGAGAGATCTCCTATATCAGTAACCACGGCAGGCAGGCCACTCATCATGCCTTGTATTAGTGCTTGAGATAATCCCTCTGATTCGGATGTTAAGGCAAATATTCGTGACTTAGCCATCCATTCATGAACATTACTCTGCCAACCGGCGAAATGCACGCTTTGCAATATATCAAGCGATTGAGCCCTTTCTTTGAGGATTGAGGCGTCGGGACCATCGCCGACAATCACGGCAGTTACATCAATATGATCTTTATGTAGATTGGCGATAGCCTCTAGAAATATCTCTACACGCTTTACTTTGGAAAGCCTACCGACCAGTATCAAGTCATACTCTTTGTTTAATGTGGCCGGCTTGAATTTCTCAGAGTCAAACCCACCGGGTACAATTTCTATTCTTGTTTGTATGTTATTGGAAGTGAAATAGTCCGACGCCCCTGTTCCCATGACAATCACCAAGTCACAGGCATCAATTGCAGTTAACAGGTAGTTTTCGATTTTTTCGTCCGGCTTGCTAAGCCTGTTAAATATTTTGCTTTCAGTTTCTATTCCACCTCCCTCGACTTCTCTTGGTCCACCCCCACATATGTATAAGGATTCTATGCCGAGTATTTTTGCAAAAAGTATCGCCAGTAATCCGTTAATAAGGAGGTGAAACCCTCCCATAATGTCTGGTTTAGTTTTAAAACCCATCCACACGAAATATAACCATCTCGCAGGAACACCACCAACCAGTTTTACTAACGACTCAGGTGGATAAATCCCTTCGACCTTATCCATGGAAGGGACTTCTTGTATCGAAACCATTCTTACCCGAGCCACCTTATCCGACATGGCTAAGGGTTTAAGATGGGTTATGAGCCAATTATCGGAGTAGAACGTGCCAGTAATTAGTATCTCGAGCTTATCGCGTCGTTGCCGCTTTCTCTTTCTCAGTGTTGACGCTGTTTTTAACAGAATAATGTACAAATAGCATATTGCACGCAACGTATATTGGTAGATCATTATTTTTCTATTCTAAATGTCATTTGAGTTGAGGAAACTGCAATCTACGAAAGGGCACGGAAATACTGCCTTTACCCGTGAAATCCGGTTGATTTCGTGTCACATTGTTAAGCTTTTCACCTGACACAAAGATATCGACTTTATCCGGATCTTCTACGTACCAGGTCATGCCGCCTAAGCTACTCAGTTCGGTACCATCATCAATATGAATTTCAGTTCTTGCTTCATCATTTTTGACTGTATATTCCAACCGATCTCTTACGCTAATGTAATCAAGCAGTCTCCTGGTCGTTGTAACCAGTATCTGTCCTCCCTCCTGCATGTTTGAAAGATGCTCAAAAGCAGTTTTTGATGATCTGCCAAATGGCTCAGATAGTGAATCTATCTTTCCGAGATGTGTATATAAGATACTGCAGCCCTCGTTTCTGACAAGCGTTGCGAGCATATTCTCTGTCATAACCTTGTCAATTTCCCTGCCTTTCTCAAACTTTGAAACGCCTGCCCAACTCGGATTTGTACGCATAAATTCACAAACCTGAGTACCATCAACCAGCCTAGTATCTCGCAATACGTAATTGTCTTTATGCATGGCATATTTTACGTTTCCAAGCGCCGCCAATATTCCTTTTGCAACTTCTCTTAGGATCGTCTTCAATGATGCTGCAATTTCATGCTTATTGAATATACCCTTAAACGTTCTCTCGGCATTTTGCGCAATTACACTCGTAACGCGCCCTTTCCAAACATATTTGATTCCATATTCACCGATTGTAATATCGGCATGGTAGCCTTTTGCTCCCTTTACCGCGCCTTGCCCTTGCATGATGTCTGGATCAAAATTCGTAGGTGCCTGCGCATGATCAACCCATACCTTGATTTTGCATCCATGTGAATCAAGTTCCTGCAAACAAGCCAGTGCCATATCTCTTGTGTCAGCATAATCTCCAAATGAATGTATGCAATCAATGTGACCAGAGCGTATGAGTGCATGTATATTACTACGCGCACTATCTGAACAATTCCAATATGCAAATTGATCCTTGGGCATGTGGAAATATATCGTATTACCTATTTCCAGATTAACACCACGACCAAGAACCGTTTGTTCATCCGTATTCAGGTAGCGGATAATTTCAAAATATATATGCTCGTTGGGTGTCTCATCGAGATCGCTACAGATAGCTAGAAGCGCACGATAGGGATATGGGTACTTCCGTAACTCTGGGTGTATCTTTTCGCTCATTTAAGGTACTTGTAATTGCACATTGATGACAAACCATTGAATCAGAACGGAATAGTACCACTTTCACTGTGCGGAAATGAAGAGTTTTATTTAAATGGCAATATCAATATGGTGCAGGTAGATTCCAAATTCGGTAGCGCCATAAATACATTAATATTCAGAATACACTTGCGTTCGCTTACCTTTAATTAAGCATTCGTATATTGACGCACTAAACACGACCTAGAATTCCATGATAAATCTAACATCGCTGTACATTTATCACTTAACAATACATAACATTTTTTTAAGCTTAACCATGCTTAAAAGCCGTTGTATATACTGCGCACAAATTATACTCAGATCACACCTAGAGGTATTTAATTGGTATTTGAAGAGCCACCCTCACCCAGCATTAATATGCACCGTGGCTATTATTACAAGTCCTAAATACTTAATAACTGTATAAATTATGTATAGCGTAATCTCCAATTTACTCATGAAGATACATATACACCTTAATTATTCTTGAAATATATGAGTCGAATCCAATGATTCATTTATCTATTGCATAATCTGCTCAATTTTGTTTCTGGTGCAATTAAACGCTAATTTAATTTGCGATTATTATTGTAAGTAAATATCCGGCCTGTTATCCATGTTGAACAGACCATCCAACTCGCAGCCACGACGACCTCTCACCATCATTCAAACAAATTATTAACGATTACATGTTACTCTGACGATATTATGAATACCTGTAACTTATTCTTGGACAGGCCAGTCACTTTCATTTATATTATTGCAAGCATTTTAGGTAGTTAATCAATAGGCCAATATCTTTTTATGTCTATTCTTGAACCCATGCCCATGCCCATGATCGGCATTGCTAGTTATTCAGCATGATCAGATTAACTCTATTATCGATTGTCATCGGCTTTTTCTGTGCGTATTCCTTCAAAGACTGGTACAAGTCCCTCTGTTTCCTTATTGCCTTACTGTCCATCATAGAGCATCCGGACGTCCCCAAATCCATACTCGGGATTCAGGGTCTTAATCCCTGGAACATAGTATTCTTTTTCGTATTACTCGGATTCCTATTCGAAAAAAGGCAAATTCGCGGATTTAGCTGGAAGACTCCTGACAATTTGTCGCTCTATTTCGTCTTGTATATGCTATTTTGCCTTGTCGCATATTTCAGAATGACGGGTGACTTAGCAAATTTAATTGAATATAACGCACTATTCGGTGAAGACCCGCCCACTCGTCTAGGTTTATTGTCTGAGCATGTTATCAATGTTATCAAGTGGGTGGTGCCTGGATTACTTTTATTTTACGGATGCAATAGCTACAAAAGATTCATCTACGGTGCCTTATCGGCACTGTCCATATACTTTTTTCTTGGCTTACTGACGATAAAAGCCATGCCACTTGCAGCAATTACTGATGCGGACAGACTCGAGTATTTAGCAAGAAAACTGCTTCAAGACAATGTAGGTTATCACCGTGTAAATCTCGCCATGATGTTTTCTGGTGCATTTTGGGCAGTATTCACGTTAAGAGAAATCGCGTCGACTAAAAACCAGCGCTTATTTATATATATTTCATGCGCAATCATTTTATTTGCGCTAGCTCTGAGTGGCGGCAGGACAGGATATGCAACATGGGCCGCCATTGGCGCCCTATTTGCTTTTTTCAAGTGGCGCCGCTTTTTGTTTTACGGACCGATAGTAGCGCTCATTATTATTTCACTTGTACCGGCAGCGCGAGACAGATTCCTTATGGGATTCAGCGAGGATACTGTCGACGAAAGAAATACCGCCTTGGAAGAAGAAGGCTTAATCAACGAAAACAGTAACGTCGATTTGTATACTATCACTTCAGGTAGAACAATTGCCTGGCCTTTCGTCATCGATAAAATTAAGGAGTCCCCAATTTTCGGATATGGTAAGGAGGCTATGATTCGTACCGGACTGAGCAGCTATTTGTGGGTCAATTTTCAGGAAGGCTTTCCTCACCCGCATAACATGTACCTACAATGGATGCTGGATAATGGAATAATTGGCATAATACCAGTCCTCATATTCTATTATCTTGTTTTGAAATACGCTTTCTCCTTGTTCAGGGACACAAGAAATCCGATTTTTGTTTTCATTGGTGGCGCTGCATTATCCTTGATCTTGGCACTCTTTATTGCAGGGTTCGGCAGTCAAACTTTCTATCCTCGTGAGGGTTCTGTCGCCATGTGGTGTATTATCGGTCTGATGTTGAGAGTCTATATACTTAGAAAACAGGTCATTGATGGGAGAGACTCGAAAGATATTAGGGACCCCATCTCTGTTGACCGTTTATGGTCACCTTCGACACAGCAAACCACTAAAGAGCAGATTGTTCGACCTAATTTCTATAGATAGTCACAAGTCACTTATGCCGCAAAAAATATGTATTGTTTCACCATTTGCTTATGGAGCAATGACTGGTGACACGAAATTCCACATCGGTGGTGTAGAAACCCAAACGGCATTACTCGCGAAGTGGTTAGCATCAAATACGCAGCATAATATTTCCATAGTCACATGGAACGAGAATACCCCAGATGATGAATATATAGACGGAGTAAAAATCATAAAGATTTGCAGGAGGTCTGACGGCTTTCCTGTCATCCGCTTCTTTCATCCTCGATGGACTTCACTGATCTCTGCATTAAAGCATGCTGATGCGGACATCTATTATCAGAATTGCGCCGAGTATGTTACAGGACAGGTAGCATTATTCTGTCAACTGAATCATCGGAAGTTCGTCTACTCTGTCGCCAGCGACCCGGACTGCGACCCGAAACTGCCAACGTTACGTACAATTAGAGAAAGAGTACTGTATCGCTATGGCCTTACTCATGCCGATTCAATAATAGTACAGACCCTTTACCAACAAGCGATGTTGAAAAACGGATTCGGTTTGGATTCAATACCATTACCAATGCCTTGCGTTGCTCCTGATTCCGATTTCACACAAGCAAAGCATCTGCATGATGGTACGTTTCGAGTCCTATGGGTGGGAAGGATCGCCTCCGTGAAACGAGCTGAAATATTAATGGAAATTGCCAGAAATGCTAAAGACATTCGCTTTGATGTGGTTGGCGGATTAGATCAGGAAAAAGAGTATTATGACTCCATAATAGAATCCTCAAAGAATCTACCCAATGTAGTTATGCACGGAAAATTGAATCGACAACAAGTCAATCAGTTATATAGCGCGGCTTCCGTATTCTGTAATACTTCTCTGTACGAGGGTTTTCCGAATACTTTTCTCGAGGCATGGAGCCATGGCTTGCCGGTAGTCTCTACCATCAACCCCGATGAGCTGATAACCCAGAATAATATTGGAATTAATGCTAAATCCACCGAGGATTTCATCGAAGCATTTTATAAGTTGAAAGACGACTACGACTATTGGTACAAGCTATCCAATAATTCAAATGAGTATTATTTGAAGAACCACGCTGTAAACAATTCAATGAAGCGATTTCTGCATGTTTTTGAATCTCTATGAATAGCTTCCAGGGTATACCGTGTATGAAACTAGCCATTGTCACCCAGTTCCCTCGCGATCCAGAATTTCCTTATGGCGGTGTTGAAGCTGTTAGCGTCAACCTCGTAAGAAAACTTTGTGCATACGATGACTTGAGCATAGATGTTGTCACTCTGGACAAAAAATCAAAGACGAATGAGACCTATGAGTGGGAAGGCGCAAGAATTCACCGCTTGTCCAGAAAAACGGACAATGAACTCCTGAATGCTATTTCTACCGGGAAGACTGTTGTCTCCACCTATTTAGACAAGCTATCGCCAGATATCGTGCATGCCCATGATACCTATGGAATCATGACGGCTGATGTCACGCTGCCGAAAGTATTCACTGTTCATGGTTTTATTTACGGTGACACCATTTTATCCAACAAAAAACTGCCTTGGATCCGCTCGAAACTATGGAAGTACGTCGAAACACGCGGTTGGTCCAAGCAGCCACACATCATCTCGATCAGTCCATATGTAAGAGAGCGCGTTTCGCAGTTCAGCAAGGCCGTAATTCACGATATCGATAATCCGATTTCTTCAAGTTTCTTCGACTTGCCACGCCATAACACTTCAAATGTAATCTTTAGCGCTGCAGTCATTTCACCGAGAAAAAACACGCTGAATTTGATTTACGCCGTAAAGAGATTGCTCGATCAAGGTGTCAATGTTGAATTACGCTTGGCAGGCTCCGTTTCTAATCCTCAATATGGAGAATTAGTCGATCAAGCGATAGCCAAGCATAATCTTACTGGCCATGTTAAATTACTTGGCCGCATTACTACGGCTGAAATACAACAACACCTCACAGAATCCAGTATTTTCGCACTCGTTTCTTATGAGGAGAACTCGCCAATGGGTATTGAGGAAGCAATGGCGGCAGGAGTACCCGTAGTTACTTCCAATATGTGTGGCATGCCATATATGGTAAAAGACGGTGAGAGTGGCTTTTTAGTCAATCCAAGCGATGTCAAAGATATAGCCAGGCGAATGACGCTAATCCTGAACGATGACCATCTGAAATCACGTATGCAAGAATGCGCAAAGCAGATTGCCAGGGACAGATTTCATCCTGATGTTGTCGCGCGAAAAACCTATAACGTCTACAAGGACATACTGGCCAGCGACTGAATCAGGCGTTTCTTTTTGCCAGTTTTGATTTAATCAGCGGTTTGATCATCGGCCAATAAACTACCGGCAAGAGCAGCATCGTTCCGATCATACCGATCAAGAGAACTTGCAGCGAGGAATCCCCACCCAGATACCTGCTCAAAACAAGCCATGATGCCAATACTACACTCCCCAGAACAGGGAGCCCGAAAGACTCTTTAAGATACTGTGGCACGGTAATTCCGATCTTATTGCAAGCATAAATTGGTATTACGATCCCTCTTGTAATCATTCTTATACTACCGGTGAGTATTGCTGCGCCTATGAGCGTCCACCCATAGCTATTCATTAGCAGAATCCCCACGACCAACATCAAAACAGATATCACGAATGTAATTATCGCGACCTTTCCATGAAGATTCATGCCCATAAGCACACGTAGCGTCGGTGCTTGCGAGATCGACAACAGGGATCCAAAGGCTAAAATTGCAATGACGTGAATATCGGCATAGTCACGCCCCATCCATACCGTAAGAATGTGATCTCCCAACATCCCCAACACCAGTATCATTGGAAGCGTCATAGCCACTGAGTAGCGTGTACTTTGAATCAGAACATCCCTGATTTGATCACTTTTCCCAACACCGATCATCGATCCGACGGTTGGCGTAAGAACAAATGCAAATTTGTTCATGAACGTCTCTATATGTCGAATCAGTGCAATCGGCCTCATGAAAACAGCAAGTGCCCCCGCACCGACAGTACCTGCTAATGCGATATTGATGGTTTGAACAACAATCAGCTGTGGCGCTCCCACAACGACCGATTTCATGCCATAGCTGAACATCTTTTTTGCGTGGCTTCGGCTAATATACTCCAACTTCAGTTGTAAATTTGGGCACACGGAAAATCCGATAAAGACACGCAAGAGTTCAGCAGCGATATTGACGCATAAGTAAACGACGGCCAGGCTGACAAGGCTATAGCCAAGCAGCATAACGATTATCATCAGAACTGCTGAGGTTATGCTGCTTGCCGCATTCAAACCGTTGTGGAGATCCCATCGATGCACGCCGGTGGTAATCCCGCGAAATGTGTCGAACAGCATTTGAACGGCAAGAGTCAAGCCTAGAAGACCGACTACGTGAACCGCTTGTGAAAGCTCCGCTGGATCCCAGCCTTCGAGATAACCCGGTAAAAAATAGACAAGCCCACCCGTACCGATAACTATCGCTACAGCGATCAAGGCCTGAATGGCAACCACGGATGAGACCGCTTTGTTAAGATTCAGATAGTCTTCGCTAGAGTAGTATTTTGCAACGTATCTGTTGACTGAGGAGCCAACGCCCAATCCCGACAGAGAAAGATAATTTACGAATGACCAACTCATATCCCATATGCCCAGGGAAGACTTCCCAAGGTGGGTATCGATCATTCTCGGCACGACAAAGCCGATGATGATTAGAACAATGTGGCTGCCCCAGCTGGTGAAGACGTTCTTTGCAAACCTGTCTCTACCGGTTGTATCAACATCTTTTTTTTTCGTGTCTAAAGCCATTCGATCTACCGAATAGAGGTCAGGAGTGAACCAGAAAAGAGCGCTCTATCATTCGTGAATCCGGGGTTTATTCATGGAGTCGATTCCCTTGTACTAGATACAACATCTTCTTGGATCAATGACAATTTTCAAGTGGTAGGGATTTATCGATCGCTGACCACATCAGGTCTTATTCAGCACAAGATACGAAGAATATAGATACAGATTAGTGAACATGAGGAGATAAAACCGAAGCGTCGTTTCAAACACTTGTCTCGAGTCTCAGTGTGAAGTCTTTTGTTCCGATCCCACGCCGAATGAGACACCCCGGACACGTATTAGGAAGCATTCTTGTGAACAACCGGTGAAAAGCCATACACTGATCAACACTGTTCATGACAAGCCCTGGCCATTAGTGAACTGTACCATCCCAACCACTTTCGATTCAGACTTAATCGACTGTATTGTCAAAAATAGCCTTTTTAACCGCCTCGAGTTCAGCTGGAATACTGATCACAGGTGACGTGGATTGCTTGATCGCTGTATCCGGATCTTTAAGACCATTGCCTGTCAGCGTACAAACGACGCTCGATCCTTCAGGTATTTTGCCGGAATGGATATCCCGCATCGCACCAGCCAAGGAGGTGGCTGATGCAGGCTCGCAAAATATGCCTTCACGCTCTGCGAGCAATTTCTGCGCAGCCAGAATCACCTCATCCGAACACTCATCGAACCATCCACCAGACTCCTGTTGCACCTTCCATGCCTGATTCCAGGATTGAGGATTGCCAATACGAATCGCGGTTGCGACGGTTTCCGGATCCTTGACCGGCCCCCCGCGCATGAAAGGTGCCGATCCGGCCGCCTGGTAACCCACCATTTTGGGCCGTTTTCCGGTTATGGCGCCGCCGGCGAATTTGCATTTCCCTCCACAGTAGGCACAGGCCTCGGTGACATGATCACCCGAGGAACAGGAGTACTCACAGTACCCGATCCAGTGGGCAGTAATGTTGCCGGCGTTACCCACTGGCAAGCAGTGGTAGTCTGGCGCGTGCCCCAACTCCTCGATGATCTCGAACGCGGCAGTCTTCTGCCCCTGAAGCCGATAGGGATTGATGGAGTTGACGATGGTTACAGGAGCGTGAGCGGCCACATCCTTGACCAGTTGCATCCCGTCATCGAAGTTGCCCTTGATCTGAATAGTGATCGCGCCATACATCATCGCCTGAGCCAGCTTGCCCATGGCGATTTTACCGTCGGGAATAAGCACGAATGCCGTGATACCCGCCCGTGCAGCATAGGCCGCGGCTGCAGCTGAAGTATTCCCCGTGGAGGCGCAGATGATCGCCCTACTCCCCTCTTCCACGGCCTTGGTAACAGCCATGGTCATACCGCGATCCTTGAACGAGCCGGTGGGATTCAGGCCCTCATATTTGACATAGATATCGATGTCCTTACCCAATTCCCGAGGTATATTCTGCAGCCTGATCAATGGCGTGTTACCCTCGCCCAGGCTGATTATGCGGGTGTCGTCGTGAACCGGCAGCCTGTCACGGTATTTGTCGATCAAGCCTGTATAGCGGGGACGGAACGTCATAGTACTAACCTCTTGGCACCAGCCACGCGCTTTTGCAGTGGTGGGTGGTTATCAAAACTTCTCAAATCTTCACTCTATCAGCCATCCAGGCGCTCGACCCGAATGCGCATCACCTTACCCGCAATACTGTCGAGCTGCTCGATGGCGGCTATGGCCTGGTTCATCTGCTTCTCAAACACCCGCTGAGTAAGCATCACGAAGGGGACCGTCGTATCATTCTCGGCCGGCTCCTTCTGTTGAATCGCCTCGATGCTGATGCCGGCATCGGCCAGAATGCCGGCGATCTTCGCTAACACACCGGGACGGTCCTGCACCTGCATACGCAGATAGAAGGCCGTCTCAACCTCTTCGATGGGCAGGATCGGCAAATCGACCAGCTCACCCGGCTGGAACGCCAGGTGGGGCACCCGGTTTTCCGGATCGGTAGTCAGCACACGCGCCACATCGACCAAATCGGCAACCACCGCGGAGGCGGTGGGCTCAGCACCGGCACCCGCACCATAGTAGAGCGTGGGACCGACAGCATCCCCCTTGACCAGCACGGCGTTCATCACACCATCCACATTGGCGATGAGTCGGCGATGGGGAATCATGGTGGGATGGACCCTCAGCTCGATGCCCTGGCCACTCTTCCGCGCGATTCCGAGATGCTTGATGCGATAGCCGAACTGTGCCGCATACTCGACATCCTGAGGCTCGATCTGCGTGATCCCCTCGGTGTAGGTCTTATCGAATTGCAGTGGCACACCGAATGCAATCGAACCGAGAATGGTCAATTTATGTGCAGCATCGATACCTTCGACATCGAAGGTGGGATCGGCTTCGGCATAACCCAGGGCCTGTGCCTCTTTCAGCACATCCGCAAAATCCCGCCCCTTGTCTCGCATCTCGGTCAGGATGAAGTTTCCGGTACCGTTGATGATACCGGCGATCCACTCGATGCGGTTGGCGGCCAAACCCTCGCGAACCGCCTTGATGATCGGAATACCTCCGGCCACGGCGGCTTCGAAACCGACCGTCACGCCCTGCTTCTGAGCGGCCGCAAATATCTCGTTACCGTGCAGAGCGATCAACGCCTTGTTGGCTGTCACCACATGTTTGCCATTCTCAATCGCTTTCAACACAAGTTCGCGCGCCGGCGAATAGCCACCGATCAGCTCGACCACAATCTCGACCTCGGGATTGTCCACCACAGTGAAGGCGTCATCGGTCAGCTCCATTCCCTCGATGCCCTGCAGCAGTTTTGGATCGTAGGCCTTGGCCGCGGCATGGGTAATCTGTATCCCACGTCCGGCACGGCGGGCGATCTCATCGGCATTCCGGGTCAAAACCCTGAGGGTGCCGCCGCCAACGGTGCCCAGTCCCAACAGTCCCACTTTGACTGGATTCAAGCTCGTTCTCCTGTTTATTTTTCTGTCTTTCGCTAGGTTTGAATCAAACCATCACGACGAAACATGTCGCGGATACCGCGGATCGCCTGACGGGTACGGTGTTCGTTCTCGATCAGTCCGAAACGCACATGATCGTCACCATGCTCACCGAAACCCACCCCCGGGGAAACGGCCACTTTGGCTTCCTGCAGCAGCTTCTTAGAGAACTCCAGCGAGCCCAGCTCGCGATACGGTTCCGGAATCGGCGCCCAAACGAACATGGTCGCCTTGGGTCGCTGCACCTGCCAACCGATGTTGTTGAGGCCGTCGCAAAGGACATCGCGACGACTCTGATACATATCGCGGATCTCTTTGACCACGTCCTGCGGCCCCTCCAGCGCGGCGATCGCCGCCACTTGGATCGGCGTGAAGGTCCCGTAGTCGAGATAGGATTTGATTCTCGCCAGTGCCGCTACCAGCGTCCTGTTACCGGCCATGAAGCCGACCCGCCAACCCGGCATATTGTAACTCTTGGAGAGTGAGAAAAACTCAACCGCGATCTCCTCGGCACCGGGAACCTGCAGGATAGAGGGGGCCACATAACCGTCGAAGACGATGTCGGCATAGGCCAGATCGTGCACCACCCAGATATTGTACTCTTTGGCGATCTCCACCACTTTCTCGAAAAACTCGAGCTCGACGCACTGGGTGGTCGGATTGGCGGGAAAATTCAGCACCAGCATTTTGGGCCGCGGCCAGGAGTCCTTGATTGCCCTCACCAGCTCATCGAAGAAATCGATACCGGGCACCATCGGTACGTGCCTCACATCGGCACCGGCGATGATGAATCCGTAGGGATGGATCGGATAGGCGGGATTCGGCACCAGTACGGAGTCACCCGGTCCCATACAGGCCAACGCCAGGTGGGCCAGCCCCTCTTTGGAACCGATGGTGGCGATCATCTGGGTCTCGGGATCCAGCTCGACCCCGTAACGGTTTTTGTACCAGTTGCACATGGCCCGGCGCAGGCGGGGGATGCCCTTCGACATGGAGTAGCGATGGGTATCCTTACGATTGGCCACCTCGCACAGCTTATCGACGATGTGTTGTGGCGTCGGCTGATCCGGATTGCCCATTCCGAAATCGATGATATCCTCCCCACGCGCTCGCGCCGCCGCCTTCAGCTCGTTCACAATAGCGAAAACGTAGGGCGGTAACCGCTTGATTCTATGGAATTCTTCCATCTCTGGCGTGGGCACGAAAACCTCGACTTTTTGCTGGGTCCAAAGGGACTAAAGTTAACTGACAGCCTGCTAAATATCAATTAAATCACGTAACCAGCTGCTTTTTTCGTGGAGATGAATGCGGTATGGTCGATGGATGAAATTTGTACTCGACACCAGCGGCGACGGTTACGCCATACAGCGCTACGATACGGGAGAGATCATCATCGACCAGAGGCGCTATCGACAGAGCCTCATCCTTCTGCCGGATCAGGTCATCGACGACTGGTCACCCACTTCGGTGACTGAACTCGCGATGGCTGATTTCGAACAGCTGGCGGCTTTGAGGCCGGAGATCGTGCTGCTGGGAACCGGCCGGGAACAACAGTTTCCCCATCCGTCCCTGTCACAGCCGCTGATGGAGCAACGCATCGGGTTTGAGGTGATGGACACCGCGGCGGCCTGCCGCACCTACAATATCCTGATGACAGAAGGGCGCAGGGTGGCCGCAGCACTGTTCATGATTTGACCTCGGCGTCCAGCATGCCGGCCGCTGCCTTGTCAGCGTCATCCTCCAGCACGACCACATCCTGCGGCGGCGGAAACTTACCGACCACCCGCTGGGTCAGCTTGTGCAGCGCAGCCTGGTGCAGGGCATCCGATTCCATGAGTATCAGAACCAGCACCGTGACCATGATGGGCAACAGGCCGACGCCCCCGATCAAGGCCATCACGGCTACTTTCATCATGCCGAGATAGGTATACCCGATCCAGCCCAGGAAACAGACAGCCAGCACCGCCAGTAGCATGTAGATGAAAAACCGACTGCGTTGCGCGGCGATCTGCCAGTGAACCATGACATACCAGTGGTCCCCCCTCTGCGACCGCTTGGCACGCCACAGGGTATAGATCAATATCGAGAGCGAGACGATGGGAACCAGCGCCAAGGGCTGCCAATAGGAGCGCACCAGACCCAGAGCGGCCACGAACCAGAGGATATGGTTGCCGATCAGGTTAGTGAGAAAAATATCGTGCGGAATCTTGGCCTGTCGCGTCAGCTCATCAGAAATCTCGAATTTCATGGGTGCAGTCCGTCCTGCGGTCATAATTATGTAACGGCGAGGGGAGGCTACCATCAGCCGGGGGTAAATGCATCTATGGCAAACCCCTATAAAGCCGCCGGTTTGCGGGCGGAATCAGTCCACTTCCTGGTCAGGCATGAGTTTCCTGGCCAGCCACTTCTTGAACCAAAACAGGAGTGCGAACAGCACCAGACCCAAGGCCAAGCCTATCCAGGGCTGTTCTTTGAGAATTGTTATGAACCAAAGTCCGCTTCCCATAGTAGAATCCCTCTCTGATCCGTCAACTTGGACCTGACAGCAGATTCTACCCCAACCGCCACCGCCTCACAGTGAAAATCCTCAAGCTCGGATAAGCGTACAGATGGAAAAAAAGATCATTTTCTGGGTCATCTCCCTCTCCCTGGTAGCCACTGCCCTCGCTATCCTGCTTCCGGGCGGCCGTCAGGTCGATCCCGATCCCAAACTCCCCTGGGACATCCACCTGACCGACGAGAATCGAGTGCAGGTGTTCAAACTGACGCTGGGCAAGAGCACCCTGGCCGATGCCAGAGCGGTGTTCCAAATGGACGGGGAAATCAATCTCTTTATCGACCAAAGCGGAAAGCCTGCGCTGGAAGCCTATTTCGAACGTGTTTTTCTCAGCGGCCTGAGAGCCGACTTCATATTGGTGCTCGATGCCGATGAGTCCACGCTGGCCGAACTTTTCAACCGCGGCAGCCGTATCAGCCGCTCCAGCGACACCACGCGTAAAGTGGAGCTAAGCAGTGAGGACAGTGCGTTGGTCAGCACGCTGCCGATGCGCCTGGTCAACTACGTCCCCTACGCCAACCTGGACGAAGCGCTGGTAAGCAGTCGGTTCGGGCAGCCGGCGCAGAAGCTCACGGAAACGGAGACCGGGATTATTCACTGGATCTACCCGGACCGAGGTGTCAGCATCGGCCTCAATCCGGATGGCAAGGAACTGATTCAGTACATGCCGTTGAGTGAGATCAGCGGGTTTGTTGCCCGCATCGAAGAGAACAACCGGCGCTATCTGGAGAACCAGCCGGTACAGGAATAGGCTGGATCAGGAATGTATCGCCACCAAGGCTGAGCAGCAGTTTGCCCGACTATTCCTGATCCTCGGCGTCCGGCATGCGCTGCTTGGGCGCTTTTTTCTTTTTCGGCTTCACGTCGTCATCCATCAGGATACGGTGTGCCTCGCCTTCCAAATCGTCGAACTGGCCGCTGCGGGCGGCCCAGAAAAGCACCGCCACGGCAGCCAAACCGAGCAGGATCATACCGGGAATCAAGCCGTAGATGACTTCCATTACACCATGTCCTCGTCGCTTTTCATGACCTTACCTTAACACCTTTGAACAGGGTGCGGATACGGGCGGAGTTGCCGATCACGGCCAGAGAACTCATAGGCATGGAGATGGCGGCCACCAACGGTGTGACGATAGCGGCCATGGCCAGGGGTACCATGATCAGGTTATAAAGAATGGAGATGCCGATATTCTGACGGATGGTGCGCAGAGTGCGCCGTGAGAGTCCGATGGCCAGACGCACCTTTTCGAGCTCACTGCTCATCAGCACGATATCGGCGCTGGCGATGGAGACGTCGGTGCCCGATCCCATGGCGATACCGACGTCCGCACGGACCAGCGCGGGCGCATCGTTGACACCGTCGCCGACCATGGCGACCCGCTGGCCCTCTGCCTGCAGGGACTTCACCACCTGATCCTTCTCTTCCGGCAACACCTCGGCGATCACTTCAAGCCCGCCCAGACGCTCCGCGATCGCCTCTGCCGCCTGGCGGCGGTCGCCGGTGAGCAGGGTCAGTTTGAGACCCTCCTGCTTTAGCGCGGTAAGCAGATCACGGGCGTCGTCCCGCAGCCGATCCTCGATAGCGATCAAGGCCACCTGACGACCGTCTGCGGCTACACGGATCGAGCCCACGCCGCGCCCGTCCATCTGTGAAGCGATCCGATCGAAACGCTCGCAGGGGGCCACACCATTGGCGGCCATCAGACTTGGATTTCCGGCCAGAAGCAGCTGGCCATCCACTTGCGCGGCGATGCCCTGGCCCGGCCGATAGCGAAACTCCACCGCCTTGTGCTGCCGATGATCGAGCTCCTGCCGCTCCAGCCAGTCGAGCAGTGCTCGGGCCGACGGATGCTCGGCAAACCGCTCCATGGCTCCGATGCGCGTCATCAACGCAGCGATCTCGGACGGGCAGGTTTCATCCAACTCCGTCCAGGAGGAGGCCTCGCCGTGGATCTCGACCACCGAGAGGCCGCCTTCGGTCAAGGTCCCGGTCTTGTCGAAGATGACGTGGTTGATGGACGAGAGGGTCTCGAGCACCTCTCCGTTCTTGACCAGAATGCCGTATTTGGCTCCCAGGCCCGAGGCTACCGCGATGGACATGGGAGTGGCCAATCCGAAGGCACAGGGGCAGGTGATGATAAGCACGGAGGTCGCCGCCAGCAGCGCCACTTCAAAATCGGTGTTGACCCAAAACAGGAAGGTCAGCGTGGCCAGCGCCAGGGTCACCGCCACGAACCAGGGCACGATCTGGTCCGCCAGGCATTGAATCGGCGCTTTCGACGCCTGCGCCTCCTCGACCAGACTGATGATCCGGCCCAGCGCCGTGTTCTTCAACGATCCGCGGACTTCGATCTGCAGCGCGCCATGGCTGTTGATGGTGCCCGCGGCAACCTCGTCACCGATGCCTTTGAGCACCGCCTTCGCTTCACCGGTGAGCATCGACTCATCGACTCCGCTGCTGCCTTCCAGCACCACGCCATCCACCGGAATCCGTTCACCCGGCTTGACCAGTACGACATCACCGGGATTGACGGCACGAATCGGCACCACTTTTTCCCCATTCTCCAGCAGTTGGGTCGCCACCCTTGGCTGAAGATCGAGCAGGCGTTGGGTAGCGGCCACCGCCTGGCGTTTGGAGATCGCCTCGAGATAGCGGCCAACCAGAATCACAAAAAGAAAATTCACCACGGTATCGTAGTAGACCTCACCCAGCTGACTGCCGGTGACTGTCACATAGACCGAATAGAGATAGGTGATCGTCGCTCCGATGGCGATCGGCAGGTCCATTCCCAGATGGAAATTCTTGAGGCCGGACCAGGCTCCCTTGTAAAAAGGAAAACCGGAGTAGAGCAAAACCGGCGTCGCCAGGGCGAAACCGATCCAGTGAAACATGCTGCGGAACTCACCCTCACTGGCGCCGGCATAGAGCGCGATGGAGATCCACAACAGGTTCATCATGCCGAATGCGGCAAAGGCCATGCGGTAGAGCAGATGACGGTTCTGTCGCTTCAGTGCCCCTTCGGCCATTTCCGGATCGTAAGGAACGGCGGCATAGCCGATCTGGCCCAGCCGCTGAATGATCTTTGAGAGAGATACCTGGCCATTGTGCCATTTGACATGCAGGCGCTTGCCGGAAAGATTGACCTGCGCCGAAATGACTCCGGGCATGGCGTTCAGGGTATGTTCAATGAGCCAGACACAGGCGGCACAGTGGATACCTTCGACCAGAAGGTGGATCTCCCGCTCCTCACCCAGATCACCGACGAACTCCTCCTGAACCTCGTCCAGATCGTAGAGGGCAAGCTCCTTGGGAATATCAGGCGGCGGCGCCAGGCAGGTGCCTTCCGGCGTACGCTGGTAGAAGCCCTCGAGCCCGGCATCGTAGATGGCCTGACAGACCGCCTTGCAACCGGTACAGCAGAACGCCTGTTGCTCGCCCTCGATCTCGGCGGTGACCACCTCGTCGGGCGGGATCGGTAGGCTGCAGTGAAAGCAGGCACGTGAAGATCCTGCCACTTCAGACATCAGGCGATAACCTCAGCAGGCCCACGGGACTCGGGCGGCCCGGCAGTCATTCCAACACACAACGGGCCTCAAGGCACCCAGTCGATACCGACGCCGATCCGTTTCGGTGTGTTGTACTCGTCCTCTCCGTGCTGAGCGCTGACCAGAATGTCCCAGGCACCTAACAGGGGAAACCGTACCTCGGCCTCGTACTGGCCAGGTCCAATCTGCTGCATAGGCACACTGAAGTCCTGCTTTGCATCCGACGGACGGTAAGCGTAGAACACCACCGCCGTTGGATCCACAGGTGCGCCTTCCTTGTCGCTGACCGTGAACCGGCAGGTGACCGCCTCGTCCACCCCGATCTTTCTCGGCAGATCCACCTTCATCTGCCATCCGGGATTTCTTGCCTGGCGCTTGAGCATGTTCTTTTCATAATCCTGCCCGCGCTCGTAGAAATCCTCGACCACCAGTCCGGGATTATTGGTCTTGGCCAGATAGATCATGATCCCGTTCATAATGAAAAAGATCACGATCATCGCCACCCAGGCGATCACCCAGGGACTATGCCATGCGGAATTTTTGTCTGCCATAGCGGTAACTTAGAAGACTCATTGAAGGCGCGGGAGCGGACATCACGTCCACCCCCCCGGGAAATGACATATGATACAACAGATCGCGATCAACGTGGACCGATGAAGACGCTCTTGCGGTCTCCCTCAAGCAACTTCTCGTCATATTCGCCTTGCACCGTGAAGATGATGGGCGTGGTCTCCTGCTCGAGATTTTCCTCTGGAACTCTTACGAAGACGGTGTGCGAAGTCACCATCCCATGGCGAGCGGTAACCGGCTTGTCGGCATCCACCAGCAGCAAGCCCTTGGGTCCACTGGCACTGATCGTGGCGGAGATGTCCTCACCCATCTTGTTGAGGATCTTCAAGGTGTACTTGTTCTGGATCGAGCCATCGCTCTGCAGCACAAACAGCGGCTGCCGCGAATGAATCACCTTGAGTTCCAACGGCGCGAGTGACGTGAGACCGTAAACGATGCCGATCACGGCCAGTGACATGATAGCGGCGTAGACCCAGACACGCGGGCGTTTGTATAGCGGCAGCGGTTTTTGGTTCGCCTCCAACGCCTCATAGGATTCGTACCGAATCAATCCCTTGGGACGGCCGACCTTCTCCATCACCTCGTCACAAGCGTCGATGCAGAGCGCACACATGATACAGCCCTCCTGCTGACCGTGACGAATGTCGACACCCGTCGGGCAGACGGCGATACACTGCTTGCAGTCCACGCAGTCACCGGTGGTCCGATTCTCTTCCGACTCACCTTTCTTGATTCGTCCGCGGGGTTCGCCGCGATGATAATCGTACGTCGGCACCACGGTCGTCTTGTCGATCATGACCCCCTGGATACGGGCATAGGGGCAGAGCCAGAAGCAGGCCTGTTCACGCATGTAGCCTGCCAGTACATAGGTACCCGCAGTGAACAGGGCAATAAAGCCATAGGCGACGGTGGACGCCTGTAACGTGAAGAGGTCCCGCCACAAGTCGATGGCCCCATAGAACCAGGCCACAAAACTGATACCGGTCAAGACCGATATGACGAGCCAGAGAAGATGTTTGGTGGCCTTGATACGAATCTTGTTGAAACTGAACGGGGCCGCATCGAGTTTCCTGCGCTTCTGCGGAGCACCCTCGAGCTTGTCTTCGAGCCAGGTAAAAACGTCCGTCCACACCGTCTGAAAACAGAAAAATCCACAATAGATACGTCCTGCCAATGCAGTGGCGACTGCCAACAGAAGCGCGAAGAACAGCAGTGTCAGGGAGAGCATCCAGAAATCCTGTGGCAGAATGGTCACACCCAGGATATGGAATTGACGGTTGGGAATATCAAACAGAACGGCTTGACGACCATTCCATTGGAAGTAGGGACCGATGAAAAAGATGAGCCAGGTTGCCGCCGTGAGCCATTTGATCTTCCGCCAATAACCGCCCATGCGCTTGGCATGGATGGTTTCATCACCGGTATTCAGATTCCAGTGTACCGACTCTTCGTACAGGTCATCCATCGCTTTATCTCTGGATGACGCGTTGTTTATCTCGCTCAACGGTCTGTCTCCTGTTCACTCGAGGTGAGAGTATTTTAGGATTATCATATATAGACTTCAGCTGATACGCCAATGCGTTTTATCAATAACTTACATGAACGAAACGCATCAACCTCTATCTCTTTCCTCCTCCTGATAAGCACATGAAATCCACAAAAAAAAGGGGGGTTGCCCCCCCTTTCTCCACCTTGTTGTCAGGTCTTATTCTAGATTTCAGTTGCCGTGCTTCTTTGCATCGCTGTTGATCAGAGCTTTAACCTTGAAAGCGAGATAGACGACGATTACCACACAGATGGCAACAGTAACGATCGAACCCCAGAATACAGCATCTCCGTTCATAGCAATCCCCTTATTTTGAGCCCTGTGTGAGGCAACGCCTCACACAGTTTTGATGGAAAAAATGCCCGTTCGCGCAGCCCGGTTATTGGCCGCCGCCGAACTTATGAACATAGACCGCCAGCTTCTTGATTTCGTCTGTAGACAGTCTGTCACCGAAAGCGGGCATCTCAGCCTCACGGGTCTTAGGCTCGGTAGCATCGTTGACACCGTATTTGATGGTGTATTTGATGCTGTCGAGTTGGGTTTGACCCTCGGTCGGACGGAAACGGTAGATACCGTCAGTCAGATTGGCGGAACCGAGTACCGCCATGCCTTTACCGTCCATACCATGACAGGCGATACAGCCCTTCTGGGTAAAGTTGGGATCGGATGTCGGGTTACCTGCCAGAACGGCTTCTGCCAGACTGTCGATCTCGGCGTCAGAAAGGATCTTCCCGTGTGCGGTCATGATGCCCTTGCGGCCATTGGTGACGGTCTGCTGGATGTTCTCGATGGTTCCACCATAGAGCCAATCGTCATCAGCCAGAACGGGGAAACCCACGTTACCCTGACCACCACCACCATGACAGGCCGCACAGTTGTCACCGAACAACACCTTGGCAGATGCCACGACGTAGTCGGACAGGCCGGGGTTGGCCAGGATCTCTTTGGCACTCAGGCTATTGATCTGGTTCTCGAACTGCGCACGCACAGCCTCGACCTCATCGACGCCTTTCTGATACTCGTCCATCTGAGTCCAGCCCATGATGCCCTTGGTGAAGCCGGAACCCGTCGGCCACATGGGGTAGAGAATGCCATAGGCCACCCACCAGATGACTGATGCCCAGAAGGCGATCATCCACCAGCGTGGAGGAGGATTGCTCAGCTCCCGGAGGTTATCGTCCCATACATGTCCGGTGTTGTTCTCACCCGGAAAAGGATTATTGTCCGCCATTTTTGTCTCCGCTATCAGTTGCATCGTCATCCATCGGGATAAAGCGGTTCTGTTCCAGCTTTTCCTTGTTCTTCGGACGCAATGCGTAGAAATACACGATTATCATGAGTACGAAGGCGACGACCGTCATGGTCAGACCGATCCAATCATTGGTGGTCATCGCCTCCCAATCAGTGTGAAAGTACTCTTTCAAACTACTCACGATATACCTTGTTTTCGTCGATCTTCGCCATGGTGCCCAAGACCTGCAGATAGGCCACCAAAGCATCTTCTTCGGTCTTGCCTTTCAACTCACCATCAGCGGAAGCGATATCCTCGTCGGTGTAAGGCACACCCAGCAGTCTCATGACCTTGAAGCGGGCGACCATGTCCTTGCCCTCGATCGAACTATCCTTCAACCAGGGATAGTTGGGCATGACGGATTCGGGAACCACGGATCGCGGCGCACGCAGATGTTTGCGGTGCCAGTCGTCGGAATACTTGCCGCCGAGGCGGGCGAAGTCGGGACCGGTTCGCTTGGAGCCCCACTGGAACGGATGGTCATACATCGACTCCGATGCCAGCGAGTAGTGACCGTAACGCTCTTTCTCGTCACGGAAAGGACGAATCATCTGGGAGTGACAAACGTAGCAGCCCTCTCTCAGATAGATGTCTCTACCGGCAAGCTCGAGCGCGGTATAGGGACGCATACCGTCACCGGGCTTATGGTCGTGCAGAGTCTGACCGGGCTGACGCTGCCAGACCAGTTCAGGTGCTGCATTGTATTCCATGGTGCTCTTGATCGTGAACAGCGGTACGATCTCGACCAGACCGCCCACGGACAGAGCCAACGCCAGGATCACCAGGAGAAGCCAGATATTTTTCTCCATCTTCTCCTGAAAGCTTGTTGATTGGTTTTCATTCGCCATTTTGCGAAACCCCCTTTGAATTAAGCACTGGCCGCAGCGGTGCGGGCCTGCTGCAGACTACCTTCGCCAACCGACTTCTTCACAGTCATCAGCACGTTGATCAGCATGAGGACTGCACCGAGCAGGAAGATGGCACCACCCACGGCACGCATGGCGTAGTAGGGATGCATGGCTTCGACAGACTCGGCGAAGGTGTAGGCCAGGGTGCCGTACTCGTCATAGGCACGCCACATCAGGCCCTGCATGATACCGGACACCCACATGGCGACGATGTAGACCACGGCGCCGATGGTGGCGGTCCAGAAGTGAGCGTTGATCAGCTTCATGGACCACATTTCGGTATGGAAGGTACGCATCATCAGATGATAGATGGCGCCGATGGCAACCATGGCAACCCACCCCAGGGCGCCAGAGTGCACATGACCCACCGTCCAGTCGGTGTAGTGCGAAAGGGCGTTGACGGTCTTCAGCGACATGACCGGACCTTCGAAGGTGGACATGGCGTAGAAGGCCAGCGACATGATCAGGAAGCGCAGGATGTAGTCGGTACGCAGTTTGTCCCAGGCACCGGAGAGGGTCATCATGCCGTTCACGGCACCACCCCAGGAGGGGATGATCATGGCCAGGGAGACGGCGGCGCCGAGGGAGCCGGTCCAGTCAGGCAGCGCGGTGTACTGCAGGTGGTGAGCACCCAGCCAGACATAACCGAACATCAGCGCCCAGAAGTGGATGACCGACAGTCGGTAGGAGTAGACCGGACGACCCGCCTGTTTGGGCACGAAGTAGTACATGATGCCGAGGAAACCGGCGGTCAGGTAGAAGCCCACCGCATTGTGGCCCCACCACCACTGCACCATGGCATCCTGCACGCCGGAGAACACCGAGTATGAACGGAAAAGGTCTACGGGGATAGCCAGACTGTTGACCACATGCAGATAGGTGATCATGACCATCATGCCAAGGAAGAACCAGTTCGACACGTAGATGTGCGATGATTTCCGGGTCGCCAGGGTCATGATGAAGTTGAAGGAGTAGACCAGCCAGACGACCGCGATCAGGATATCGATCGGCCACTCGAGCTCGGCATACTCTTTACCCGAGGTGATACCGAGCGGGTAACTGACAACCGCCAGAACAATGATCAGATTCCAGCCCCAGAAGACAAACCAGGCCAGTTTGTCACTCCACAGCCGAACACCGCAGGTACGCTGTACGCTGTAATAGGACGTCGCCATCAGTGCACATCCGCCGAAGGCGAAGATCACCGCATTGGTATGCAATGGACGCAGACGCCCGAATGATGTGTATGGAAGATCGAGATTGAGAAACGGCCAAGCCAATTCGGCAGCGATATAAACACCAACCAAAGCGCCCACCACGAGGTAGACAACGGCCATGACGGTAAACCAGCGTACAACATCGAAGTTGTATTTCTGCTCGGCTGCGGCGTCCATGAACCCCCCTTTTACAGATTTATTGAAGGACCTAA
>JBNLAT010000034.1:0-29551 GCA_050302275.1 Thiohalomonadaceae bacterium | reverse complement strand
TTCCCACTCTTCGTCACTGAAGTCTTTCCAGGAGAAGTGGGTAAAGTCGTGTTCCGCCGGGTTGAACTTGCCAGCCAGCTCCAGCTCCGCTTCGCGGATGGCGCGGAAACCGTCGGCCATCTTCACCATGTGACCTTCGAACAGACCCATCGCCATGGAGGGGCTGTCCTGGAACAGGTGTGAGGCCCAGGGGAACGGATAGGGATTGTAGGGGAAGGTAGAACCCCATACCGAGGTACAACCGGTGGCGTTGACCACACCCATGTTGGAGCGACCCTGTTTGGTTGGGCCTTCGACATAGCGCCACTTCAGGTCGCGCAGACGATCCAGCAGGTTGGTGGCCCAGCGCAACCACTGCTGATCGACCACGGTTTTTTCCTGAGCAGCATCAATGCTGTGGCTCAGTGCAGAGAGGGTCAGGTCGCCTTCACCGCTGGCCGCATTCTGGATGCTGCTGGTATCTGAAAGGTCCAATCCTTCCGCCAGCTTGAGGCGAATGTGCATTTCCAGTTTGCCAATCAGTTCATCCAGTTTCGCCAGGTGAGATTTCACCCGCGGCTGCATCAGCGCGGAGACGGTAGAGGTAAACAGGTGTACCACGGTCTTTTCGCCGCAGCCGAGGCAGGCGCCATCGCCGCAGACCATCGCGCCGTAGTTACGCTTGTCCAGCAGCAGGGTTTGCAGTGCGCCGATCTTTTCGTCGAGGTCGTCGATGCGGTTGAACTGTTCTGAGGTGGTTGGCAGCTCCAGCCACAGGTCCCAGTCGGCACGCATACGTTGTACATCTTCTTCGTGCTGCTTTTGCGAGCGCAGGGCGTCGTCTTCGCAGACATCGATACACTCCATACAGCCTTTACAGGTGTAGGGATTGACGGTGATGGAGAAGAGGCCACCGCTGCCTTTCTGTTTCTTCTCCAGGTTGTTCCAGTAGGGTTTGGTCAGGGCAAATTCGAACTTGCCCAGCGCGTCGATGAACAGGCCAAACTCTTTTTCCAGCTTGGCGCGGGCATCGCCGTCGACATCGGCTGCAGCAACGGTTTCGAGCACCGCCTGATCCAGCAGCTTGCGTACGTTGGCATTTTCACCGGCTTCGTTGCTCAGTTCGCGCAAGCGCTTCTCGACGTTGCGGCTCTCACGGCGCAGGTGACTGGTGATGGTGCCGCCGGCTTCGACGCGACGGATCGCGGTTTCGAAGACTTCGCCAACGGTGTTAACCAGACCCGGCAGGGAAGAGTCGGGGCAGACGGTGTAGCAGTCGCCGCAGGCCGTGCAGTTTTCTGCGATCCACTGCGGATACTCGAAGCGGATCTGGGTCATGTCGCGGTAGACGCCGGTGGCCGCAGGCATCAGCGATACGGCCTGGTAGGGGTCAGCCAGATTGTCGGAACCTTTGCCGCTGGCGTAGAAGGAACCGGTCTGTTCCCAGAAACGGTGGATGTCGGTGATGCGACCGTCGCCTTCCGGCATCTGCTTGAGCATGACCGGCAGACTGCTGTGTTTCTGCTGCACTTTTTCGCGAGTCAGTCCGACTTCTTTGTTCTTAATTTCACGAGTCTCATCGAAACCACGACGGACAATGCGCAGGTTGTCTTCAACCACGCGCTGACCCTTGGCGCCGAATTTGGCGTTTAGCTGGGCTTCGATGGAATCGAACAGTTTCTCTTCGTCGAGACCGGCCATCTCCATCAGCGGGGAGGCGGCGAAGAAGGCTCCCTGGAAGGCGTTACCCTGCATACGCAGTTGCAGTTCTGGATTACTCGCTTCGTCGCGGGCGATTTTGAAGCCGTCGACGTAGAAGACGCGGATGTCGTTATCGACCACGAACTGTTGTGCAGTGCGTGGGAAGGTGGCCCACAGCTCTTCCTCGTTTTCGTAGGAGGACTGGATAATGAACACACCGCCCTTCTTCAGGCCGTAAAGCGGATTTGAGTGGCCGAAGACATTCGGGTCGGGGCTCAGCACCACGTCGACGAAGTGGTATTCGCAGTTGACGCGGATCGGTTCCGGTGCGGCGGAGAGATAGTAGGTGGTCGGTTGACCCTTCTTCTCCGAACCATATTTCGGGTTCGCCTTGATGTCGAAGCCGAGCAGATCGTAGAGGGTCATCGCCAGGTTCTTACCGGTGGTGATCGCACCCCAACCACCGACGGAGTGCATCCGCGCGGTGATCGATTTCTCCGGCATCAGGTTCGGGTTCTCAGAACCTTTCAGCGCCAGCTCGCCGATCTTTGGATAGGCGTCGAGCAGTTCCTGGATGTGCAGTTCCTGCTTCGGGGTGGCGGCGTCCCGTACGAATTCAATACCGAGGTAGAAGAACTTGCGCTTGCTGCCATCGGGCAGCATGTTTTCGATCGCCGCGACCAGACCTTCCGGTTGCAGGTCGCGAGAGCCAAGGCCGTAGGCGCCGGAGTAGAGTGCCGGGGCGTCCTTCAGCTTGGTGTAGGTGTCGTAGTTCGGGTAGGGCAGTTCGCCACCTTCGGCCTGACCGTTTTCCATCGCCTTGGTGATCGCAGCACGAACTTCGCGCATCAGCGGCAGGTCTTCGGCCAGCGGCTGGTCGGTACGTTCCAGTACCGCAACGCCCTTCTTGCCCTTGAGCAGTTTGCTCAGCAGGTCGCCGGGGAAGGGACGGAACATGGTGGCGTCGATCACGCCAACTTTCAGTTTACGGGTCTTGCGCAGGTAATCGGCGACCGCTTCGGCCTGAACCACCATGGAGCCCATGCCGATGATGATGTATTCCGCATCGTCGCATTTGTAGTCACCGAGACGGCTGTATCGGCGGCCGGTGAGTTCGGCGTACTCTGCCATTACCTGATCGGTGAGCGCCGGGATGTGGGCGTAGAAATAGGGGCGCTGTGCTGCCACGGTCTGCATGAAAGCATCCTGGTTCTGTACCGAACCGGAGAGCATCGGGGTATCGACATCCCAGATGGCGGGAACGCGACGACGCTTGGGACCGAACAGCATTTTCTGCGCCGGGGTGGGGCTCTCGATCATGTCATCGGGACGACCGACGAACTCTTCGATCAGTGCACGCTCCGGTACCTGCAGCGGTTCGATCAGGTGAGTGGTAAGGAAACCGTCCTGGGCCACAACCGCTGGGGTCAGTGCCAGTTCGGCAACCTTGCGACCGATCAGATTGAGGTCGGCTGCCCCCTGAGCGTCTTTGGCGAAAAGCTGGAAGAAGCCGGTGTCGTCGATGCAGTGGTAGTCGTCGTGACCGCAGTGAACGTTAAGGCTCGCCTTGGTGATAGCACGGCAGCCGATGTTCAATACATAAGGAAGACGCTTGCCCGCGGCGGCATAGAGGGATTCGTGCATGAAAGCCACGCCCTGCGCCGAGGAGAAGTTGCTGGCACGCAGACCGGTCATCGACATACCGGCGGTGACCGCAGCGGCGGCGTGCTCGGATTCCGGTTCGACAAAGATTAGCGGCCGGCCGGAGACGTTGATGTGGCCCTTGGCCATCTCTTCCGCCCAGTACTCACCCATCTGGGTGGACGGGGTAATCGGGTAGGCACCGGCGGCGTCGGAGGATTCGCGCTCAACCATAATGACGGCGGTATTACCGTCCAGCGCCATGCGCTTGCCAGGATATTTGAACTGCTTGTCCGATTTTTTCTTACCGATCATGACTTGCGTCCTCTCTATTTACTGTGCGGCGGCTTTGGTCAGCGGCAGTGCGCCACGGCGGATGACTTTCTTCGCCTTGGCCCCTTTGCGGACTTTCTGATCATCGTCGACCCAGACAATGGCCCCGGTGGGGCAACGCTGGATGGCGAATTCGCTGGCCAGGTTGTTGTGCTGGTAATCGATGACCGCCAGGTTGTTTTCGATTCGAATCAGGCCTTCGGGCGAGTCCATGGCGCAGCGCTCGCAGGCGGTACAGGCCACGGCGCAGTCGTTTTCCGCGTCGTCGGCATTGTCAATGTTCTTGCAGGCCACCCACAGGTGATGGCTGATGGGCTCCAGGGAGAAGAGGCCCTTGGGGCAGATGTCCAGGCAGTCGCCGCAGGCGGTGCACTTTTCGGCGATGACTTCGGGCAGGCCCTGCTTGTTCATGGTGATGGCGTCGAAATCGCAGACGTCGGCACAGTCGGCCAGCCCCAGGCAGCCCCAGGCGCAACCTTTACCGCCACTACCCACCAGGGCGGCGGCACGGCAGGTATCGAGACCGTCGTAGCGGGCGTGCTGGCGGGCGACATTGTTGCCGCCGGCGCAGGCGATGCGGGCGACCCGCTTCTCCTGCTGGCCCAGATCGACACCGAGGAATTTGGCAATCGCCTTGTTCTGGTCAACCGCATTAACAGTGCACTGGCCGGGAGTGACCTTTTCTTCGATCAGCGCCTCGGCGAAGGCACGGCAACCGGGAGTACCGCAGGCGCCGCAGTTGGTGCTGGGCAGCATCGACTCGACCTCATCGATGCGCGGGTCTTCCTGGACAAACAGCTTACGGTTGGCGAAAGCGAGCAGGGAGGCCAGGGTGATCCCCAGACCAGACATGAAACCCGCTGCGACAGATATGTTCGCGATGGTTGACATATACCCTCTCCCAAATATCCGACTGTTTTTGTAAGAAATACTACAGTTCGTAAGGTTTAGCGAAGTCTATGTCGGGTTTCACTATTTATCATGTAAATTATTTCAATTTTATGTATTAAAATTTATGTGACAAATAATTAGTATTTAAAAATATGATTGCTATAATCCCTATTTATCAAGTTAATGGATGAGGTCATGCCATGCCCGCCCCCCTCTACTACAAGCAAAACCGCCTGAAACAGCTACGCGCCTTCTGTTTCGCTGCCCGTACCGGCAGTATTTCCATGGCTGCGGAAGAGTTGTTTCTGAGCCAGCCCTCGGTGACTCTGCAGATCCAGGCACTGGAGCGGGAGATGGGGATCACCCTGTTTGAGCGCCGCGGTCCCAATATCAAACTGACCCCGGAAGGGGAGATCCTCTACAAACTCTCCGATCCGCTGGTGCAGGGTATAGACAAACTGCAGGACACCTTTTCCGCCCAATACGGCAAGCTGGAATCCGGTGAGCTGAACATTGCTGCGGGAGAGTCGACCATTCTCTATATATTGCCCGAGCCGATTAAACGCTTTGCCGCGGCCTATCCACGCATTCGAATCAAACTGCTCAACGTGACCGGTCGCGATGGGATGGCGATGTTGCGTGCCGATGAGGCCGACCTGGCGGTTGGTTCCATGATGGAAGTGCCGGAAGACATCATCTATCGCCCTAACATCAGTTATGACACGGTGCTGATCACGCCGCTGGATCATCCGCTGGCCGGTCGCGAGAATATTCGTCTGGAAGAGATCAGTCCCTACGGCCTGATCCTGCCGCCGCGTCACCTCAGTACCTGGGGGACGGTGAAGACAGTATTCAGTCAGCACAACGTCGCCTTTCAGGTATCACTGGAGGCCGGCGGTTGGGAGGTTATCAAGAAGTACGTCGAACTGGGGCTGGGGATATCGATCGTGAGTGATGTCTGTCTTCGTCCCGACGATAAGGTGGCGCGCATTCCGTTGAGCCACTATTTCCCCGGCCGGAGTTACGGCACCGTGGTGCGCAAGGGCAAGTTCCTTTCCCCACAGGCGCGTCGCTTCATTGAGATGATGGATCCGGAATTCCTACAACAGGAAGAAGTGCTGGATAACGGTGTTCAGTAGCGAACGTTTTTTCCCAATGGAAATGCCGGGCAAACGCCCGGCATTTTTTTATGGATTAATACGAATGTAGGTACTGCGGTGTTGTGCGCCGATAAAGCGTCCACCCTGACCGAAGTTGCTGTCGATGACTCCGTATTTACTACGTGTTAATTCGATGTCGACACTACTACAGCTGGTGATGCTGGCCGGTGGGGTTTTCTCGTTGGCAATAAATTCCTGTAACAGCTGGCCGACGGTAATCGCATAACTACCCGTATCGGGTTGCACTCTTTGTCCTGCGCTGAATGAACTGGCACCATCGGGTGTCATGCAGTTGCCATCGAAACTGACGAACATATCAATGGAGGATGACACCGGCGCCCAGACAACATTAATTGTACTGTTATTGCTGACTGTATAGACGGTACCTTTTGCCGGACCACTGATGGAGAACGCGGCAGGAAGTGTTACATATGAATTGGGTGCGCTAACGCCATCGAGCCGTTCGAAGTCGATCGTCACCGTTTGTTCTGCACCACTGACATTAAACGTTGCAGTGTAGGTGTACTGGCCGAAAATGTTCATGCTTTCGGTCATACCTTTTGTCTCGCCACCAAGTGTTGCGGCAACACTATCGCCGTAGGAAAGTTTTACGGTGTCGTTGGAAAACGAGCTGGTACTGAAGTTCGCGGTGACTCGAACGCTGGAACCATAATCCCGTGCGGCATAGTCGGCGTAAAAACCATGAGTTTTGAGATCAGCAGAATCGATCTTGGAGCAGCCGAAAGTTAATAACAGTATTAGTGCCATAAGCGGTGCCGTGACGTAACGCGTATCCATACTTCCTCCCTATGTCGTCTTGAGTCCCACGATTCCTTTGCTGTTTCTCCTACTGTTTTGTTCGGAAAAAGCAGGAGTGGTACCGCTAGCAGCCGATGCATTAAGTGACATCAAGAAAAGATAAAAAGTTCGGGTTTTTTTTGGTTGAATGAGATTGGTGTAATGCAGGCGAAAAAAAGCCCCGTGGAAAATGTCACGGGGCTGAGGAGGGGCGGGCATTGCGCCCGCACGTACATGCCAGATAGAAAAAGTTAGTGGCAGACCGAGCAGCCGACGGGCTCGCCCTTGTGCACAACGGTGCCGCGCAGGTTGCGATCCGCTTTAGCCAGTGAGAGGACCGTGCCCTGGTTATTGCTGCGACTACCGGAGCCGTGGCAGACAGCGCACGCTGCTGAATTATTTTCTGCCATGTTTTCGTGACCGCCACGGGCAAAGCTGGTGCTTTCACCGACCGGATGCATGCCGTGTGGTCCGTCCAGAGTATTGCGGCTGTCCATTGCATTATCGTGACAGACACTACACTCGACGATGGTGCCGCTGTGGCCCTGCAGTTGATTGGCTGCAACGTTGTCGTTGGCATTCGGGTTTGCATTAGGCCACTCTGCGTGAGTCGCACCATGACAGCCCTCGCAGAATACGCCGCCGTGACCGGTACTGACGCGATAGAGTTTCGGATTACCCGCGCCGGGATTGGCGAAGCCGTTGAATGAAGCGGGAACTGCCGGTTCGGAAAAGCGTTTATTGCTGGGCACGATGGGCGTCGCTTTGGCGTCGCCGCTCAGGTAGGCCTGACGCAGGCGAATGCCATCGGTGTTACCGTGAGTATCGACAGTATTGACCAGTGTGCCGAGACGGTTGGTCAGGTTGCTGCTGGCGTCACCCGTGTGGCAGGAGCCACAACCCGGTTCATTGGCCCACGGTACTCGCGGCTGACTACTGTTCGGGTCGTAGAAGTTGCCCTGGCCCAGAATAAACGCGCCGGGATTACTGGGGGAGACACCTTCGGAAAAGTCAGCACCGACCTGCAACATATCGCCGTGGCAGTCGTTACACAGCATGCCGCCATTGAACATGGCACCGCGCAGACACTTGGTGTCTTTGCCCGGGTGGCAGGAGTAACAGGTTTGATCCAGTGCGGCCAGACGTTCGTTCTGGTTGGTGATCGCACCGGTGCTGTCCTGAATCGGTGCGGGCATCGACGGGAATAGATCGGTCATGCCGCCGTGATGGTTGTGCATTACGCGAGAGTTTGACTGATGCGCCAACTGATTGCGGCCGTTGGCATCGGTGCCCGGTGCGCCCGCCTGCGGACCAACCTGCGCCAGGTCGAGTGCCGGGGTGTAGTGGCACACCTGACAGACCACCGGTTTGTTCTGTACCAGTGCCAGATTGGTTAGACAGCTGGTATCGCCGTTGCCGTTGTTGGTGGTGATGTCGCAGGGTGTTGCGTTATTGGCGGTGTCGACATAAGCGGGACCATGCTTGAGATCGTGCAGACGCAGGACGTTAATGTCGGAGGCGTATTCAACACTGACCTTGTTCGGCATGTTGCTGTCCGGATCGTCGAGACTGGTCGCAACGGGCAGTCCTGCCGCGAGTAATGCCTGCGCCGGTTGATCGGTGCGGCTTTGTTGCACATCCGCTGCATCGGCGTGACAGCTGGCACAGCTGGCCTCACCAGAGATCGGCAGCACCGTGTCGAGGGTGGCAACAATGTTGTTGCCGTTACTCGCTTCAACTCGTACCAGCGGATAGGGATTCTCGCGACCGTAATCGTCAAAGGCAGCAAAGGGGATACCCGCACCTTCATACCAGTTAACGTTATCCGCGACGTAACCGAAGGGGAAATTTACGAAGAACGGTTTGTCCGCATAGTGTTCACGAATCAATTGTGGATCGTTGACGATGTAGGGATTGGCGAGTCCCGGCATGGCGTGTTGCACCGCGCTGAGGAATTCGTCACCACTGTTTACCCGCCCGTCCGGACCGATGTATAGATCCTCTGCATTGGGTACCGGCAGGCCAACATCTGCAGTGGTGGTGGACAGCGGTGTGACGCTTGCGGGATAGAAGGCATCGTAGGCCCCTCTGGCAACCGTCTCCCAAAAGTTGGTTTTATAGGTACTGCCGTCTTTCTTCACTCCGGTAAAAACGCCGGATTGATTCAGGATCGGATCGCCGGGGTTGGAAGCGGAAGAGTAACTCAGGCTAATTCCGGCGGGATTCAGTACCGGTTCCGCACCCTTTTGAATGACCTGGGCAAGCAGTACCTGGAACGGTGGCAGAATACTCGCGATACGGGTATCGAAATCACCGCAGTGCATGCCGAGATCATTGATGGCGATGACACTGTAGTTGCCGCCGAGCACCTTGGCACGTTCATTCGGTGTATTAACGTTAACACCCACCGAATCCTGACTGGTGGAGTTGATGGATACACCGGGTGTGCTGCCACCACCGCCGTTACCGCTGTCGGTGATGGTTGCCATAGTAGTTGAGGGAGTGCTGTTTGCACCCTCGTTGTCAGTGACAACGAGGGTGACGGTGTAGGTGCCTGCGGTGTTATAAGCATGGACAGGATTTGCGGAGTTACTACTGTTGCCATCGCCGAATGTCCATGCGTATGCAGCAATGGTGCCGTCCGGATCAGATGACCCGGTGCTACTGAAATTAATGGTCGTGCCGGTGGTCGCGCTGTACGGACCATTGGCACTGGCCGTTGGTGCGCTATTGGTTGTTCCACCACCGCCATTGGTGCCGCAATCCTGTGGCGCATTACTTACATCGCTTTCAGTTGAACCACCATTGTCGTCAGTTGCCCTGACTCGGCAGGGAATAGTATCGGAATGCAGGCGTTCGCGCACCGACCATTTGCCATCACGGGATCGAGTGGAATCTATATATTTACCATTGTCGGCATTACTGACCGTAATACGCGTCCCGGATGTTGCAGTGCCTGCAACACTCAGGAGGGATCTTCTGGCATCCCATTCCGCACGGGTGATCACCAACTGATTGCGCTGCGAATCACGATGTCGATCTTCGCGTGTGCGTGAGGAGTCATCGTCGGCCTGAACTGCCGGGATGAGTGAAAGGAATAGCAGGATACAGCCAATATAGTGGTGTCTGCCGACTGTTGTGGCAGTCAGTGAAGTATTCATGATGACTCCTCCTCCAGACATTAGTGTTGGTTAAGATCGTCTGGTCAATTTTGCTCGGTAGTGTCTTTACGCTAACAAAGTGGAATTAAGTTTCATTTAACCGAACAGCATCGACTTCACACTTTTGAATGGAACAGGGTCACACTCTGGATGGGGATTTTATTGGGGTGAGACAGGATCTAATGAGGGTAATGCTTAATCTCCGCGTTTTATCAGGTAACCAATACCTCTGACCGTCTGTATGGGATGATCACCAAGTTTCTTGCGCAGATTATGGATGTGTACATCCAGTGAATTACTCATCACATCATCGCCATGACTGTAGACACGTTCCCCCAGGACTTCGCGGGTAATCACTCGGCCCCTGTTTTCCATCAATGTATGCAGGATGTCGAACTCTGTGGCTGAAAGCGGGATCTCTTCACCCTGTTGGGTGACCATGCGGGAGAAGGGATCGAGAGAGAGATTGCCGTGTTGTAACTGTGAGGGTTCCCAGTCGGCGTGGCGGCGATGCAGAGCGCGAATGCGGGCGATCAGTTCATCCAGATCAAAGGGTTTACAGATGAAATCATCGGCACCGGCATCCAGAGCTGAGACCCTGTTCATGACAGCTACATCGGAGCTGAGTACCAGAATGGGAATATGGTTGCCTTCACGCCGCACGCGCGCGAGCAGATCCAGTCCGGAAATCCAGGAAAGATTCAGATCAAGAAGCAGGACATCATATTCCAGTAAACTGACGGACCTTAACGCAGTTGCCCTGTTGCGTGCCCATCGTACCCGCATGCCACAGCGCTGTAGAACCAGCAGGGCGCTGTCACCCACGGTATCACCGTCACCAATCAGCAATAATTCCATATCACTCACGCTCGGAAATAAATCCGTCCATTCCGCACGGTGGTGAATTTATAGATCAGATCTTGCGGAAAAAAGGCCGACGGGCACGCAGAATTGATATTTGTCTACAAAAAACTATAACCGTAATAAATTAGTGGTTATATGCTATGGTGAAGAAGTGAGCGCCAGTTTAACTTCAGCTTCAGCGTTATTTTTTAACGTAGTTTGTTAGACTGGATAGAGATATCAGGGTGCAGGAAAGAGTTGCTGTACCTGGAGAGGTTGGCAGGGATTGGCTAAAATTTAAACAACTAATGACCAACTCGCGAGGTGTCATAATGGATGACGAGGTGAAAGGAAACCTGAAGAATGCCGATGTCTGGATGAGACTATTCTACATAGTCATTATGTATGCGCTTTACGGCGTCGCTCGTGTCGTACTGTTCTTAATGGTGGTTTTTCAGTTCCTGTCGACACTGTTTACCGGCAAAACCAATCAGCGCCTGCTCGATTTCGGTAAGCAACTTGCCGAATATATTTACCAGTTGGTGCAGTTCCTGACTTATAACAGTGACGAGAAACCGTTCCCGTTTACTGACTGGCCTGAAGGCGAAGCGGTAAATGCGGTTAAGAAAAGTCCTGCACCGAAGAAAAAAGCAGTAAAGAAGAAAGCGGCAAAACCAAAGGTCGCACCGAAAGCGGAACCTGAAGCCAAACCTGCGGATGACGCGGGGGAGGAGCCTGAGAACAAGGCATAAAGCAAAAGAGCCCGGCAACGGGCTCTTTTTTTTTAACGCATTTTTCTGGCGATTTCGAGACTGTCTTCCAGGGAACGAGCGAATTCTATCTGTCCGACTTTCTTGCGGATACCGGCGCGGCGCAACTTCAGGATCATCCGCGGCTGCAGGTTATTAATGATCAGCCCTACATTCTTGCTGGTGAGATCATTGGCGATCGATTCCATAGCAATAATCGCGCTCATATCAAGCAGCGTCACCTCACTCAGATCAAGGATAACTATCTGTACGTCCGGCCGTATCGTCGAAATGGTTTTTAGCGCCTTTTGCGCAGAACCGAAGAACAGCGGTCCGTTAATATCGTAGATAACGGTATTGCCAGGAATGTCGTAGGCTTCATGTTTACCTTCGATAACCGCAGTGTCGGTCAGACTGATGCTGGCGCGAATGAAAAGGATCGCAGCCAGTCCCATGCCGACAGCGACGGCAATGGTCATGTCGAAGAATACGGTTAGAAGAAAACAGATAATTAGTACCAGTACATCGTCGCGCGGCGCCACCTTGACTGTGCGGACAAAGTGTTTTGCCTCGCTCATATTCCAGGCAACCATTAACAATAGCGCCGACATCGAAGCCATAGGGATATAGGAAAGCAGGGGCGCAAGCAGCAGAATTCCCAATAGAATAAACAGGCCGTGTACCACTGATGCCAGCGGTAGACTACCTCCTGCTTTGACGTTGGCGGCGGTTCTGGCAATCGCGGCGGTTGCGGGCAGTCCACCAAACAGTGGCGCGAGAATATTACCGATGCCCTGGCCGATAAGTTCATCGTTGGGACTGTGTTTCTTGCCCGACATTCCATCGGCAACCACTGCGCATAGCAGCGATTCCAGTGAGCCGAGGATGGCGATGGTAATGGCCGAGGGAAGGAGTACTCTGATTAGTTCGAAATTGATGCCGATAGGTTCACCTTCGGCATTGGGCAGATTCCACGGCCACTCGAACGCCGGCAGGCTACGCGGAATGCCGTTACCCATGACACCGTTGATTTCATACTGGAAGCGACTACCGATGGTTGCGACGGAGAAATCCTGGGTAAAGTGATTTAGCAACCAGGCCACGCAACTGCCGATGAACAGGGCGGCCAGGTGGCCGGGAATTCTTGAGCGTAGCTTTGGCCACATTAGCAGTGTGGCCAGCGTTAGCGCACCAATCAGTGTCTCTTGCCAGTCCAGTGTCGGCAGGGAATGCAGAATGAGCGACAACTTTTCCAGATAGTGACCATCCAGTGCTGCGATATCGAGGCCGAAAAAATCCTTGATCTGAAAGGTGGCGATGACTACGCCGATACCGGCGGTGAATCCGATGATCACCGGGTAGGGGACAATTTCAATCAATCTGCCGAGTTTACCCACCCCCATCAGGATAAGAATAAATCCTGCCATAAAGCCGCTGACCAGCAGTCCACCGAGACCGAATTGCTGGACAATAGGTAACAGAATAACGACAAAGGCGGCCGTGGGACCGGAGATATTGACCTTGGAGCCGCCGGTCAGGGCAATGACGATGCCGGCAATGACCGCCGTATAGAGGCCGTGTTGTGGCGGTACCCCGCTAGCGATCGCCAATGCCATCGACAGAGGCAGGGCAATAATACCGACCGTAATACCGGCGAGGACATTCGCCTGAATTTCCTGTGAGGAAGGTTTGCTTTGTAGTGTTTTTTTAAGTGCAGATAGCATTGATGCGCTGTTGGATATCCCTGGGGTAGACGGCGCCGCATTAAGGAGCAGCACTGAACAGGCACATATTATATGCACCTTTTATCAAAACATCGCCAGTCTCTTTCTGCTGGCGATGTTTTGTGGTTTGCTCAGGTAATCACGTCGGGTTCGTTTCGACCACTACGTTGTTTTAGTTCAGCCAGAGATTCTGCCAGTTCTATCAGTGCCTTTAACGCTTGCTGGGTGTCCTGATCCTGTTTGCCGGGATCGGATTCATACTTCTCGATATAGATGCGCAGGGTCGCACCGACGGTGCCGGTACCAGAGAGGCGATAGATTATACGGGAGCCGTCATCGAAACCGATGCGCAGGCCTTGATTCTTGCTCACACTGCCATCCACCGGATCGGTGTAACAGAAATTATCGGCGTAGCTGACCTTACTGCCGGCCAGTTGCTGGCTGACCAGCTCTGGAAATTGCGCCTCGACGTGGGCCATCAGGCCTTTGGCCGCTTCCAGGTCGATACCTTCGTAATCGTGACGGGTGTAGTAGTTACGCCCATATTCACGCCAGTGTTGGTGGACAATCTTTTCCACCGGTTCCTTGCGTACGGCGAGGATATTAAGCCAGTAGAGTACTGCCCACAGACCGTCCTTCTCCCGCACGTGATCGGAACCGCTGCCGAAGCTCTCTTCGCCACAGAAAACGATACGGCTTGCATCGAGCAGGTTGCCGAAGAATTTCCAGCCGGTCGGTGTTTCGAACGATTCGATGCCGAGTTTTTCTGCCACCTTGTCTGCGGCGCAACTGGTCGGCATGGAGCGGGCGACGCCTGTGAGGCGTCCTTGATAGCCGGGGACGCAGTCGGCATTGGCGGTGATCAGCGCCAGCGAGTCGGAGGGCGTGACGAAAAAGTTACGTCCCAGGATCATGTTGCGGTCGCCATCGCCGTCGGAGGCGGCGCCGAAGTCAGGCGCATTTTCACCAAACAGTTCTGCAACCAGCTCCTTTGCGTGGGCCAGGTTGGGATCGGGGTGGTGGCCGCCGAAGTCGGGCAGTGGTTCGGCGTTGATTACCGTACCCTTCGGCGCGCCGAGACGGTTTTCCAGTATCTCCAGCGCATAGGGGCCGGTGATCGCACTCATCGCGTCGAAGCGCATACGAAAGCCGCCTTTGAACAGCTCACGGATGGCATTGAAGTCGAATAATGACTCCATCAGTTCGGCATAGTCGGCAATCGGGTCGATGATTTCGATGCTGGTTTCGCCGATGGCGAAGATGCCCTGCTCATAGAGCGGGATGTCCGGGTGATCGAAGATGCGATATTCATCCAGAGTCTTGCTGCGCTGATAGATCGCCTCAGTGAGTGATTCCGGCGCAGGCCCACCGCTGGCGATATTGAACTTGATACCGAAGTCGCCTTCGGGACCGCCGGGGTTGTGGCTGGCGGAGAGGATAATCCCACCCTGGGTCTGGTGTTTGCGGATCACTGCCGAGGAGGCAGGGGTGGAGAGCAGGCCGTCACGTCCTACCAGTACCCTGGCAACACCATTCGCAGCGGCCATACGCAGGATGGTCTGAATCGCTTCGCGATTGAAGAAGCGACCGTCGCCACCGAGTGTCATGGTGCCGCCCTTGAGTTCTGGAACGCAGTCGAGTATGGCCTGAACGAAGTTTTCCAGATAATTGGTCAACTGGAAACGGCTCACCTGTTTGCGCAGGCCGGAAGTGCCGGGGCGCTGGTCATCAAAGGGTGTGGTAGCGACGGTTTTGATTTCCATAATATCCTGTCTTTCTCTGCGAGTTATGCCTTCATTCAACCATGGTCACGGGTTCGGGGCCAGGGTTGGGCTTGAAAGATGTATATAATAGCCCTATTTTTCGCACGATTTATGACATATATGACCACGGAGGACTGATAGCACCATGACCGTCGAAGCACAGAAAGAGACGCTGGGATTCGAGACCGAAGTGAAGCAACTGCTTCACCTGATGATCCACTCGCTCTATTCCAACAAGGAGATATTCCTGCGGGAGTTGATCTCCAATGCCTCTGATGCCTGCGACAAGCTGCGTTTCGAGGCACTTTCCGACGATGCACTCTATGAGGGAGACAACGAACTTAATATCCGCGTGGCCTTCGACAAGGAAGCGCGTACGGTCACGATTCGCGACAACGGCATCGGTATGAGCCGTGAAGAAGTGATCGAGAACCTGGGCACCATCGCCAAATCCGGCACCCGCGCCTTCCTCGAGTCGCTGACCGGCGACCAGCAGAAGGACGCCAATCTGATCGGGCAGTTCGGGGTCGGTTTCTACTCCTCCTTTATCGTTGCCGACAGGGTGAGTGTGACCACCCGCCGCGCCGGACTGACCGCCGAACACGGTGTGCGTTGGGAATCCGCCGGTGAAGGCGATTACACCCTGGAAAATGTCGATTGTCCCAAACGTGGCACCGAGATCGTGCTGCATCTGCGTGAAGGCGAGGAGGAGTTTGCCGACGGTTGGCGTCTGCGCTCCATCATCCGTAAATACTCCGACCACATTACCCTGCCGATCCTGATGGCCAAAGAGGCCGCACCGGGCCAGGAAGAAGCGGAAGAGGGCGAAGAGACGGTCAACAAGGCCTCTGCCCTGTGGGCGAGGTCGAAGAGTGATATCTCCGATGGGGAGTACACCGAGTTTTACAAACACGTTGGCCATGACTGGGAAGAGCCGCTGGCCTGGAGTCATAACAAGGTCGAGGGCAAGCTAGAGTACACCTCACTGCTCTATGTGCCTAAACGGGCACCGTTCGATCTGTGGGACCGCGAGCAGCGCCACGGTATCAAACTCTATGTCCGCCGCGTCTTCATTATGGACGATGCCGAGCACCTGATGCCCAACTACCTGCGTTTCGTTCGCGGGGTAATCGATTCCAACGACCTGCCGCTCAACGTCTCCCGTGAGATCCTGCAGCACAACAAGATCACCGACACCATTCGTGGTGCCTCGGTGAAGAAGGTGTTGGGCTTACTGGAAGGCATCGCCAAAAATGAGCCGGAAAAATATGCCGAGTTCTGGCAGCAGTTCGGCAAGGTGATGAAGGAAGGTCCGGGCGAGGATTTCGCTAACAGGGAACAGATCGCTGGTCTATTACGTTTCGCCTCGACCCAGAATGACAGCGATGAGCAGAACGTCTCCCTCGCCGATTACGTCGGTCGAATGAAGGAAGGGCAGGAGGCGATCTACTTCATCACCGCCGACAGTTTTGCCGCGGCGAAGAACAGTCCGCACCTGGAGGTGTTCCGCAAGAAAGGCATCGAAGTCATCCTGATGTATGACCGCGTTGACGAGTGGCTAACCTCCTCACTCACCGAATTCGACGGTAAGCCGCTGAAGTCGGTTGCCAAGGGTGAACTGGATCTGGGTGAACTGGAAAATGAGGAAGAGAAAAAACAGCAGGAAGAGGTAGCCAAGGACTTTGCCGATCTGGTTAAACAGGTGCAGGAGACCCTGGGCGATAAGGTTAAGGAGGTGCGTATTACCCATCGCCTGACCAACTCGCCGGCCTGTCTGGTGACCAGCGAGGGTGAGATGAGCGCCAACCTGGAGCGGATTCTTAAATCGGTTGGTCAGGATGCGCCTGAGATCAAACCGATCATGGAACTCAATCCGGAACATCCGCTGGTGTTGAAGCTGAAGAGTGAGAAAGGCGAACGCTTTGAGGACCTGATCAATATCCTCTTCGATCAGGCACTGCTCGCCGAGGGTGGTCAGCTCGATGACCCGGCCAGCTTCGTTGCCAAGCTCAACAAGATGTTGCTGGAACTGAGTGTCTGAATAGTCGGGTAAGATGAGTAACGGGGTAACAGCTCTCCGCCTGTTACCCCGTTGTACCGGCGGTTTTCTCCGCGTAAAAATAATGATTGACGCTTTGTGAGGTCGGAGATAAATTTTCTCCGCCCTAATCCGGGGTTTCGTCGTGTCACTGTATGCGGCTCATCTCCTTCAATGCCCTGCGCAGCGTCGGTATTCCTGGCGCCCATTACCTGAAACCGGAGCACTATTTCCGCGAATTGGCACGCGTGCGCGATGCTGATTTAGTGCTCTATCCGGAGTACTGGCAGGTCAACAGTCTTCACTACGGCTTGGGGAAACGAATTTTCCCCTCGCTCGCCAGTTATCACCTCGGCCACGACAAGATCGAACAGACCCGCGCCTTTCTTACCGTGGCGCCAGCAAATGTCCCCTGGACCGAAATACTGCCGGCCACGGATGCTTCAGTGGAGTTTGTGCTGGAGACGTTCGATTTTCCATTCGTTGCCAAGGTGGCACGTAGTTCCATGGGCGAGGGAGTCTTCCTCATTGAATCGCGTCGCGAGTTTCTCGATTACGTCGCCAACAACCACATCCTCTATGTGCAGGAATACCTGCCGATTCAACGCGACCTGCGCATGGTCTGGGTTGGCAATGAAGTCGTAAGTGCCTATTGGCGTGAGCAGACCGATGGCTTTCATAACAATATCGCTCGTGGTGGTGTGGTGACCTTCGATGCCGTGCCAACTGCAGCGCTGGAACTGGTGACCCATGTTGCCACGGCGCTCGGTATCGACCACGCCGGTTTCGATATCGCCGTGGTGGCGGGACACTGTTATCTGTTGGAGTTTAATGTGCTGTTCGGTCTTGATGGTCTACAGCAGCAGGGGATTCGCGTTAACGACTATGTCACACGTTATCTGGGAATTGAGGGCGACGAACCAACCAAGCCAATAAACCCTCGGCCGGTCGCCGCCTGAGCAATCCTTTCGCCCCTCCTGGAAACCGTTTATTCCGGTTATTTACGTTTCATCGCATCGCTCTGTTGCTCGTTGGCTGGCCTGTCTATGGTAATTCCATCGGATAGTTACCACGGACAACGCCATGCGCGGAGTATTGCTTCTTACCACCCTCTTGTTGAGCTCAACTGCCGTGGCCAACGGAGGAAACTACACACTGACTCCCTCGCCGGTGATCGGCTACGATCCGACTTACGGTTGGTTGCTTGGGGGGGCGCTGTTCGTTTATCCCGATGAATCGGTGCCGGGAAACCCGGCAAAGCGCTATTTCGATATCCTGGCCATGCATGTGGACAGTCCTGCCTGGATGTTGCGTACCCACTACAAGCAACGCGATCTCTTACCGGATACGAATTTCTCCCTGGAGGCGGTTTACTCCGATTTCTATGCCCCGTGGTTCGGTGAGGGGGATTCAACGCCCGATGTTCCCCTGTACAAGATTGACCAGCAGTTTTTCTCCCTTCATACGGCATTTGAATTTGCCATAACAAAAACAGTGGAGTGGTCGCTGTTTGCCGACTATCGCCAGCGTACCGATCAGGGTGTGGATGGCGATACCTCGCTACATCTCTTCCCTGACGAAACCACTACTGCTTTGGGTATAGGCCTGCGTAGTGACAGTCGTTCCGATCGTTTTTCACCGCTAGCAGGGCACCTGACAGAACTGCGCCTTTCGCGTATCGGTCCGGAGACAAGTGACATCGATGTGGCGGCAGTGGTCTGGCAACTGGAAGGGGAGTGGTGTCAGTACGTGGCCATTAGTCACAGAATCAGTTGGGCTGGGCGCTTGGCCGCCGGGATAAGCGATGGCGATCCCGGTTATCTATTTCGCTATGCCCTGGGTGGAGCGGAACGGCTGCGTGGACTGGAGGGAAATCGCATGCGCGGCAAACGTTACTGGCTGGTACAGAATGAGGTGCGCTATCCGATCTGGCGCTTTATTTCCGGAACCGCCTTTGTCGAGAGCGGCAGTGTTGGTGAGGAGAGTTATGGCGCGCCATTGACAACCTACGGCATTGGCCTGCGTTTCGGTTTACCACCAGATTACCGCGTCAAACTGCGTTTCGACTTTGCCCGTACCGAAGGGGAAGAAACGCTCACTTATATCGATTTCGGACACGCATTCTAGGAGGAGACGGCAATGTTCCATATCAGGGTAATCAATCTGTTGTTGTTGATGTTGCTCAACACAACTGTATCAGCGGTAACACAGGAAGAAATGCGTGAGGTACGTGAGCAGTTTAATAGCGGCCTGAGCAACGAAGACGACAACGAAGCGGTTCATGAACGGTTGCAGCAATTGCTACAGCAGGAACCGGATAACCCGGTATTGTTGGCTTACTACGGTAGCAGTGAGACCCTGCTGGGCAAGTATGCCTGGATGCCGTGGAACAAACTTGGTTACGCCAATGACGGTATTGCCCACATAGAACGCGCGTTACGTTTAGCTGATGAAACCAAAGCCCCATCCTTGCGCGAAGTGAAACTGGTTGCTGCCAGTACTTATGTCGCCATGCTGGATATGTTCAATACTCTGGACAGTGGTAAGAAATTGCTGAATGAGTTGTTGCGGGTGAGGCAGCAGAGCAATTGGCCGGATAGTTTCTTACTTCCTCTCTATCGTGCCGCGGCACAGGCGGCAGCGCGTGATGGTGACGAAGAGGAAAAGGCAAAGTGGCAGGCACGTGCCTATGTGCTAGCTGCAGATAAATCAGTAGAGGAAACGCAATAATGAATCCATTAATTGAAATGTACGGCATCGTTAAACATTACCATCTCGGCGAAACCGAAGTGCTGGCGTTAAATGATGTGAGCCTGCAGGTCGAGCGCGGTGCCTTCGTTGCCCTCAGTGGTCCCTCCGGTAGCGGCAAGAGTACCTTGCTCAATATTTGCGGACTCATCGACCACAGCAATGCCGGTAATTATCTGCTGGAAGGTGTCGATATCTCAAAACAAAACCGGTCTTCACTAACCCGATTTCGCCGCGAAAGTATTGGCTTTGTTTTTCAGAGTTTCAATCTGGTGCCGGTGATGACCGCTTACGAAAATGTGGAGTATCCGTTACTGCTCAGCGGTGTTGCGACGACACAAAGGCGGCAAAGGGTAAATGAAATACTGGCACAGGTCGGGTTGGATAAATTCTCCCGCCATTTGCCGGATAAGCTCTCCGGTGGTCAACGTCAACGTGTTGCTATCGCCCGTGCCCTGGTGAAAAAACCTGCACTGGTAGTTGCCGATGAACCGACTGCCAATCTTGATACTGCTACTGCCACCCAGGTGATCGACCTGATGCACGAGCTGGGTCGGGATATGGGGACCACCTTCCTGGTTGCCACCCATGACGAACGTATGACCAGTCGCTGTGAGCGTGTGGTGCAACTGATCGACGGAGAAGTGCAATGAAATGGTTACTCTTTGCCTGGAAAAATGTCTTTCGTAACAAGCGGCGTACCGCGATCACCATGCTATTGGCTGCTATCGGTACGGCCGGCGTGCTGATGGCATCCGGTTTCGCCATGTACACCTACGATTCGCTCAAGCAGATGTCGGCACGGCAGATCGGCTATGTTGTTATGGCTCATGCCGACTATTTTGATAAGGACGAGGAGACACCGCTGGAATTCGGTCTGAGCGGCGGCAGGGCACTGACTGCCGAGTTGCTTAAGGACCGGCGGGTTTCCAGTGTGTTGCCCCGGCTGGGTTTTTCCGGGCTGATCTCCAACGGTGAAAAGTCTGCGATCTACCTCGGCAATGGCATCGAGCCGGAAGGGGAGTTTCATATCAACGGTGCGCTGACCAAGGTAGAAAAGGGACGACAGTTAAAATCTACCGTGGTAAGTGAAATGCCGGAGGTAATGTTGGCGAAGGATCTGGCACGCAACCTCAAGGCCGATCCAGGCGACATACTGACCCTGCTCGCAACTACCGGCGATGGTGTTCTGAACGCCATCGACGTCAAACTCGTCGGCATCTATAGCACCGGTGTGCCGGAGATGGATGCGCGGGCATTGATGACTACCGTTGCTACCGGACAGGAGTTGCTGGCCAGCGATAAGGTTAGCTCGCTGGCGATCTACCTCTTTGACCTGGAAGGTACTCAGGCCTTCTATGAAGAGATGAAACAGAAACACCCCGATCTTGCCTTCAAGCGCTGGGATGAACTGGCCTACTTCTATAATCAGGTGCGTGAACTCTATGATCGCATCTTCGGTATGCTCGGCATGATTATCGTGGTGATGGTTTTCTTCGCCGTGGCCAATACAGTCTCGATGAGTGTTGCTGAACGTACCCGTGAGATCGGTACCCTGGCGGCGATGGGCACCCCGGTATGGCGATTGATTGCCAACTTCGCCATGGAGTCGGGGATTATCGGTGTACTCTCGGCCGTCGTAGGGATGATCATCTCCGCCAGCGTTACCCTGCTGCTATATGTGTTCCCGGTGATGATGCCACCACCACCTGGGCGTACCGAAGGTTACCCGCTTTATCTCTATTTCGACCCAGCGGTTTACGTTGAAGTCGCGTTGTTAATTGTCTTGGTCTCTGTCCTGGCGGCACTACTAGCGGCACGGCGTGGGGCGAACAAGCCTATTGTGGAGGCACTACAACATGTATAGAAAATTCATGAATAAGCGGCTGCGCACCGTGCGCCTTGCATCTCATCCCGCTCGAACACTTCTTCAGAGGTTCCCAACGTCTTTTGCGCTGGTTCTTTTCATGTTCATCGTGCCAATTGTGCATGCGGCACCAGATGTTGCGGCAATGCTGAAGCGCGCGGATGATTACCGGCTGGCCGATGCTCAATCACTGGTCGAGACTTTGGTCAGGCTTTACGATCACGAACAACTCGACAAGGAGAAACGATACACCGTTTATCTCAAACCAGGGCGTCGTTCGCTGGTGCTGTTTCGCAGTGCCGGTGAGGTGGGACAGAAGGTGTTGATGCTTGATGATGCATTCTGGATGTTGATGCCTGGAACCCATCGCCCTATTCGTATTACGCCGATGCAGAAATTGTTGGGTGAGGCATCTACCGGTGATGTCACCACACTAACATGGAGTGAGGATTATAGCGGCAAGTTGGTGAATGCGAATTACAAAGGTGAATACTGTTCTATCGACTGCAAACAGCTTGAACTGACTTCAATACGTAAGGGAACCAGTTACCAGCGTATCGAATTGTGGCTGGACAAAAACGATGTACCGCTCTATGCCCGTCTTTTTCTTCAGTCGGGACGTCTGGCCAAGGAGGCGCGTTATCAGTTAGGGGAAATTAACGGCAGGCCACGCATTACCGAGATGACCTTGTTTGACAGTATCAATACCAGCAAACGGACCGAGATCAAATATCAATCGATGCAACCGGCCGATATTCCAGACAAGTTCTACAACCCCACCTATCTGCTACGTGAGAATCTGGAGGGGTGGTGAAGCGGTATTTTTTGATATTGCTGTTATCGCTGTCGGCCAATGTCGCGGCGCAAACGACGCTTGGTCTGCAGCTTTATGGCGAAGTAGCAACGTTGCGTGATGACAGCCTGTTCTCCTCTCCCGACGATTGGCAGCCCTTTGCGATGCAAAGTGGGACCGGTGAGCTCTGGCTGCGCTGGCAGCGGAAAGGTCTGGTATTTGAAGGTGCACTGGATCAATATGCCACGGAAGGTGAATTACCCCGGGCACAGGGCAGGCTTAACGAACTCTATGCCGATTTCTCTTTCGCCGATCTCGATTTTTCCATCGGTAAGAAAGTAGTCGGTTCCGGTATAGGTTACGGTTTTCGTCCACTCGATCTAATTCAGGGCGAGGACCGGCGTGCATTGCTGACCACAAGGTTTGAAGGGGTGCCTCTGTTGCAGATGGAACGCATCGATGCCGATTCCAGCCTGTCATTTGCCTGGTATAACCGCCTTGATGCAGCCGAGGGCGGTATACGGCGTAATGACAATCAGGCGCTACTGCGTTACTACCATCTATGGGGTGAACTGGAAGGCGAGCTACTGCTGCACTGGCACGAACAGCTCGGCGAAGCCTATGGCGCCGGGTTTACCTGGGTCGGCAGCAGGGCGCTGGAACTACATGGCGCACTATTGTGGCAGTCACGACTGTTGCGTCGGCACCATACTCTGCTGGATGGTGGCAGTGTGCTGGCGTCCGAGGACCCGTGGCAAACAGTAGAGGCGAATAAGGACGGCCGTATTTTGTTGGGTATGAACTGGAGTACCGAATCGGGTTACACACTGTTATTGGAAATGTGGCATGACGGTAGTGCCATGAGTCGCAGCGAGTGGCAAAAATTGTTTGCCCTGGCTACCGAACAGCACGCATTGCTCGGCTCTGTGCCCGATGCGGCGGTCTACGGCAACCTTGCATGGGATAGCACAGCCTTTCAGGCGGCATCATTGCTGCGTGACAACGCGATGTTGCGTATATCCTATGATGGTGGGCGTTTCGATCCCTGGTTTGATCTTCTGAGCACACCGGATGACGGTGGATATGTGGCGACACTGGGTACTGATTACGAGATTCGCCAGGGGCTGAAATTAAGTATTGGTGCTCGCGGTTACGGCGGCCCTGACGATTCCGCCTATGGGCAATTACCGTTTGAGAGCACAGGCTTTATCCAGTTGAGTGGCGAAGTGGTATGGTAAACAGATGAACACGACAATTCCGGACAAGAATGCCTATCCCAGTCTGCTGTGGCAGATCGGTGTCGTGACAGTGTTCAATACAATGATTGCTGTGACCTTGACCCTATTCAATAGTCAGATGGGGATCTCAGTGATTTTTTGGCCGATGATGATCTATTCCCATTCCATCGGTTTTTCTATTTTTAGCATCATTCATCTGTTGGGGTTGCGTCACCACAGCAGCGAAAAAATGGCACTGGACATGGTTATTGGTATCGCGCTCGGTTCGGTTGTAGGGAGTCTTATCGGTGGCTCGCTTACCGGTACTCTCGACTATCTGTTGGCCAACGGCATGAGCGGGCTGGGCGGCAATATCATGCTGGGGATTATCTTCGGTAGTGCCATTGGTCACTTCTTCTTCTCCACCTATAAAATGACCGGGGCTCGACTGGAGTTACAGCAGCGAGAGAATCAGCAACTCAGTGCCGAGAAAGAGTTGACCGAGACGCAGCTGCGCCTGTTGCAGGCACAGATCGAACCGCACTTCCTGTTCAATACCCTCTCAAATATCCATAGTCTGATTGAGACCGATCCTCATCGAGCATCATCGGTGCTGGAATCATTTAGCGACTATCTGCGTGCCTCGTTACGCCGTAGTCGCGAGGACAACATGACATTGGGCGATGAGCTAACTTTAATTGATGCCTATATGGACATTCAGCAGGCCCGTATGGGGGAGCGCCTGAGTTTCAAAGTGGATGTGGCTGAAGATTTACTAAGCATGCCCTGTCCACCGATGCTGGTACAGCCTTTGGTGGAAAATGCGATGGTCCACGGCATCGATCCACAGGTCGATGGCGGGAGTGTTGAATTAAGCGCCATGGTAAACGATGAAGGGTTGCGTATCGCAGTAATAGATACTGGTGTCGGGTTAGCGGGGGTTACGGCAGGAAATGGTCTGGCACTGGAGAATATCCGTGCCCGCTTACAGGCGTTGTATGGCGATACTGCAAATCTGACGATCAACAAAGTCGAACCGCACGGAGTTGAGGTGGTGTTGTTCCTGCCATTGGAGAAGAACAATGAGCGCTGAGCTGCGTGCTCTGATAGTCGATGACGAGGAGAACCTGCGTGCCGTACTGCGTCGTCGTCTGGCAGAGGTGTGGCCGGAACTGGAAATTGTCGCCGAGGCACGTGATGGTACCGAGGCGCTTGAACTGGCGGCGGAATATGAACCGGAGATCGCCTTTCTTGATATCCGTATGCCGGGACTGGATGGGCTTGAAGTAGCACGACGGCTCAGTGGTCGTTGTCATCTGGTTTTTGTGACCGCCTACGACGAATATGCGGTGAGTGCTTTTGAAAGCGACGCGGTAGATTACTTACTCAAACCTGTAACTGCAGAGCGTCTGGCGCAGACGGTTGGTCGTTTGCAGCAACGTATACAGAATGCACCATCGAATCAGTTTGACGAATTACTAGAACAACTGGCGCAGAAGCTACGTGGAACGGAGCGGCAGTCCCTTCAGTGGATACGCGCGGGAGTGCGTGACGAGGTAAAACTGGTTCCTGTGGATGAGGTTTGCTGCTTTATCGCCGCTGACAAATATACCACGGTGGTTACTGCTGAAGGTGAACTGCTTATACGCAAGCCGCTGAAAGAGCTGGAGGCTGAACTAGATCCGCAACGTTTCTGGCGCGTGCATCGCGGCGCTATCGTCAATCTCAAGCATGTTGTGAGTTGCCGCCGTGACGATGAAGGGCGTGTATGGTTGAGTGTTTCAGGGATAAATGATGAGCTGACAGTAAGTCGTAACTATGCTCATCGGTTCAGACAGATGTGATGACTTTCCCCCGAAAGCTGGTACCAGCTTTCGGGGAGACGGTTATACCCGAAACTGACTAACCATCGATTGCAGATGCTCGGCCAGGCGCGCCAGTTCTTCACTGGCTGCTGCGGTCTGCTCCGCACCCGTGGCTGACTCCTCGGCAACGTGGCTGATGTTATTGATGTTGCGGTTGATCTCTTCGGCGACAGCACTCTGTTCTTCTGCTGCACTGGCGATCTGTGTGTTCATGTCGGTGATGTTGTCGACTGCCTGTTTGATCGCGTCAAGGCTGGTTCCTGCTTCAGCTGCCTGTTGTACGCTTGAGTGGGCACGATTCTGGCTCTTGTCCATAGCATCTACGGCGGCGGCGGTACCTTTCTGTAACCGTTCGATCATATCCTGAATCTCCTGGGTCGATTTCTGTGTGCGTTGCGCCAGGGTGCGAACCTCGTCGGCAACTACAGCAAAGCCTCGTCCCTGTTCCCCTGCACGAGCCGCTTCGATGGCGGCGTTGAGTGCCAGCAGGTTGGTTTGTTCGGCAATACCGCGGATCACATCAAGGACCGTGCCGATGGTTTCGCTGTCCTGAGCCAGGGTGCGGATGGCCCCTGCGGTACTGTTGACCTCGTCAGCGAGGTTTTCGATGGCATCCATGGTTTTTTCCACCACCCGTTTGCCGTTTGTGGCTTCTTCATCGGCATGGTGCGCGGCGCTCGCTGCGGAGGAGGTATTTTTTGCCACCTCATGCACCGTGGCATTCATTTCGTTCATCGCTGTGGCGACCTGTTCCACCTCCTGCTGCTGTCGCAGGATATTCTGATTGGTGTCTCGGGTGACTGCCGAAGTCTCTTCCGCTGCCGAAGCTAGTTGACTGGCTGCTCCAGAGAGGTCCTGAATAATTTGCCTGAAACGACCGCCCATGTTGTTTAGTCCACTGGCGATCTCTCCCAGCTCATCTTTCCCCTGATAGCTTGTTTGTGCCGTGAGGTTGCCTTCTTCCAGTGCTGACATAGTGTCGTTGATATCGGCCACACTTTTGTTTAGGTCGCGGATGGTGAATAAGGCGAGTAATGCATTGAAGCCAATGGCGAAGCTCAACAGGGTGATGGATACGCCTTTAAGGAATACTCCATGTTCATAGGCTTCTTCATGATCCTCCATTGCCTGTGGCAGGAAATGTTCGTCTATCAGTGCATTGATTTCATGTTCAGCTGGGATAAAGCCGGGATTAATCTTCTCCAGCAGGATGTGTTCAGTCTTGTTGTAATCGCCTGCGGTTAGCGCTTTTAATGCGGGTTCGATGCCTTCACCGTAATAGCTGTCATAATGTTTTCTGAATTCGCCGAAGATCTTTGCTTCGTCAGGATCCATGCTTTCCGGGTGAATCTCCGATAACAGTTTACTGATGGTTTTGCCGTCTTCATGTGCATGTTCGATATGTACACTGAGAGGATGGTTATGCATGGCAGCAATCTCGGGCTGTGCGGGATTGTGCTGTAATCCAAGCATCACCTCGGTACGTTCGGCGAGCATGTGCTCCAATATCTGGGAGAGTCTGGCTGTTGGTAGTAATCGATTGCTGTACATATGTGTCATATCTTCAACCGCATCGTCGGCTGAGTAGATACTTACAAGTCCCAGTATCAGCATCATTACGCCAAAACTGGCGGTCATAAAAATCAGGCGCGCCTTGAGGCTGAATCGATGGAGAATATTCATGTTTTGCTTCCCGTGGTCATGCGATTGTTCGGTTGTACGACGGGGTAGTTTCTTTCCTGTCGCCTCCATTTCCCTTGGAGTTCAACCTTGAGTCTAGGTGCTGATTTACACTTGTAAATGAGTGTTAAGCTCAATATCGGCCTTGTTAGACGCATGCTTTATGCTTCCTATACACAAGTGGTAGTCAGCAATCGACACTTGGAATACGGGGCTTTTTGCGGCAGTCTTCTGCAGACATACTTTTGGATGATGGTGGGTAGATGAAATTTCGTGCCTGGGGCCACTGCTTCGATTGCCACTTCGAGGGCATGCTCGAATATAGCCATATTGAAGGTGAGGATTATGAGGACAGCGAAGCCCTTGGGGTGATGTTGTTGCAGCACTGTCCTGCCTGCGAGACCACCGAACACGCCCTGATTCCCATCGACTACTATCGCGAGATGATGGAAGACCTGAAATCTCTGCTGGAAGCGGAGGAGGAGCGTAAGTGAGCGACCAGCTCCGTCTCGATAAGTGGCTCTGGGCGGCACGCTTCTACAAAACCCGAGCCCTGGCGACTGAGGCGATCAACGGTGGCCACGTGCATCTCAACGGCAATCGACCTAAACCGTCAAAGACGGTACAGCCAGGTGACGAGTTAATCATTCGCCGTGGCCCCGAAACCTATCAGATCACCGTCGAGGCACTTTCCAGCCGTCGCGGCCCGGCGACGGAGGCGCGAAAGCTTTATAGCGAGTCGGAAGTGAGCTACCAGCGACGCCAGGATGAGCGGGAACAGCGCAGGCTGGAGGCCGCTGCCCGGCCGCAGCAGACACGTCGCCCCGATAAGCAGGGCAGGCGGAAAATCATCCGCTTTACCAATAAGTACGGATAAACCACGCTGATTGTGGTTGAATGGGGGAAATCGCTGTCCCATTTATGTATCATGGAACGCTAATGCAGGCTTGGTCCTGCTTTATTTTTGCCGGTGTGCCGCCCGGGGAGGTGGCCTTCAGACCCAACCAGGAGCTTAATCATGGCAACCGTTGAACTGAATAAAGATAACTTCGACGAAATCGTCGGCAGCAACAATTTTGTAATCGTGGATTTCTGGGCCCCCTGGTGTGGTCCTTGCCAGTCCTTCGGTCCGGTCTACGAAGAGACCTCTACCAAATACTCCGAGATCACCTTCGCCAAGGTGAATACCGAAGAGGAGCAGGAGCTGGCGGCCCACTTCCAGATCCGCTCTATTCCGACCCTGATGATTCTGCGTGACCAGATCGTGATCTACGCCCAGCCGGGTGCCCTGATGGGTGGTCAGTTCGAGCAGCTGATCGAACAGGCCCGCGCACTGGATATGGAGGAAGTGCGCAAGCAGGTGGCTGAGCAGCAGGCCAAATCGGCAGAGCAAGAAGGCTAAGCTTCATCTATGCCCAGGCCCGAGACGCCACTACTGGCTGCCGATATCATCATCGAGCCGCTGGCGTCGCCGGGCCGCATCATTCTTATAGAAAGACTCAATCCCCCACACGGCTATGCCTTGCCGGGGGGCTTTGTCGACATCGGCGAGAGTCTGGAGCAGGCGGCGGTGCGCGAGGCGCTGGAAGAGACCTCGATGCAGGTGCGCCTCAAGACGCTGCTTGGCTGTTACTCCAATCCTGCTCGCGACTCCCGCGGCCATACCGTCAGTGCCGTCTATATTGCTGAGGGTGAAGGTGAGCCCGAGGCTCGTGACGATGCCAAATCGCTGATGCTCATCGACCCGCGTGACCCACCTCAACCCCTCGCTTTCGATCACGCGCTGATCCTGCGCGACTATATTCACTATTTGGAAACAGGCTTCGTCGCCCCAATCAGATAAGATGCTTATTGAGAGTGTCTTTTGATTTAGCCAAATAGGAATTAGCATGCGTCCGGCGCAGATAGCGAATGTTCTCGAACGTGAATTTCTCAGTACCCGCGAGGGACACCACACCCCGGTAATGTTGTGGGGGCCGCCCGGTGTGGGCAAGTCACAAATGGTTCAACAGGTGGGCGAGCGCCACGGCGTGCCGGTGATCGATATCCGCCTGTCGCAGATGGAGCCCTCCGATCTGCGAGGTATTCCATTTCGCAGCGGTGAGCGGGTGGAGTGGGCAGTGCCTGCGATGTTGCCCGACGCCGAACGGCACGGCGTGGAAGGCATTCTGTTTCTCGATGAGATCACCTCCGCGCCTCCTAGTGTTTCCGCCGCCGCCTATCAATTGATCCTCGATCGTCGTCTCGGTGAATACCGGGTACCCGATGGTTGGGCGATCTTCGCTGCCGGCAACCGTCAGGGAGATCGCGGTGTGACCTACAGCATGCCCGCACCGCTGGCGAATCGCTTCGCCCACTTCGAGGTGGAGACCAATCTCGACGACTGGGTGAGCTGGGCCTATGCCAACGGTATCGACGAACGGGTCATCGCTTTTCTTCGCTTCCGCCCCGAGCTGCTGTTTGATTTCGACCCTTCGCATAACCCGGTGGCCTTTCCCTCGCCGCGCTCCTGGGAGTTTGCCCATCGGGCGTTGCAGAAATTTGCCGACAGCGGCCCGCTGCTGGTCAATACACTGCAGGCCTGCGTCGGCCCTGCCGCG
>JBNLAT010000033.1:0-32625 GCA_050302275.1 Thiohalomonadaceae bacterium | reverse complement strand
GGTCGACAAAGGACTTGAAGCCGGCGAGTTTGATCTTGCTCAGTCGCATCGTGTCTGGATTTCACTCTTTATATTTGTACGGTTCAATCAAAGGGATATCCGGACAAATCCTTTTATATTCAGCAGATTGGGCGCGCCAATGTTGCCAGGATTTGGTATCGGCGCCGTCACAATGGCATCCCTGGGTCACTCCGGAACTGTTCGTCTCGAGCGGCTTTTCCGCTACAATTCCGGGCCGACAAAACTACCATGAAAGACCGCGTTATGCCTAGCCAACCAAACAGAGATTTAGAGACCTTCGACAACCCGATGCCGGAGCGTGACTATACCATCCACATCGACGTGCCGGAGTTCACCTGCCTCTGCCCCAAGACGGGCCAGCCCGACTTCGCCACCATCGCCATCGACTACGTGCCGGACCAGAAGTGTCTGGAGCTGAAGTCGCTGAAGATGTACATGTGGTCCTACCGTGACGAGGGCGCCTTCCACGAAAAGGTGACCAACACCATGCTGGAACACTTCGTCGCCGCCTGCCAGCCACGCTTCATGCGCGTGACCGGCAAGTTCAATGTCCGCGGCGGGATCTACACCACCGTGGTCGCCGAGCACCGCGCCGAAGGCTGGGTTCCGCCCGCGCCGGTTACCCTGCCCTGATTAGAGTGCTCAGTAACAGGTGAGAGTCTCACCTGTTACTTTCCAGGCTCGGCGTACTCCCCCAATGCCGTACGGATATCGTTGACACTGGGATAGGGAATATCGAAGGGTTCACTGAGAACAAAGCCACCGTGACAGGTCATGCGCATCACATCAGGTTGCCTCTCTGAGTGCAGCCAATGGCGTACGTAGTGCACGCGCATGCTGATCATGCCGCCACCGTCACCCACTCGCATAGCGACATGCTGCAGGCCACCTCGGTTTAGCACCACCTGTTCTTCACCATCATCCACCCGGGTTACCGTGAAGGTGTCGGGCTCAATATGCAGGCGGCCGTAACTCACCTGTTTCATCTCAAAATCGCAGTGCGGGTGATAGATATCCAGTTTATTTTTCGCCACTACTGCACCGAACTGCAGGAATACCCGTGCGTGCCCAGCAGGGACTGCCAGCGATTTGTTCACCATAATCTGAGAACCGACTGCGATTCTTGAGCGTGGCGACCCATCATCCGCTACGGGTATCTGCTGACAGCCGATCAGCATCATCGGCAACATAATCGATAGCGCTTGTTTTAGCCTCATAACTACCACCTCCAGGGAGCAACTTCCCTACATTCCTGACTACCTATATTCTGTGGCCTATATCCCTATTTCCGCTAGCGAATCATTGTGAATACACCTCACACTCTGGGCATTGATTTTGGTACTTCGGGCTGTCGCGGCACGGTTCTCGATGCGGCCGGGAATGTGATTGCCGAAGCGGCAGTGCCACTGCCACCGAGCCGTACTAACGGGCGTGAAGCAGAACAATCCCCGCAGGATTGGTGGCAGGCGCTGAAACAGCTGATGCCCGCCCTGCTCGCCCAGTGTGACCCTGCCACTATCCGTGCCGTCGCCCTCGACGGTACCTCCGGCACGGTGCTACTGACCGACCCAGCGGGGGAACCGCTCACCGCTGCGTTGATGTACAACGATAACCGTACCGTAGAGCAGGCAGCACGTATCGCGGAATCCGCCCCACGCCACAGCGCCGCCCATGGTACTGGCTCCGGGCTGGCCAAAGCGCTGTGGCTGCTGCAAGACCATCCCTCCGCCCGCATCCATACCCAGGCCGACTGGCTGGCGGGACGACTTTGCGCTGATTTCAGCACCACCGATGCTAACAACGCACTCAAGTTGGGCTACGACCCGGTGGCACGAGAGTGGCCGGAATGGCTGGCGGCGCTGGGAATCAATGCGGCGATGCTGCCGCGGGTGGTCGAGCCGGGCACACCTATTGGCACCCTTCGCCCTGAACTGGCCGAAACCTGGGGACTCAGCAACAGCGTAACCATCTGCGCCGGGACCACAGACAGTACCGCGGCCTTCATCGCCGCCGGTGCCTCCCAACCCGGCGAGGCCGTCACCACCCTCGGCTCTACCCTGGTGCTCAAGGTGCTCTCGACCGAACCGGTCTTCGCCCCGGAATATGGGGTCTACAGCCAGCCACTGGGAGAACTGTGGCTGGTAGGTGGCGGTTCCAACAGCGGTGGCGCGGTACTACGCCACTTCTTTAATGATGAACAGATGGCGCAATTATCAGCGCAAATTGATCCGAGCCAGCCAAGTGACCTTGATTACTATCCACTGAACAAACCGGGTGAGCGTTTTCCACTCAACGATCCCCAACTATCACCACGACTGGAACCGAGGCCCGACAATGATGCCCTCTTCTTCCAGGGGCTATTGGAGGGTATCGCCCGTATTGAGAAAGAGGGCTATGAGCTGCTGGCGCAGTTGGGGGCACCCTGGCCTGTGTCTGTGCGCAGCGGCGGCGGTGGCGCGAAAAACGAAGTGTGGACACAGATTCGCCAACAGCTGCTTGGCGTACCGATGCTGAAGGCCGCACAACAGGAAGCCTGTTATGGTGCGGCCCAGCTCGCAATGTCGGCGACTCATTCGCCGCAAGGCTAGACCTTTTGTTAGGATGGTCGGCACCTAATAAGAAACACTGCCAAGGAGCAACCATGCTGGGACAACCCTTCGTCGGCGCTAACGGACTTCTCCGGGGCTTCGCCCTGCTTAATACGGCCGGATTACGCCGCTTTGTTCTCGTTCCACTACTCATCAATATCGCAGTCTTCACCGCTGCCATCTGGGTCTTGGCACAGCAGTTTTCGCAACTCATGGACAAGCTGCTCAGTTATCTACCGGAGTGGCTGTCATCCTGGTTCGAATGGTTGCTCTGGCCTATCTTCGCCGTCGTTGCGGTATTACTGGTGTTCTACACCTTCGCGCTGATCGCCAACCTCATCGCCTCCCCGTTCAACGGCCTGTTAGCAGAAGCGGTGGAAAAACATCTCACCGGACAACCGCTACCATCGAGTGGCAGCCTGTTTACTGTAATGAAAGAGTTTCCTGCGGCGATCCTCGATGAGGTACGCAAACTGCTCTACTACCTGCTGCGAGCTATTCCGTTATTGATTCTCTTTGTCATCCCCGGAATTAATATTGTCGCGACCGTTCTCTGGTTACTATTCAGCGCCTGGATGCTAACCGTGGAGTATTGCGACTACCCGATGGGCAATCACAACCTGCGCTTTAGTGAACAACGCACGCTACTGGGGAAGAAGAAACTGCTCGGACTGGGCTTTGGTGGCATGACCCTGCTTGGCACTATGATCCCGCTGCTCAATTTCTTTGTGATGCCCGCCGCCGTCGCCGGGGCGACATCGCTGTGGGTCAATCAGCTGAAACAGCAACGGGTCTAATAAAAGCGTATGGACAATCACGACCTGGAAGTCCTGCTCAAGTCGCAACTCCCGATTATCGTGATCGAGAGTCATGAAGAGAAACGGGTACTGCAGCTGATTAGCCGTATCGGTATACAACAGTACAAACCGGTCTATCAGTGGACCATTACCGACGGCATGCGTCGTCTTGATATCGACATCTCTCCATCACTGAAAAAAGCCGATGAAGAACAGGTCTTGCGGCAGATACGTGAGGAGAAGAATGCGGGCATTTATGTACTTTGCGATTATCACGCCTATCTGGATAATCCGGTCCACGTACGCCTGCTGAAAGACATCGCCCAGGATCATGACAGTAACCAGATCACCCTGGTGCTACTCAGCCATCAGATTGAACTGCCACCGGAACTACTGCGACTCAGCGCCAGCGCTGTACTGGCACTACCGAGTCAGAAAGAGCTGGAAAAGATTGTGTTGGAGATCGCCAACGAATGGAAAAACCGAAACAAAAGCTCAGTCAAAAGTGACCCGGAAAGTTTCCGCCTGCTCTTACAAAATCTAACCGGGCTAACCGTAGAGGATGCTCGGCGTCTGGCACGTACCGCGATCTTCGATGACGGTGCCATTAATGCCGACGACCTGCCGCAAATCATGCGCGCCAAGCACCGGCTGTTACGTGGCGACGATGTCCTATCCATCGAATTCGACACCGAACGCTTTGCCGAGATTGGCGGCCTGCAACACCTCAAGCAGTGGCTGGAACAGCGCAAACCAGCCTTTCTCGGTGAACTGAAAAACGGTTCACTGGAACCGCCGAAGGGCATGTTACTGCTGGGCGTACAGGGTGGCGGTAAAAGTATGGCAGCCAAGGCGACTGCCGCCATGTACAACGTTCCGTTACTGCGGCTCGATTTTGCCTCGCTCTACAACAAATACCACGGCGAAACCGAACGCAATCTACGCGAGTCGCTCAAAACTGCGGAATCGATGTCACCCTGCGTTCTCTGGATCGATGAGATAGAAAAAGGGATCAGCAGCAGTGATACCGATGGCGGCACATCGCAGCGTGTGCTGGGTACGCTACTAACCTGGATGGCGGAGAAGAAGGCACCAGTCTTCCTCGTGGCTACCGCGAATGATATCGAACGGCTGCCTGCTGAATTGATCCGCAAAGGCCGCTTCGATGAGATATTCTTTATCGATCTACCCGACGCCAGCGTGCGCCAGGAAATCTTTGCCATTCATCTTAATAAGCGCCAACTCGATCCAACCAAGTTCGATACAAAAATACTGGCGCAGCAAAGCGAAGGATTCTCGGGGGCAGAAATTGAGCAGGTGATTGTTGCGGCACTCTACGCCAATCATGATCTCGGCGCAGAGATGGAGACACAACATCTGCTGAATGAGATAGTAAAAACGAAACCGCTCTCTGTGGTGATGCACGAAAAAGTCGCTCACTTACGCGAGTGGGCTAGAAACCGGACCGTGGCTGCCAGCTGATTAGCGATTATTTTCCACTTGCCTGCTTTGTTGTCGCATGCAACTGACTGAGATCGAAGAACACCGTCGCAAATCGATCTTGCTGAGTCTGATAGGCAAATACCTTATAGCGTTTCCCCTGGGAGGAAAACTCACGGACGAAGTTTACCGAATGTCCATTTTGCGCCACGTGAATATAGTCCGTAATCCACGTTTCGCTCATCTCTGGGAATACTTCACGCACAGTGCGTCCTACCACATGCTCTGCATCTAACCCCATAATCTGCTCAAAGGCGGGATTCACGGTGAGGAAACGAAAGTCGTTCGCTTTACCGTCGGGCATATAGACCAATTGATGCACCGAGATAGCATGCTCCATATTCTCGAATACACTTCGGAATATCTGCTCACTCTCAGCAAGTTTTTCTTCGTCCTGTTTGCGAAGTGTGATATCGCTAATAAAACCTTCTATGTAACGCTCATCGTCTTCGACCCCAACACCTCTTTCCCAGACCCAACGAATAGTTCCATCCTTATGCAGGATGCGGTAGACAAAACTGAACTGCCGACCCTCATCCAGTGCCTCCTGTATTTCATCCCAGACCAACGCCTGATCCTGGGGATGAATCAGGTCCGCATAACTTACCACCCGACTATTTTCAAGTTCATCACGTCGATATCCCGTCAGCAACTCTACTCCTTCACTAACGAACTCCATATTCCAGGCGCGCCGGTTTTCACGCCGATATGCCATACCCGGCAAATTGGAAAAGAGAGTATTAAGTCGGCTCTCGTTTTGCCGTATTTGTTCCTCCTGCTCGAACCTGGCAGTAACATCTGTCAGGACACCAAATAGTTCAATCGTTTCACCCACATCATTCAGGCGTGGGGAAACTCTCCCTTCAATCCAGCGTATCCCCCCTTGTTTGTGCCGCATACGCCAGGTAAACGTAATGTCGCGCGCCTCGGCAACCGCTCGCTCAACCTCCTGCTCTACACGTGCAAAATCAAAGTCATCAACGATCGGCTGCCATTTCTCCCTGCCACCAACAAGTTCATCGCTACTGTAACCAAGCAAACGCTCGGCCTGCGGCGCCACATACCTAATCTCCTGCTCAGGAAGCCGCAACACAAATATGACATCTGGAATAGTCGTAACGACATGCTTCAGGAACTTCTTGCTTTCGCGCAATGCTTTCTTTTCTACTTTCAGTTCCTGGACCTTATTGAGCAGTTTAGTAATTAGCGCCTTATGATGCAGCCTGTCTTCAAAGTCCAGATGCTCAGGGTTGGCGTCAAACTTCGGTGGCTCGTTCGCTTTTTCCGACTCAACAACATCATGCAATTTGCGAAGAAAAGTTTGCTGATCGACATCTTTAAGGACAAAGCCAGAGGCTCCAACTAATCGAGACAGCGCTTCATCTTCTGGCTCGAGAAAAGTCGACGAATAGAAAACAACTGGAATTTTCTGTAACGTCTCATCGGAACGCACCGCCTGACAGAGGCTAAAACCGTCCATATTCGGCATCAATACATCAGAAATAATCATGTCCGGATGAACGGCATGGGCAATAGAAAGGGCCTCCTCACCATCCTCAGCCAGTTCAACCTCATAGCCACCTGCAACCAGTCCCGCAGCAACTGCCTTGCGCACAATGGCATCATCTTCCGCCAGCAGGATCTTCATCGTATTTCTCCCACGCATTACCACAAAACTAGACGCAACATATTCCAGTCACGTCAATTTATTTCATCACCCTGATCAAAGGGTAGTAAGCAATGCAAGGGAGAGCGTTGCAGAATAGTAAAATCCGACACGCGGTCGTTCAGTTTCCGGAACGGAAAGTCGTAGATTTTGTGATATCAGGCAGAAAGCGGTGTATTAGAATCGTCCCAGATAAAACCTTTTTCTCGGAACAGCTTGATACAGGTATCGACCACATCTTCATCATAAATAGTGGCCCGACCACGCTCTACTTCCTTCAATGCCGAATCAATACCGAGTCCTGGACGATAAGGGCGGTGAGAGGTAATAGCTTCAACCACATCGGCCACGGCAAGAATACGCGCCTCAGGTATGATCTGCTCTTTAGACAACCCCTGAGGATATCCACTACCATCACAACGTTCATGATGTTGCAACACGATATCAGCAATTGGCCAGTCAAACTCAACACCTTTAAGGATGTCGTAACCTACCTGAGGATGAGACTTAATGATACCAAACTCACTTTCACTAAGTCTCCCTGGACGATTCAGTATCTCAGCAGGAACATGGATTTTACCCAGATCGTGGACTAGTGCCGCCAGGCGCAATCCTTCAACATGGCGCTTGGTCATTCCCATTTCTGTGGCAATAGCGACTGCCAACTGAACCACTCGTTGTTGATGCCCTGCAGTATAGGGGTCGCGTTTTTCCAACGTTAGTGAAACTGCCTCTATCGTCTGCAACATCGTTTGCTGTATGCGCGCCATACTTTGTTCATGGGCGATAAGTGTGCGTTGCGATTGAATACCATAGGAAACGTCACCAGCCATTTCCTGCAACAGTGACAGCTCGGCCGAATCGAAGATATCCTTAGTTGCGGAAAAAATACCGATTACACCAAATATGGTTTTTCGATAAATCAATGGCAACAACAGTAAAATAGAGACATTACTACCACGCACCGTCTCAATCTGATGTTTAGTCCAGCCTCCTTCTTTCAACTCAGACAGCAGTAGTGGCGTACTATCCTCAAACAGGCCGGAAAGAAGTGGCGCAGAGAGATTGGTACGTGGCAACTCATCAAACCACGGACGCATTTGTTCACTGAATTCACCACACTCAAACTGGGGCGACAGATTACTATCATCATCGGCGTAGGCTGCCCAGACAAAGGGGTAGTTACCTTCATCAGCTAACACTCTGCAGACACGCTGCAACAATTCCCCTTCCGAGGTAGCATGAATCATTGAACGGTTACCCTGACTCAGGGTGCGTAAAACGTGATTGGTACGCTCCAGTTGTTGTGTCGCATTAACACGCTTGGTGACGTCACGCCCATACAGATTAGCGTAACCCGATTCTTTGACAGGTGTAATAACGAACGAGTAATGACTTTCACCAATCGTATATTCAATTTTCTTCTGTATATTCTCAGCTAGCGATTCCTTTGCGAACACCACCATTTCACGACAAAAACCATCATGTCGTGCCTGACACTCCCCTAACAATATTTTACTCGCCGGGTTTTGATACATCACCTCGCCAGATTCGGCGACTCGGATAACTGGATTGGGATTCTCCTCAGGAAAACGAGCAAGATTACGGATTTCCTCTTCGGCTTTAAGCTTTTCACTAACGTCGCTAAAAATCACCGCAAACTGGTCTTTCTGTGTTTGGTATGCGACCACCTGATAAGAACGACCAAGCGGCGCTGAGTAACGAACAAATCCTGCAGCACCACCATTTTGCGCAACCTTAATGTAATCAGATATCCACTCTTCTTCGATACCGGGTATCACTTCACGTGCAGAATGTCCGATCACATCGTTTTTACTCAGCCCGGTGAGTCGTTCAAAAGCAGGATTTACATCAATGAATTGATAGTCATACGCCTTACCACCCTCGTCATAGATCAATTCATGTAGTGACATACCGCTATCCATCATTTCAAACAGGCTGCGAAAACGTTGCTCACTCTTAATGAGTTTTTCTTCTGCCTGTTTACTTAATGTAATATCGCTAATGAAGCCCTCGATATATCTGAGGCCATTATCACCTTGCCCAATACCAACCCCACGCTCCCACACCCAACGTAACGAACCATCCCGGTGCATCAGGCGGTAAACGAGGCTGAATTGCATATCTCTGGAGAGAGCGTGCTGCACCTCATTCCAGACCATCTCACGGTCATCTGGATGTATCAGATCGGCATAACTAATACGGTTGTTATGCTCTACCTCATTACGACGATAACCAGTCAGTTTTTCTACACCGTCACTGACAAACTCCATTTTCCAGTCTTCGCTATTCTCACAGCGATACGCCATACCGGGAAGATTCCCTAGTAACACATCCAGCCGTCGCTCGTTTTGACGTATTTTTTCTTCCCGCTCAAAACGTTCGGTCACATCACTCAATGAACCAATCAGCTCAACCGGGACATTCTCATCATTAAAACGTGGTGTTACATGCGCTTCAACCCAGCGCACCCCACCTTCCTTATGTTTCATACGACAGGTAATAATTGTGCTGCCTTTATGTCTAACTGCCTGCTCGACCTCTTGTTCAACCCTTTTGATGTCCTCATCGACGATGAGCGACTTCCATTTATCCCCAGTATTGACAAATTCATCACCGGAAAATCCAAGTAGACGTTCCGCATTAGGGGCAATAAAGGTGACCGCCAGATCGGGGAGACGCATCACAAATACGATGTCAGGTATTGTGGTAACGATGTCGTTCAGGAGTTGACGATTCTCCCGCAGGGCATGCTTCCCTGCCTCAAGCTCGTCGACTTTTCGCAATAGCTTACGAATCAGCATGCGCTGGTGGAGCGCGTTGTCGTCTTTTTGTTGTTCCGGATTCTGCTCGAATGGAGGTGACTTGTGATCTTTTCTGGCTTCGATCACTTGCTGAAGTTTCTGGTGGAAGTTTTCCTGATCGCCGTTTTTCAGAATAAAACCGGAAGCGCCGATGTGACGTGCCAGCTCCTCATCCTCTGGCTCGAGAAAGGTAGACGAGTAAAAAACCACGGGGACATCGTTCAGGGTGTCATCGCTACGCACTGCCTGACACAGGCTGAAGCCGTCCATATTTGGCATCAACACATCGGAAATAATCAAATCGGGATGTATGTTGTGCGCAAGGGTAATGGCATGTTCACCATCTTCTGCCACATCGACATCATATCCATCGGCCATTAACTCGGCGGCAACAGCCTTACGAACGATGGCGTTATCCTCAGCCAATAAAATCCTCATGCTTTCTCCGTAAAACACCACGGCATTCATGCCAAACAAAAGGGCTAAACCCGCTTTATTATGGTCAGTGCAGAAAGTGCGTGTTTGGAGAAAGGATAGTAAAGATATACGGAATGGGTAGGGAAAATTTATCTTCCCAGATGAACGGTGATTCTACGTATAGCTTCCTCTAACTGTTCCAGGGAGGTGGTATAGGCAAAACGCAGATGTTTCTGTGGATGGTGGATACCGAAATCAATACCGGGAGTCACCGCAACACCCGCCTGTTCGAGTAGTTCAGTGGCAAACTGATAACTATCTTCGGTAAAGCGGCTACAATCGGCGTAGAGGTAAAAAGCACCCTGAGGCGTAACGGGAATATCAAAGCCCAGTTCGCGTAACGCTGGCAGCAAGAAGTCACGACGTTGACGAAACAGCTCCCGGCGCTGCTCCAGAATCTCTAGATTTTGCAGTTCAAATGCCGCTAGTGCGGCATACTGTGCCAGGGTTGGCGCAGCGATAAACAGGTTTTGCATCAGCTTTTCTACGTCACGAATGTAACGTTCTGGTACCACCAGCCAACCCAATCGCCAGCCGGTCATACAGAAGTATTTGGAAAAACTGTTGATAACAAACAGCTCATCACTAACCGCAAGCGCGGTGTCATCATCACCATCGTAGATCAAACCGTGGTAGATCTCGTCCACCAGCATGGCGCCGCCACGCTCTGCAGTCAGGGCTGCCATCGCCGCCAGTTCAAGCTTCTCCACCACCGTTCCAGTCGGATTCGAGGGGCTGGCGAGTAGTACGGCCCGAGTCTCGTTTACCCAATGTCGCTGCAACAACTCCGCATTCAACTGATAACCGGTCGAGGCATCGACCTCTATACCCCGTGCTTTACCTTCCACGAAACGAACGAAATGACGGTTACAGGGATAACCGGGATCGGCCATCAAGACTTCGCTGTCCCTGTCCAGTAAAACACCCAGGGCGAGAAGCAGTGCGCCGGACGCACCAGGGGTGATCACAATACGCCGAGCCGGTACCTCTACCCCGTAACGCTGGCGGTAAAAATCGGCAATCGCCTCGCGCAGGGCAGGCAACCCCATTGCGGGGGTGTAGTGAGTCTCGCCTGCAGTAAGTGCTTTCTGAGCCGCATCCAGAACGGGTTGCGGTGTACTGAAATCGGGTTCACCGATCTCCATATGGATAATGGAGCGTCCTTCGGACTCCAACTGGCGTGCTTTCGCCAGCAGGTCCATGACATGGAAGGGCTCGATCTCCGCCATACGACGGGCGAGCGGTGGCTTGCGGGTTTGCTCAGCCGCCATGCAGGCGCTTCACCAGGGCAAGATCGAGGCAGTTGGCACCGTCAGCATCTCCATCCAGAACGGTAAAGGGCTGATCCGGCTCGCCCCAGTGGTCGAGTACGATAGCTGAGCCGCTGAAATCCTCGTCCCGGGTATAGCCGTTCACCGCGACGATGGTCTTGAGCCCGGCCCCCAGCGAGGAGCGGATACCATTATGGGAATCCTCGAAGGCAATACACTCCGCCGGGGTCAGGCCCAGCTTCTCCATTGCATATATATAGATGTCTGGCGCGGGCTTCTTCGCCGGCACCACATCGCCGGCGGCGATGACCTCGAACCACTCCATCGCGTCGGGTGCCAGGGCATTTTGCAACAGGGCGGAAACGTTCTCCGGGGTGGTGGTGGTGGAAACTGCCAGACGCATGCCCGCTTCGCGGGCCTCCAGCAACAAGCGACGCACGCCGGGGCGTAGCGGGATCAGCCCCTCGCCCAGCATCTCGACATAGTGGCGGGTCTTGGCCTTGTGCAGTCCGGCGATAAATTCGTCCAGTTCGGCTGGACGCGGAAATTCGGTATTGAAGTTATCCAGATAGTAGCGGATGCGCTCCTTGCCGCCGGTCACCGCCAGCAGCTTGCCATAGAGGTCTTCGCTCCACTCCCAGTCCAGCCCCGCCTCGGCAAAGGCACGGTTGAAAGCGACCCGATGGCCGTCCCGCTCGGTATCGGCCAGGGTGCCGTCCACATCGAATAACAGTGCAGAAAGTGTCGTCATTGTCCTGTATCGGTCGTGTTCAGGGCGCTGTAGATTACCCGACAACAGCGACGAATGCACCCGCAGAACCATGCACCAAAGTTGCGCCCCCCGGTTACATCTGGTATAGATGCGCGCTTGATTTTTGTGGAACCCCTGAGGGGGTTCAGACGTGATTTGCCACAGGCGTCCCTGGAACGCGGATAGTCCGGTAACATCGAACCTCTATTGAAGTTACGCTTTGCGCAGGAGAACCAAGCGTATGCCAGCAAAGAAAGCAGCTACACCCAAGAAGGCGGCCGCGAAGAAAGCGGTAAAAAAAGCCGTAGCGAAAAAAGCGGTTAAAAAGGCTGTCGCAAAGAAACCGGCGGTAAAAAAGGCTGCGCCGAAGAAGGCAGCGGTTAAAAAGTCGGTCACCAAAAAGGCTCCGGCCAAAAAAGCACCTGCTAAGAAACCGGTGGCGAAAAAAGCCCCGGCAGCAAAAAACAAATCTGTCCCTACTGCAAAGAAAGCCACTGTGAAAGCAACCAGTAAAAAGAAAGCCCCTACTAAAGAAGTCCGTACCTCCAACCTGGAAGGGGTCGGTCACGTTGAACCCTACGTAGAGAAGAAAGGCGAGGAGTACATGAGCTCACCGATGCGCGAGCACTTCCGCCAGATTCTGCTGCACTGGAAAAAGGAGTTAATGGAAGAAGTAGACCGTACCGTGCATCACATGCAGGACGAAGCGGCCAACTTCCCTGATCCCAACGACCGCGCCAGTCAGGAGTCAGACTTCACCATGGAGCTGCGTACCCGCGACCGCGAGCGCAAGCTGCTGAAGAAGATCAATGAATCTCTCGACCTGCTGGAAGAGGGAGAATACGGTTTCTGTGAAAGCTGCGGCGTCGAAATCGGCCTGCGTCGTCTGGAGGCCCGCCCCACCGCGACCCTCTGTATCGACTGCAAGACTCTCGACGAAATTCGGGAAAAACAGCGCGGCTAAGCCATTCTGCCGAACGATAAAAAAGGGAGCTCAGGCTCCCTTTTTTATCGTCCAGGCACTCGTACCTGAATACTCATCGCTCATCCTGCTTGCGCCGATCCTCCTGCACTTTGAGGTTATTCTCTTCGGCGAAGCGCATAATATAGGAGTAGGCGTTGGGGTTTCGTTTTGCCAGCCCTTTCGATACCAGCAGACACTTACGACCTTCGATCACACAGGGCTTAACATCGTTGGAATAGTGCAACCGATGGTCAGCCTTGAACGTGCCCAGACTCGCTGAGATCCGCTCAATCCAGTCGCTGGGACGGAACCGTTGTCCGTCATTCTTCACACTTTCGATTACCCAGCTTTCGTCATCTTCGGTTGCCATGCTCTTCACCATCTTTTGTATTGTTATCAGTAAAACATAGACTCCAGATGATGTCCTGCAACATCACCCGCCTTTCATGCATCGCGCCACTCTTTTATAGTGTGGGCCATTCCTCCGCATGCAACCCACGAGGGCCCGATGCAAACCTTGGACACTATCATCTCACGTCAGAGTTCCCGTGCCTTTCTTGCCAGAGAAGTCTCGCAGCATACCATTACGGAAATCTTAAATGCCGCACGTTGGGCGCCCTCCGGTGCCAATATGCAGCCCTGGCGAGTTGCCGTGGTCAGCGGTCAGAGCAAACAACGCATTGCAGACGCCATCCTGACCGCACGCAAAAATGGTCTGGAGAGTTCCCCCGATTACCACTACTACCCTGCCGAATGGTTCGAACCCTATAGCCAGCGGCGCAAAACCACCGGCCTGGCGCTCTATTCAGCACTCGGCATCGGTCGTGACGACAAACAGGCGCGTCTCGACGCCTGGGACAACAACTATCGCTTTTTCGGCGCGCCGGTCGGATTGTTGGTCTTCGTCGACTGCCGTCTCGGTAAGGGGAGTTGGATCGATATCGGCATGTTCCTGCAGAACATCATGCTGGCTGCCCAGGATGCAGGGCTTGCAACCTGTCCCCAGGCATCGATTGCCGAATATCCCGAGATAGTACGCGATATCCTCGGCATCGAAAACAACTGGGCACTCGCCTGCGGCATCGCGCTGGGCTATCCCGATCCAGACGCCGCGGTGAATAACTACCGCACCACCCGGGAAACGGTAGAGACATTCACTACCTGGCATGACTGAAAACGCATCGTCCTACCGTGGTCGTTTCGCTCCCTCTCCCACCGGGCCATTACACTTCGGCTCGCTGGTGGCGGCAGTGGGCAGTTATCTTGAAGCCCTTAGTCAGCAGGGCGAATGGCTGGTACGCATTGAAGACCTCGACCCACCACGAGAGGTGCCCGGTGCAGACAAACTGATCCTCGACACCCTGGAGCGCTATGGCTTCGAGTGGGATGGCGAAGTGGTCTATCAGAGCCAGCGTCACGATCTCTATCTCGACGCCCTCGACACACTGCAACGAATGGGACTGCTCTACCGTTGCGGCTGTTCGCGCAAAGAGATCGCGGAACTGGGTGAGCGACAGGGATTACCCATTGGCGTCTATCCCGGCACCTGCCGCGCCCGGCAGGCCGATATTCACCAACAACACGCCCTGCGTCTGCTGACCGATGGCCAACAGGTTGAATTCGAGGACGCGATTCAGGGCAGCCAAAAACAGGACCTCGAGACCGAAGTGGGCGACTTCGTCCTGCGCCGCGCCGACGGCCTGTTCGCCTACCAGTTAGCCGTAGTGGTGGACGATGCCCTGCAAGGCATTACCGAGGTGGTGCGTGGCAGCGACCTGCTCGACTCCACCCCCAGGCAAATTCTGTTACAGCGTTACCTCGGTTATCCCACACCCAGTTATCGGCACCTGCCGATCGCGGTAAATGCAGAAGGACTCAAGCTGAGCAAGCAGACCTACGCACCAGCACTGGAAACGGGGAATCCACTGCCCGTGCTGTGGCAGACACTCGAATTTCTCGGCCAGCAACCCCCACAGGAACTACTGGAGGGGGAGCTGGCAAGCTTCTGGCATTGGGCGCGGGAGCATTGGCAAGGTGAGGCGGTTCCCCGTAAACTGGCGATCCACTGGCACCCCACAACATAACAGCGACCATGAACGACAGCAGCGATCCTTTCCTCGACCGCTATCGCGGCTATTTCCGCAACCTGCTCAAGTGGGAAGATCTCGATGCCTTCTGGCAGGTGCTCCGCGGTAACGAAACAAAATCCTGGTACATCTATGCGGTCGGTGAAACGCCACCTGAACAGACCGTCAGTCGCGAGCAACTGCTGCATTTCATCGATCAGATCGACGCGCTGCTGCACAAGGAACACGACGAGGACTACTGCGGTATCGTCTACGTCGATGACGTGAAAGACCCGAGCTTCATCAAGATTTACGACCCGCACAATCTGGGTAGTGTCTGTGGTCCCGGCTTCGGCCCACCACCGTTCCCCGGCTGGCTCCTATCTCTGCTGCCACCCGCCGACCTCAACGCCGCCTTTCCGCCGCCCGGCAATCGCCGCCGCTGGTGGCAAAAACTGTTTGGATAAAAGCATTCCACCGCAGAGACGCGAAGGACGCAAAGAAAGGCATTTTGCTATTGTCGTCGTTCGGGTATTGGATAAGCGGGCACTGAATACGCTACATCGTGTATCCCTGAACAGCATCGATTCCCTTTGCGCTCTTTGCGCCTTTGCGGTGAGTTCTCATTGTTACGAATCGTAACAGATGGTAGGCTTCGCCGATGCCGCGAAGCAAAGAACATGAACAGCATCTGGACCGGGTCATCCTGCTGTTTATCCTGGCCCTGTTCCTGCTCCTCTCCCCCATCATTGAGTGGTGGGCAGCGGACGACAGCGTCTGGTACGCCCCCTACCTGATCTGGGCGTTACTGATCTTCCTCACCCATCGCCTGCAGCGCTATCTGAAACGCCATGAGCTTTGAACTATGGCAACTCTTCCTTGCGGGCGTCAGCTATCTGCTGCTGCTGTTCCTGATCGCCTTCGCCGCCGAGCGCGGCTGGATCCCGCAAAAGGTGATTCGCCACCCGCTGACCTATACCCTCTCTCTCGGGGTCTACGCCACCTCATGGAGTTTCTACGGCAGCGTCGGCTTCGCCCAGAATCAGGGCTATAACTTCCTCACCATCTACCTCGGCGTGACCCTCGCCTTCATGCTGGCACCGGTGCTGCTGCAACCGCTGATGCGCCTGACCCGCGAATTCCAGCTCTCCTCCCTGGCCGACCTGTTCGCCTTCCGTTACCAGAGTCAGCTGGCCGGAGTGCTGGTGACCCTGTTCATGCTCACCGGCACCCTGCCCTATATCGCCCTGCAGGTGCGAGCGGTCACCGAGTCACTGCAGGTACTGACCCAGGAATCGACCCCGGGCCTTATCGCCCTCGGCTTCTGCGTCACCGTCACCCTCTTCGCCATCCTCTTCGGTGCCCGTCATATCTCGGCACGGGAAAAGCATGAGGGGCTGGTGGCGGCCATCGCCTTCGAGTCATTGATCAAACTGCTGGCGTTGTTGGCCGTCGGCCTGTTTGCATTATTCGGCGTGTTCCACGGCTTTGGCGGCATGGAGCGCTGGCTCTCCAGCCATCCGGAGGCACTACAGGCACTCTATCAGCCGGTGCGGGAAGGAAGCTGGGCTTCGTTACTGCTGCTCGCCTTCGCCGCCGCCTTTCTCCTGCCGCGTCAGTTCCACATGGCCTTTACCGAGAACTTCGATCCGGCCGCGCTACGCACCGCCAGCTGGGCCTTTCCCCTGTTCCTGCTGCTGTTGAATCTGGCGATCCCGCCGATCCTCTGGGCGGGCAATGAACTGGAGATAGCCACCTCCCCCGATTTCTACGTGCTGGGGATCACCCTGCACCACGATGCGGTGCTACTACCGATGTTCACCTTCATCGGCGGTATCTCTGCCGCCAGTGCAATGATCATCGTCACCACCCTGGCGCTGGCGGCAATGTGTATGAACCATCTGGTGCTGCCCGCCAGTTTCCCGCCGCGACTCTCACCAGAGACCAACATCTACCGCTGGCTGCTGTGGGGACGGCGGGTACTAATCGCCCTGATCATCCTCGCCGGTTACGGTTTCTACCTGCTGCTGGAACACAATCAGGGACTGGTACAGTTGGGCCTGATTTCGTTTGTCGCCGTAGCCCAGTTCCTGCCGGGAATCATCGGCCTGCTCTACTGGCGTCGCGCCACCCGCGCCGGGTTTATAGCCGGCTTGCTGGGGGGCGGCACGGTCTGGGCCGTCAGCCTGCTGCTGCCGCTGCTGGAACACTCCGGCCTAATCAGTGTCGGCATCCAGCCCAATATCGGCATGTATACCGAAGACCCGTGGAGCAGTAGTACTCTCTGGTCGCTGTCGATCAACTTCGCCCTCTTCGTTAGCTTCTCTCTGCTGACCCGTCCCGGACGCAAGGAGCTGGAGATCGCCAATGCCTGCTGCAAGGAGAGTCTGGCGCCGCCCAGCGGTCGGCCCGTCGCCACCTCCATCCAGCAGATCGAGGAACAACTGGCGATGGTGACCGGCGAAGAGATGGCACGCCACGAAGTCGATCGCGCGCTCACCGACCTGGGACTGTTGCACACCGAGTTACGCGGTTCCGATCTGGGACGGATCCGTGAGCGGATCGAACGCAACCTCTCCGGTCTGGTCGGTCCGCTGCTGGCACGGATGATCGTCGACGAACGGCTGGAACTGGATCACAGCGCACGCAGCGCACTCTCCGATACGGTGCAATTCATCGAGCATCGTCTGGAAGAATCACGCACCCAGTTGCGTGGTCTGGCCGCTGAACTGGACCGCCTGCGCCGTTACCACCGGCAGGTATTGCAGGATCTGCCGCTGGGAGTCTGTTCGGTGGGCCCTGAACTGAGCGTCATCAGTTGGAACAGCGCGATGGCGGAGATCTCCGGCCTGCCACCGGGACAAGTGATGGGGCACCCGCTGGCATCGCTACCCTCCCCCTGGTCGGGACTGCTGGCCGGTTTCCTCAGCACCGACGAACACCAACTGCGCAAGGTTAAACTGCAACTGAACCAGGAGACCCGGGTACTCAATCTGCACAAGGCGGCCATCGACGATCCACTTAGCGTGCAACACGGCAGCGGCAGCGGCACCGTTATCCTGGTGGAAGACCTGAGCGAACTACACACCCTGGAAGCGGAACTGACCCACAGCGAACGACTCGCCTCCATCGGTCGTCTCGCCGCAGGTGTGGCCCACGAGATCGGCAATCCGGTCACCGGCATTGCCTGTCTGGCGCAGGACATGATGCAGGAGAAGGATGACCCTGCTTTCACTCGCGAAGGGCTGGAACAGGTACTGGAGCAGACCCGACGAATAACCAACATCGTGCAATCGTTGGTGACCTTCAGTCACGTCGGCGCAACCAAGGACTATCAACCTGCGCCGGTGGAAATCTGCAACTGTATCGACGAGGCAGTACGTCTGGTACGTCTCAGTCACGCCGGCAAACAACTGAAATACCGTATCGACTGCACAGAGGGACTCTGTGTTGCGGGCGATCGTCAGCGCCTCATTCAGGTATTCGTCAATCTATTGAGCAATGCCTGCGATGCCTCCATGCCGGGCGATTCCATCGAAATCAGCGCATGGGAAGAAGGCGAGAACGCACGTATCGAAGTCAGCGATGCCGGCCATGGCATTCCCGAAGAGTATCGGGAAAAGGTCTTTGAACCGTTCTTCACTACCAAGGATCCGGGCCAGGGTACTGGCCTGGGCCTGCCGATGGTCTACAGCATCATCCAGGAACACTCTGGCAGCATCGGTTTTAGCAGCGACAGCGTTCAGGGGACACGCTTCATCCTGCGCCTGCCGCTGTGTAACGAATTCCGCAACCGTAAGGAAAAACTCGGCTAATGCATCAAATACTGCTCATCGAAGACGAAGCGGTAATCCGCAACTCACTCAAGCGTCTGCTGGAGCGCAACGGGTACAGTGTTTCGATGGCTGGGGCCGTGCCCGAGGCCGAGGAGCAGTACAGTCTTAACGATTTCGATCTGATCATCGCCGACCTGCGCCTGCCCGGCCCACCGGGAACGGAGGTGCTTAATCTGGTAGATGGCGTCCCGGTAGTCATCATGACCAGCTATGCCAGTGTCAGTTCGGCGGTGGAAGCGATGAAACTTGGTGCGGTGGATTACATCGCCAAACCCTTCGACCACGACGAACTATTACTGACACTGGAACGAGTACTAAAGCAGCGCAGTCTGGAACGACAGAACGAGGCGCTGAAAAGCGACCTGTCGCGCAACTATCCGGTCACGGGAATGATCGGCAGCAGTCCTGCCATGCACGAAATCTTCGAACGCATCCAGCGGGTCGCACCGACCGACGCCACCGTGCTGGTACTCGGTGAATCGGGGACCGGTAAAGAACTGGTCGCTCGCGCGGTACACGAACAGAGTCCCCGACGCGGCCAACCGTTGATCACGGTGAACTGCGCCGCGATCCCGGACAATCTGCTGGAATCCGAACTATTCGGTCACGAAAAAGGCGCCTTTACCGGCGCGGTCGAGACCCATCGCGGACTGGTCGAAGCCGCCCATGGCGGCACCCTGTTCCTCGACGAGATCGGCGAACTCCCTGCCGATGCCCAGGCACGGCTACTACGGGTGCTGCAGGAAGGTGAGATTCGCCGCATCGGTTCTACTCAGTCGCGCCGTGTCGATGTGCGCCTGATCGCCGCCACCAATCGCGACCTGAAACAGGAAGTGGAGCGCGGCAATTTTCGTAGCGATCTCTACTTCCGCCTGCATGTGATGGAAATACTCCTTCCCCCCCTGCGTGATCGGGGCGATGACATCCGTGAGTTAGCAGAGCATCTGCTCGCTCGCACCTGCAGCAAACTCAATCGATCACCACTCCATTTCAGTGAAGAGGCCTGTGATGCCCTGTTCCACTATCATTGGCCCGGCAATGTACGTGAGTTGGAAAATGTAATCGAACGGGCGGTAATTCTGGCGGACAACGAGGAAATTTCAGCCAGCGCACTTGGGCTCCATCCACAGCAGGAGGTTACATCGTCAGATGTATCCGGTGACAAACTGTCTTTGGACGAATATTTCATCCGTTTTGTGCGCGAAAACGAGCAGAAAATGACCGAAACCGAATTGGCTAAACAACTCGGCGTCAGCCGTAAAACCCTGTGGGAGCGTCGCCACCGTCTCGGCGTGCCCCGAAAGTAACCACTGTACTCCAGATACAAACGCCAAATTTTTCTCCCGCTCTATAACCCTGACGGCGCTCGCTAATTCTGAGATAGCTTCTAGTATTAGCTAGTGAAGTCAGGCACTTGTGTCCGTAATTTTCCACCGCAAAAAATTACCAAAGGCAAAGATAGAGCAAGGAATGGAAAAACCACTGGCAAACCGTATCCTCAGATACGTTCGTTCTCGTCCAGCCCGGGTGGCATTCATTTATATGATTGTCGCCGCCACCTGGATATTCACCTCCAGCTATCTGCTGCCAAAAACCACAACCAACCCTGAGTTACAGGGAGTCTTCGAGATCGCCAAAGGCCTGTTATTTGTCCTGGTAACGGCTGCTCTACTCTACATCACACTACGTAACTGGGTCCCGGAAACCGAATCAAGAAATGCGCCTGCCGTATTCGAATTCAAACTATGGAACCGGATACGCATCATCCCGGCAACATTTATCCTGGTCCTTCTCCTGCCACTTCTGGCACTGCTGATCTATCTACTTAATGCACCGGCACTGGAACGAGAAGGATTGGCGCGTCTGCAGGGTTTAGCAAAAGTCCAGGCAATACATATCGAGAGCTGGCTGAACGAACGTAACAGCGACGCTGAAGTACTGCATCACAACCACACTTTGAGCGACATAGTAAACAGGTTACAACGTACAGGGTCAGAAGAATCTCGCGCCATTGTCAGTGAATATTTACAACAAATACAGGAGAGTTACGGATACGAAACGATTGTTTTACTCGACAAAGACGCCAATCCTCTGCTCACTATCGGCGAACACGCAATTATCCCACCACAAACCATGGTGCTTATCGATAAAGCACGCAGTGATGGAAAAGTAAAACACGATTACCAGTTCCTAATGGAAGAAGGTCATCTACATAGTGATTGCGTCATTCCTATCACGCCGTCAAAACCCAAGGGAGCGACACCATATGCTTTCATCATTATGCGCTCAAAACTCAATGAGATTTTGGTCAGAACAAGCCTAACCCAAGCTAACAATAAAACACCCGACACCATCTTGCTACTACATGCCAGTGAGGAAAGAATTATTGCCTATAACACCACGACAGGCACGCCGCATCATACCCGAGAAGTCGCCAACTCACAGAAAGAACTACCAGCATTAATTGCTCAACGTAGCGGCAAGACCACGGGGACCACTATCACCACTGATTATCGCAATACCAATGTACTAGCAGCATGGCAGTTTATCAGCGGAACAGACTGGTTCATTCTGGCAAAAGCGGATCGAAATAAAATATTGGCCCCACTATGGAAAGCGCTCGGTTGGGGCTTACTTATTGGTATATTTCTGATAGCGACAATAATAACCCTACTACACATGCTCTGGAACAGACAACAATACTACCAACAACTTGAGCAACTAGCGCATGAGAAACAGACTGACAAACTTTTAAAACACTTCTTCGATATGCCATTTGTAGGCATGGCCATCTGGTCCGCAAAAAATGGCAAGTGGATCAGATATAACGATTATCTCTGCGACATGTTGGGTTACACCCGAGAAGGCCTTCGCAAACTGAAATGGGACAAACTTTCTCATCCGGACGATTTGGAAAAGGAAAGAGAGAAACGACAGGCTATTCTGGAACATGGTGCGCAATCCTACACTCTTGAAAAGCGTCTATGTCGTATTGATAACACTATCATATACGCCAATATTGACGTGCACTGCGTCCACGATGAAAAGGGAACTCCTGAAATCTATGTTGCCATCGTGCAGGACATCACCGCCTACCGCAGAACCATCGAAGCTCTACGCGAATCTGAAGAGCGGTTCCAGAACATATTTAACGGCGTACATGATGGCATTGTACTGACTGAAAAAGAGACCGGAGCATTCATCACTGCCAATATTGCTTTCTGCAACATGCTCGGATACACCAGCGATGAAATTACTCGTCTATCTCTGCATAACATACATCCACAGGAGGTATCAAACAGGATTACGGAAGAATTCGCGCTGGCTGCTGAAAACAAAATGAATGCTACTGTTGATGTTCCGATACTACGCAAGGATGGTTCTATCTTTAGTGCCGACATCCACGGCGGAAGAATATCATCTGGCGGAAAAGACTACGTTATCGGTATTTTCCGTGACACCAGCGAACGCAAAGCGATGATGCAGGCGCTATCCGATAATGAACAACGTCTCAGAACGCTCATCAACACCATACCCGACCTTGTCTGGCTAAAAAACACCGAAGGCGTCTATCTGTTGTGCAACACTACCTTCGAGAAACTGTATGGCGCCACTGAAGAACAAATTATCGGCAAAACAGATTACGACTTCGTCGATCGTGAACTGGCTGATTTTTTCCGCAAAAACGATAATATAGCGATACGGGCAGGCGGACCGAAAACCAATGAAGAAAAATTAACTTTTGCCAGCGATGGTCACGAAGCAATCCTCGAGACCATAAAAACACCAGTAACCGACAACCAGGGCAATCTAATCGGCATACTGGGTATCGGACGCGACATTTCGCTGCGCAAGGCATTTGAAAACCGGATAAAACGTCTATCTCAATTCTATGCTGCGTTAAGCGAATGCAACGAAGCGATCATCCGTAGCAAAGATGAAAATGAACTGTTACAGGATATCTGTCGCATTGCCGTGCAATTGACCGCAATCACCGCTTCATGGGTTGGCTATTTCAGCGACGAGGATCGCCAGCTTGAATGGGTCGCAGGTTATGGCGAGGGAAGCCGAGAAATTGCCGAAGCTACCAGTGCCTCTACAATTAGTATCGTAAATACACTTGGTTGGCTATCAGCCGTAAGCTTACCATTACGTCGTGAAGGCAAGGTGGTTGGTGTATTGAATCTCTATGCCGATATCGAAAACGCCTTCGACGAAGACGTTTTACAGTTATTGGTTGAAATGAGTGTCGACATCAGCTTCGCCCTGGATAACTTTGTACTTGAAGCAAGACGTATAGAGTCAGAGAAATCCCTGGCCGAATCGGAGCAACGTTTCCGTGGTCTGGTGGAACAATCACTGGCTGGTATATATATTATCCAGGATGGTAATTATGTCTATGCCAACCCCAGACTACTCGAAATTATGGGGTACACCTCTGATAATGATATTACCGGGCTACCGATTGTCGAACTCATCCTTGAGGATGATCGCGCCAAGGTCACAGCACAAATTGAAAAACTACAACAGGGTAAAGAAACAAACATTGGTTACGAAGCACGAGCCAAACGTCATGATGGCAAAGTCGTCGACATTGGCGTACACGGCGCATTAGCCAGTTACCGTGGTCGACCTGCCATTATCGGCCTGGTGCAGGATGTTACCGATAAGAAACGTGCCGAAGCGCAACTCACCACCTATGTAGAAAAACTACAGGCATCACTGATGCAGACGGTCGAAGTTGCCACCATCCTCAGTGAAATGCGCGATCCCTACACCGCGGGTCATGAACGGCGGGTTGCCGAGATCGCTGTTGCCATCGGTCGGGAAATGGGCCTGAGCGAGAATAATCTGGAAGGCCTACGTGTAGCCGGATATCTGCACGATATCGGCAAGATCAATATTCCATCTGAAATTCTTTCCAAACCCGGCAGGTTGACTGAACTTGAGTACGAGATCATTAAAGGCCACCCTGAGTCAGGGTATAACGTCCTCAAGGATGTCGATTTTCCGTGGCCAGTGGCGCAAGTGGCGCGTCAACACCATGAACGTATCAACGGCAGTGGTTACCCCGATGGACTGAAAGGCGAAGAGATTCTGTTGGAAGCCCGAATTACCGCGGTGGCGGATGTGGTTGAGGCGATGGGCTCTCATCGTCCCTACCGCCCGGGACTGGGGATTAAGCCCGCACTCGAAGAGATCGAACGTGGTAATGGCACCCTCTACGACCCCCAGGTAGCAGACGCCTGTCTACGCCTGTTCAGGGAAAAAGGTTATTCACTACCTGCGTGATCGACAGAGACCGCATCGGCAAGACCTGACGCCATTCGCAGCTGCCGTGTCTCTTCACGCAACACGTCACTAAAAGGAATCGGTGCACCGATGCCGTTGCCCTGGGCAAAATCGACACCTGCCCGCTGTAACGCCTGCACTACATCTTCATCCTCTGCATACTCACCGATGGTTTTCAGCCCCATGATGTGGCCGATTTCGTTAATCGATTCGACCATCGCTCTATCCACCTGATCGATCACCATATCGCGGACGAAGCTGCCATCGATTTTCAGGTAATCGATCGGCAGGGTTTTGAGATAACCAAATGAACTCAGGCCTGCGCCGAAATCATCCAGGGCAAAACTACAGCCCATACCGCGTAAGACACTAATGAAACGGGTAGCACGCGAAAGATTGGCCACTGCGGCAGTTTCTGTAACTTCAAAACTGACGTTTTCACATGGCACACCGGTCGCATCAAACAGATCGACGACATACTCAAGGAAAGCATCGTCGGTCAGCGATTTACCGGACAGATTAATGGCAACCTCCACTGGAGGAAACGCAAGATCGCCCTGCGCCTCTTTTAACATTTCCAGCGCCTTGCGGATGACCCAGCGATCCAGATTGGGCATCTGATTGTAACGTTCCGCGGCAGGAATAAAGGCACCAGGTGGAATCACCCTGCCCTGCTCGTCTTTCATCCGTACCAGGATCTCGTAGTGGGAGAAGACACGTCCCTCCGCCAGATGCGCAACCGGCTGAGCATAAAGTTCAAAACTGTCGCTATCGAACGCGGATGAAATTCGATGCACCCACTGCATTTCGCCGTGATGCTGCATAATCGCTTCATCGTCTGGCTGGTAGACGTGAATACGATTACGACCACCATCTTTGGCGATATAACAGGCGGCATCGGCCGCGGCCAGCGCATGCGCCATATTGCCGCTCTCGCCGTTTAGCGCCAGCACGCCGATGGAAACACCGATATCGAATGCCTTGTCTTCCCAGATAAAACGGAAGTCACGCACCGAGGCGCGTAGTTTATCGGCGATCTCCACTGCATGATCCAGCGTACAGTGTTCCAGCAGTACCCCGAATTCGTCACCACCCAGACGCGCCAGCACATCGGTGTCACGGATTTTGTCCTGCATCAATGCGGCAACCTGTTGCAACAATTCATCACCCGCATTGTGACCACAGGTATCATTAACCACCTTGAACTGATCCAGGTCCATATAGAACAGGGCGTGCACCTCACCCTTGCCGTAGGCAGTACGTATCGCCTCCTCGACCCGCTGCTCAAACACACGACGGTTATAGAGTCCGGTCAACATATCGTGGCTGGCCTGATAACTCAGTTGCCGTGCCATGCCCATCACTTCGGTAATATCGTGTAACACCAGCACCGCACCGACTACGTGACCGTTATGGTTGCGCATCGGTGCCGAAGTTACCTTGAGGTTGTAACTGGAACCGTCTGGCTTGAGCAGTAATCCTTCATCGGAAAGTGCCGTTCCCGTGTCGAGACTCAGACAGAGACGAACCAGGTCTTCCAGTTTCTCCCCCGTTGCCTCGTTCACCAGTTGCATCACATCGTGATAGTACTTACCGGCCACCCTCTCATTGCGAAAACCGAGCAGCTTCTCCGCAGTGGGATTGATGTAGCGAATGTTGCCACTCTCATCGGTAGTGATCACACCATCACCGATCGATTGCAGTGTCACCAACGCCAGCTCTTTTTCCTGATAGAGTGCTTCACGGGCCTGCTTTAGCTCACTGATATCACGTACCGTGCCTTCAATGCCGACAGTCTTGCCCTTGTCATCGAAAATAAACTGGGCGTTGAGTGAAACCCACACACGATGCCCTTCTTTGTGCATCATCAGCACGTCATAGTTGTGCAGACGACCACCCCGTGTATGCAGATCCTGCAGATAGGTTTTGCCATGACTGGCCACCGCGTAGAGATCGGCAATACGCATCCCCAGACACTCCGACTGCGAGTAACCCAACAGCTTGCTCATCGAGGGCGAGACCTGGGTCAGTCGTCCCGCAGGATCGGCGCGGTAATAGGTATCCTGCATATTGTTGATAATGCGGTTGAGTTCCTGATAGGCGGTTTTGGTCTGCTGCTCGGCATTAACCTTGCCGCTGATATCGCACATCACACCCAGCATGCGCTCAGGTTCACCCTCATCATCGAGAATCAGTTCTGCGGTATCGAGTACGACCCGCAAACCACCATCGGGCAACATCACCCGGAACTGTCGCTCCAGTGAGGTGCGATCATGGATCGCCTCTTCCAGTGTTCGGATGAAGGGCTGACGGTCAGCCCAGTAGATCGCCGACAACACCACCTGCTTGGTCAGTTTGGTCCCCGGCTCAATCCCAAACATACCGTAGGCTTCACTCGACCAGTTAAGCTCGCCGGTATGCATGTCGAGGTTCCAGCTACCCAGCGCGGCGATATGACGGGCACGATTGAAGTAAGACTGATAGGCGCTCTTTTCCCGTTGCAGCTTATTGTTGTCCCGCTCCAGCCAGAGGTTATGGATGGAACCGGTGAAATACTGGTACTGCACGAACAACAACATGCCGGTATAGGCCAGCAACAAAATACCCAGCAGGGAAAAATAGGCACCCGCTTCATGGAAGCAGCGCAGTACCATCGGCAACATCACCGACAACACAAACAGTGCACCGGCCATGCGGTTGTTACGGTTGAGATAGAGGCCACCGGTAGCGACCACCGCAACGATCACCAGCAACAGCGTCTGGAAGAACAGGGAATCGATGGGAAACAGTACATAGGCCGTACCAACGCCCCAGATAAGACCGTTTAACGTAGTGGCAATGAAGTGAAACTGCAGCCAACGTTCATCACTCTTGCGTAGATGCGTGGTTTGTTCGTAGTAGATAACCGCCACGCCCCAGAGCAGCTGCACTCCGGCCAGCAGCAGAAACCACAACATCAGTTCACGGAAAGAAACCTGGCTATGCATCCCCGCCGCAACAATAGCGGCAGCAACGATGTGGGAAAGGATCGCCAGCGGCGCAGGACGATAGGTCCACTCGATCTGGAGTCGGCGTAACGCGCGCTGTTCCCTTTCAAGCATAGTCGTTATCCGTTAAGTGGCGTCGCGAAACAGACTCGCGAAAGGGAGTGAAAAGGGAACATCGGACAAAGCAAACGGAAGACCATGGTGGCTCCTGACGAGGCGAGTCGTCTAAGTACTAATAGTTATATTAATTCATTAAACAGGAGTGTTCCGGCCCGCGCAAGGTTGGGCCCATGCGGAAAAAAGAAAAGGCCGGATAAACCGGCCTTTTGTTGTGCTATTTCACGTCAGGAAACGCGGGCAAACTCGAATCCGTTCTGCGCCCAACCGAGCACACCACCGCGCAGGTTGTAGACATTATCAAAACCATTCTGCGCCAGATAGGCAACCACCTGACCGGAACGGGCACCGCTGCGGCAGATAAAGACAATCTCCTCTTCCTGTTTCAGTTCCGGCAGGCGCGTACCGAGTGAAGACATCGGCATCGGCTCAGCACCAGGAATGGAACCCTGGGCGATCTCCATCTGCTCCCGTACATCGATAATACGGAATGCCTTGGACGGCTCCTTCATCCACTCTGCCAGCGTCGCTGAATCGATCTCTTTGATGTTGGAAAAGAACATATATCCGACTCCTCAGGTCAAGTATAGCTTGGAATAGCCACCAGTATATTAGTCTTCCCTTATAGTTCAAGAGGTAGGGGCTATTTTCTGTTACCCAAGCCCAGCCGTGACGTTACCTTTCGTAACACCGATCAGTTACCTTTCGTAACAAGTCGGCCCCCATCTGGATCACAAGCCGTTGTATTTACAAGGGTATAGAGCTGGCACGGGGCTTGCCTTACCGATCCAAATCCATTGGATCGAGAGCGATGAACGCCCCAGCACTGACACCGATTGTTGATTTTCTGAAGCAACACGCACCATTCGACCAGATGGCCGAGGCTCACCTCGAATATCTGGCCAAACGGCTGCGGCTGGTGTTCTACGCCAAAGATTCCGTCATCACCCAGCCCAGCGAAGGTCAGGCCAATACCCTCTACATCATTAAACAGGGGCGTATCCGCGGTGAAACCGAGGAAGGAGACCGCAAGAACGGCTGGGAGCTGATCGCCGGTGAGTGTTTCCCGGTCGGCGCCCTGCTCGCCCGCCGCCCGGTTCGTACCGTCTCCCGTGCCGCCGAAGATACCTTCTGCTACGAACTGGATCGCAACGACTTCGACGCCCTGCTGCAGAAGAGCCCGGTGTTTCACGATTTCAGCACCCGTCGCCTCGCCAGCCTGCTCGATAACGCCTTGCGCGATGCCCAGGCCCGCAGCGCCACCCGCATCGCCGAAGACACCTCCCTGAACACCCCGCTACGTCAGCTAATCAACCGCCCCGCCGTCACCTGCCTGCCCGATACCCCGCTGGCAGGCGTGCTGCAGACCATGCAGGACGAACACGTCGGCAGCATGATTATCACCGACAGCAGCAGTCGCGTAGTCGGTATCTTCACCCTGCACGATGTCCTGGACCGGGTAGCGTTGGCCAGGATCGATACCGCCAAACCGATCAGCGAGGTGATGACCCACGACCCGTTGACCCTGCCCGCCGACGCCATGGCCCACGAGGCGGCGCTGCTGATGGCACGTCACGGTATCGGCCATATTTGCGTGGTGGAGCGCGGCAAACTGCTGGGGATGATCTCGGAGCGGGATATCTTCTCCCTGCAACGGGTCGGCATCGCCAGCCTTGGTCAGGCCATCGCCCGCGCCACCTCGGTCGACCAACTCAAACCGCTGGGCCACGATATTCACCGTCTGGTGGAACAGATGCTGGCCCAGGGCGCCTCGGTGGAACAGCTTACCCGCCTGATCACCACCCTCAATGACAACCTCACCCGCCGGGTACTGAAGCTGGTACTCGACGAACAGCAGGAATCGCTACCGCCCTTCGTCTGGATCGCCTTCGGTAGTGAAGGACGTAGTGAACAGACCCTGAAAACCGATCAGGACAACGGCATTCTGTTCCACTGCGATGAAGATGAGGAAGAGGCAGTGCGCAACAAGCTGCTACCCATCGCCAAACAGATCAACGATGCCCTGGCGGAGTGCGGTTTCCCCCTCTGCCCCGGCAACATCATGGCCAGCAATCCGGAATGCTGTCTCAGTCTGGGTGAATGGAAAAACCGCTTCTCCCGCTGGATCGAACAGGGCACCCCGGAACATCTGCTCAAGGCCACCATCTTCTTCGATTTTCGCCCGCTGTTCGGCGACAGTACCGAGGTGGAACCGCTACGCGAGTGGCTGCTGGAGCAGACTGAACGTAATAGCCGCTTCCGTCGCCAACTGGCCGCCAACACCATGCACATCAAACCGCCTCTCGGTCTGTTCGGTGAGTTCAAGGTTGCCGATGTCGGCGATCAGGTGCACACCCTCGATCTCAAGGTGCAGGGACTGACCCCATTCGTCGATGCCGCACGCATCATCGCCCTGGCTAACCGGGTCGGTGAAACCAACACCGAAGAGCGCCTGCGCGCCGCTGCCGATAAGGGTGCGCTGCGTCAGGAGGATGTCGCCGCCTGGTGCGAGGCCTACCACTTCATCCAACTGCTGCGCATGCGCAACCATCGCCGCCAGGCGCGTGAAGGCAAACGCCTGAGTAACCGACTCGATCCGGACACGCTCAACGAACTGGACCGTCGCATTCTCAAGGAAGCCTTCCGTCAGGGGCGCAAGCTGCACAGCAAACTGGAACTGGAGTACCAACTGTGAGCCACGTTTTTTTACGCGGGCACACCACACGCCTGCAAGCGCAAGAAACCCATGCAAGGGATGCAGGGAAAACAATTATGGAGCAACACTACGTCAATAACTTTGTTCAATCTAAAAAGGAGAGAAACAATGTCAACAGGTAGCGCAGCTGCATACTGGAAGGCGAATCTTCGCCTGCTCAGTATCTGTCTGGTGATCTGGTTCGTGGTTTCTTACGGACTCGGCATCATCCTGGTTGAACCTCTCAATGCGATCCACATCGGCGGTTATCCGCTTGGCTTCTGGTTCGCTCAGCAGGGTTCCATTTACACCTTCGTCGCGCTCATCTTCTTCTATGCAGTGAAGATGGAAAAGCTCGATCGCGAACATAACGTTCACGAAGACTAATTGGGGGAAATCATGGATCTGTCAACACTGACTTATATGGTCGTAGGCGCGACCTTCGCCGTCTACATCGGCATCGCCTTCTGGGCGCGTGCCGGTTCCACCGGCGAATTCTACGTCGCCGGCAAAGGTATCCACCCGGTTGCAAACGGTATGGCTACCGCTGCCGACTGGATGTCCGCCGCCTCCTTCATCTCCATGGCCGGTCTCATCGCCTTTAAAGGTTATGACGCATCGGTATACCTCATGGGATGGACCGGTGGTTACGTGCTGCTGGCAATGCTGCTGGCTCCGTACCTGCGCAAGTTCGGCAAGTTCACCGTGCCTGAGTTCATCGGTGATCGCTACTACTCGCAGACCGCACGTATCGTGGCTGTTATCTGCCTCATCGTCGCCTCCATTACTTACGTAATCGGCCAGATGAAAGGTATCGGCGTTGCCTTCTCCCGCTTCCTCGAAACCGACTACGACACCGGCCTGTTCATCGGCATGGGCATCGTATTCGTTTACGCGGTAATGGGCGGTATGAAAGGCATCACCTACACCCAGATCGCACAGTACGTCATCCTAATCTTCGCCTACACCGTTCCGGCGATCTTCATCTCCCTGCACCTGACCGGCAACCCGCTGCCGCAACTGGGTCTGGGTGGTAGCCTGGAGGGCGGCACGCATCTGCTGGCGAAACTCGACACGGTGCTAGTGGATCTCGGCTTCAGGGAATACACGGTGATGAAGGGCACTACGCTCAACACCATCGCCCTGACCCTGTCGCTGATGATCGGTACTGCTGGTCTGCCGCACGTTATCGTTCGCTTCTTCACCGTACCGAAAGTTGCTGATGCACGTCGTTCTGCTGGTTGGGCGCTGGTCTTCATCGCCATCCTCTACACCACTGCTCCGGCGGTGGGTGCGATGTCCTTCTTCAACCTGATCAACACCGTACAACCGGGTCCGATCGCTGCTGCCGATGGCGCGCTGGAATATGAAAAGCGTCCGCAGTGGTTCAAGAACTGGGAAAAAACTGGCCTGCTTGGCTATGAAGACAAGAACGGTGACGGCCGCATTCAGTACCGTGCCTCCAAAGAGACCAACGAACTGAAGGTCGACCGCGACATCATGGTATTGGCCAACCCCGAGATCGCCAAACTGCCTAACTGGGTAATCGCCCTGGTAGTTGCCGGTGGTCTGGCTGCAGCGCTCTCTACTGCTGCGGGCCTGTTGATGGCGATCTCTTCCGCCGTCTCCCATGACTTGATCAAGGGCGTGTTCAATCCGGGTATCTCGGAGAAGAGCGAACTATTGGCGGCACGTGTGTCGATGGCCGGTGCCATCGCCGTGGCCGGCTGGTTCGGTCTGCATCCTCCCGGCTTCGCCGCGCAGGTGGTGGCCCTGGCCTTCGGTCTGGCGGCTTCCTCCATCTTCCCGGCGTTGATGATGGGTATCTTCAACAAGCGGATGAATATGCAGGGCGCCGTTGCCGGTATGATGGCTGGCCTGCTCTCCACCCTGGTCTACATCTTCGTATTCAAGGGCTGGTTCTTCATCCCCGGTACCAACAACCTGGCCAACACCGCGGACAACTGGTTCATGGGTATTCAGCCTGAGTCCTTCGGTGCCGTTGGTGCGTTGATTAACTTCGGTGTCGCTTATGCAGTATCCAAATTCACTGCAGAGCCGCCGGAGCACATCCAGCACCTGGTTGAAGACATCCGCGTCCCGCGTGGCGCTGGTGCCGCAACCGGCCACTAAGGGGAAGTTTATGTGCCACCTGCCCCGCTTCGGCGGGGCAAACCCCCACGGCACATTCGGTGGGGTGCGTTATGCACCCCACCTTTTTCATTTATTGTCGGGGCAAATCTGCCAGGAAAACCGACTACATTATCGTCAGGGAATTGACCAGGAACGTGCTGACTGACCGTGCACGTTGGTGGTGAATTTCGTGGCAACGTCAAACCAACGAAACAGGGGTAACGCCTGCTGATGCAAGCGGAACTGATAGAAATCCGGGAGTTCCTCGCCGAACACCCGCCCTTCGACCAGCTACCCGGCGAGGTGCTCGACATCCTGCCGAAGCGGCTAACCGTGCGCTATCTGCGCCGCGGCTCGCCGTTTCCGCCGCAGCATGACGGCGATGTCGCCGCCTGTCTGCTGCGTGCCGGCGCGGTCGAGTTTCGTAGCAGCAAGGGTGAGTTGCTGGAAAAGCTGGGCGAAGGCGAACTCTACACCGTCAGTTGTCCTGATAGCGGCGACACCCTGCAGCGTAACGGCCTCTGTTCCGAAGACACCCTGCTCTACCTGATCCCGTGTGACGAACTACAATCGCTGCGTCAGCAATTCCCCGAGTTCAACAGCCACTTTGAAAAAAATATGCGGCTGCGACTGCAACAC
>JBNLAT010000032.1:0-33178 GCA_050302275.1 Thiohalomonadaceae bacterium | reverse complement strand
ATGAGGATGCTCTGTATGTCTGTACGCTTGGGCATTCTTCTCTTACTGCTCCGTTATTTCTTGCTCTCTTCGATCAACTCAATGAAGTGATCGAACAACGGCGATACGTCATGGGGGCCGGGGCTGGCTTCCGGGTGACCCTGGAAACTGAAGGCCGGGCAGTCGGTGCGATGCACACCCTGCAACGAGCCGTCGAACAGGGAACGGTGGGTGGTGCGCAGGTTGGCAGGCAGGCTCTCCTCATCCACCGCGAAGCCGTGGTTCTGCGTGGTGATCTCGACCCGTCCGGTCTCGAGGTTCTTCACCGGCTGGTTCAACCCGCGGTGGCCGAACTTGAGCTTGTACGTGCTGCCACCGAGCGCGAGCGAGAGGATCTGGTGGCCGAGGCAGATACCGAACATGGGAATACCGGTCGCAGCCAGTTCCTGGATAGCGTCGATGGCGTAGTCGCAGGGTTCCGGGTCACCGGGACCATTAGAAAGGAACACGCCATCGGGTTTGAGCTTCATCACCTCGGCTGCCGGGGTCTGTGCCGGTACCACGGTGAGGCGGCAGCCACGGTCCACCAGCATGCGCAGGATATTGCGTTTGACGCCGTAATCGAAGGCGACCACGTGATGCGGCAGTGTCTCTTCAATATTGCCGTCCGGGTGACCGGGCAGGCCGTTCGCCAGGCTCCAGGTCCCCTGTACCCACTCGTAGGGCTGACCGGTGGTGACCTCTTTCGCCAGGTCCATCCCCTTGAGACCTGGGAAGCCCTTTGCTGCGGCCACCGCCGCTTCGGCGTCGATGTTTTCGCCAGCGACGATACAGCCGTTCTGAGCACCTTTCTCGCGCAGGATGCGGGTCAGCTTGCGGGTGTCGATATCCGCAATCCCCACCACTTTGTTCTTGCGCATGTACTCGTCGAGCGGCATCTCGCTACGCCAGTTGCTGGCGAGTAGCGGCAGGTCGCGAATCACGAGTCCGGCGGCGTAGACAGCAGACGATTCCTCGTCCTCGGCATTGGTGCCGGTGTTGCCGATGTGGGGATAGGTCAGGGTAACGATCTGTCGAGCATAGGAAGGATCAGTAAGGATCTCCTGATAGCCGGTCATCGCGGTGTTGAACACCACTTCACCAACGGTCTGCCCTTCGATTCCGATGGATTCACCCCAAAACAGGGTGCCATCTTCCAGGGCCAGCAGGGCCGGTTGCCGCAAGGTAGCCTCCACGTGTCAGATGCGCAAAGCGGGAGGGGCCGTAAGACCCATCCCGCCTCAGAGAATAGAAATATCGGCGTGGGTGCACGCCTTTGGAACAAGTCGCGCAATTGTAATAGATGGGTTATCCCCCTGTCTACGAATAGCGCCAAAAGGGTGCATAGATGACGGCGCAACGCTACCATTAAGCACGACAGGAGAGCGGGATACCGGATGCAGCACACCTCACACATCGCCGATCTGGTCGGCGGCATTGTCGCCCTGCTGATTATTGCGGTGGCGACGCTGGCGCTATCGAAGAAGCTGCGCCTGCCCTACACGGTGATCCTGGTGGTGATGGGCATCGCCCTCGCCCAACTGGCACACAACGCTGGCAAAGGCGTGCCGATCCTGCATGAGCTGGCGATCTCCCCGGATTTAATCCTCTACGTCTTTCTCCCGGCGCTGATCTTCGATTCCGCCCTGCACCTCAATCCACGCTCCCTGCGCCACAATATCGGGCCGATTCTAGTGCTAGCGGTGCCGGGGCTATTGCTCTCCACCGGACTGATCGGCCTTATCGTCTGGCTGGCCACCCCCATCCCCCTCAGCGGTGCGTTACTGCTTGGGGCCATTCTCAGCGCCACCGACCCGGTCGCGGTGGTCTCCCTATTCCGCCAACTGGGCGCACCGGAGCGTCTGACCACTCTGGTGGAGGGAGAAAGCCTGTTTAACGACGCTACCGCCATCGTTCTCGCCCGCCTGCTTATCGCCGTGATTGTGGCGGGAAGCGTGAGTGTGGAGAGTGTCACCGCGGGCGTACTCGACTTCTTCGTACTCTTCTTTGGCGGGCTGCTGGTGGGCGCGGCACTCGGTTTTGTTGTCGCCTTTGTCATCGGCCTGGTGGAGTCAGACCCACTGATTGAGATCCCGCTCACTACCGCCCTCGCCTATCTCTCCTTCCTGGTAGCAGAACGCCATTTCGAAGTCAGTGGGGTAATGGCCACCGTCGGCGCAGGGCTGATCATCGGCGGTTGGGGCAAGGTCAAAATATCGCCGTCGGTTCAGGTCTATCTGGAGAACTTCTGGGGACAGATGGCCTTCATCGCCAACGCGCTGATCTTCCTCATGCTCGGTTTACGGGTTGAGCCGCAAATTCTCATCAACTCATTAGATCAACTGCCATGGGTAGTGCTGGCGATGTTGGTCTCCCGCGCTGTCGTGATCTACGGCATGCTCCCCTGGGTTGGACTGCTACATGGCGGCAAGCCGATCAAGACGCCCTATCAGACCGTGATGTTCTGGGGTGGCCTGCGCGGCGCTATCGCTATCGCTCTGGTACTCAGCCTGCCGGAATTCCCCTACACAGAAACCCTGGTCGCCCTGGTAATGGGAGCGGTGCTGTTCACCCTGCTGGTACAGGGGCTGACTATCGAACCGTTGGTTAAATGGCTGAAACTGGATCAGCCCAGCCTGATCGACCGCATCGTCAAACTGGAGCGGGATCTGGAAACCAGCCGCCATGCTGAGGAGCGCATTCAAAAGTTAAGTAGTAGTGGCCTGTTCTCTTCACGTATCGTCCACCGCCTCTCCCAGCAATGTCGTCTAACCATGCATGGCGCCAAACGTGCCATTCAGAATCTACGTAAACAGGAACTGACCACGCTGGAAGAGACTTCGCTGCTCTACCTGCGCGCCCTCTCCGAGGAGAAAGTGCTGTACCAGAAACTCTATGCGGAAGGTCACCTGAGTGAGGGGGCATTGCGTGAACTGAATCTGGTACTCACGTTACAGATCGACGCCATCCGCTTTCATGGTTCCATGGAGCATATTCAATCGCATCGTCTGCATCGCTTGATGGAGAAAGAAGCCTATCGCCTGCTCGATCGCTTCAATCTACTGGCACCGATCGCTGAGTATTTCCGTATGCGGCGTCTGATCCGTAACTACGAGGAGATATGGGGACACCATCAGGGCAGTACTCATGTACTGCGCTACCTGAAAGAGATCGAGCAGCTGGAAGCCATTCCGGAAAAAGTTATCAACCATGTGCGCGAACACTATCAACGCTGGCACCACCTGTCGCGCAAGCATCTTGATCAAGTGAGTGAGCAGTTCCCGGAGTTTGCCAACTCGATGCAGGAGCGGCTGGGGAAACGTCTATTGCTACTGGCACAGGAGGAGGCTATCCGTGCCGACGAAGTACGCGGCCTGTTACCAGCGGGCCGTAGTGAAGCGCTCAAGGAAAACATCGAGCATCAACTGAATCAACTGCGCGGACAAACCGTCAAAAAGCTCTATATCAATGCCGAACAGTTGTTACAACGCGTACCGCTGTTCCACGGGCTGGATAGTGAATCGATCCGCCAGGCAGCAGGGATGTTACGTAAGCATACCTACGGCAGCGGCGAAGATATTATTAGTCAGGGCGAGAAAGGCGACTCACTCTACCTCATCGCTAGAGGCGTGGTGCGAGTCTCACATGAAGAAGATGGCGAAAGCCGTGATCTCGGCACCCTGATGGCTGGTGACTTTTTTGGTGAAATGGCGCTAATGCAACACGAATCGCGTAATGCCACCATTCGTACCGTCACGCCATGCCAGCTTTACGAACTCAAACGGACTGATCTTGAACAACTAATGCGGGAAAACCATTGCATACAGGAGATACTGGAAAAAACTGACCAACAACGAAGGGAAGAGATGGGTGAGAAAACTCATCACTAGCTTGTGCTATGACGGTTCAACTGTTCCTCACTGCGCAGAGAGGAACGCTTCGATCATCAACTGCACACTACGCCTTCCCTGCCATTCGTTAATATCCAGACGATAGGCGATAGTAATCTGTTGCAAGTGCTGCTGAAGTAACTCATCGTCGACGTTAAAGGCAATCGCGTCGACCATGCCGTTACCGTCCGCCCAACGCAGCAGGAATTTAAGGTGACGTTCACCGACAATACGTTGTTCAATGACATCGAAGGTGCCATCGAAAAGCGGTGCGGGTATTCCCTGCCCCCAGGGCAGCAGAGTTCGCATACGCTCGACCAACTCCAGATCCACGTCGTTCGAAGCAAGCTCACCGTCGCTGAGTAGCACCCCGTGTAGATCATCCTCTGTCAGATGACGGCGCACTTCCATATCGAAGGCCTGTTTAAAGGTTCCCAGATTCTCCTCAGGGAGACTCAACCCGGCAGCCATAGCATGACCGCCGAAACGGTCTAGCAGTTCAGGATAGCGTGATGCGACCGCATCAATAGCGTCACGAATGTGCACACTAGGAACCGAACGGGCCGAACCTTTCACCATCCCATCCCCTGCCGAGGTAAAGACGATCACGGGGCGATGCACCCTATCCTTGATCCGTGAGGCAAGGATACCTACCACCCCCTGATGCCAGTCCGGATTGTAGAGACATAAACCAAACGGCAGCTCTGCTTCCTCGTCCAACTGCAACCGATGCAACTCCGCCATCGCATCGTCACGCATTTCGTTTTCGATACCGCGGCGTTCGTAGTTGAGTTGGTCCAGCTCAAGTGCAAATTTTTTCGCTAACGCCATATCGTCAGTCAGCAGGCATTCAATGCCAATGCTCATATCGTGCATACGCCCGGCAGCGTTGAGGCGTGGTCCAATAGCGTAGCCCAGGTCGGCGGCCAGCAGACGATGTGGTGAACGATTTGCTACCTCGCATAGTGCAAGGATGCCGGGGCAGGCTTGACTTGCACGAATGCGAGACAGACCCTGTGCAACCAAAATGCGGTTATTACGATCCAGTGGCACCACATCGGCCACCGTGCCCAACGCAACCAGATCGAGTAACTGCGCGAGATTCGGTTGTGGAACACCTTGCGTCTCGAACCAGCCGTTCTCGCGCAGGTAGCTGCGCAATGCCATCATCAGATAGAAGATCACCCCCACCCCGGCCAGGTTTTTGCTCGGGAATTCATCGTCCGGCTGGTTGGGATTGACGATCGCCTCAGCGGAAGGCAGGGCTTCAGGCGGCAGGTGGTGGTCGGTGATTAGCACCCGGATACCGTGCGCCTGTGCCGCCGTCACACCGCGCAGGCTTGCGATGCCATTGTCCACGGTGACAATCAGGTCTGGCTTACGCTGTGCTGCCACCTCCACAATCTCAGGCGTCAGGCCATAGCCGAACTCGAAGCGATTGGGTACCAGGAAATCGACATCGTCGGTACCGAGCAGGCGCAGCGCCCGCACCGCCAGCGCAGTACTGGTGGCACCGTCTGCATCAAAATCACCGATGATCAGGATGCGCCACTGCTTCTTCAACGCCTCGGCCAGCAGGGTCACTGCCGCATCTACGCCCTTTAAGTCAATAAAGGGTAATAATTGATCCAGGGAGTGCTCCAGTTCGTCAGGAGACTGAATGCCACGGTTGATAACGATACGCGCCAGCAATGGATAGAGGCCGGGAAACTGATCCGATGATAGCTGCTGCTCGGTACGATGGATAATACGGTGGGTAGTGGAATAACTCATACCTGGGATTATTTCACGACACTGATGCAGAAGTCACCGCTGAAACATACGTCGCTAAAATAAAATGGCACCCGTTCTAAGGTGCCATCTAAGGAAATGGAATTTAAAAGTAACTACCAAAAAGAACGGCGGCACACAGTGCCACCATTCTTCTATACTTCTATCGCCCTACTGAAGAGTTACGATATTCGATACTCTTTGGTAGCCACCGTCTATAGGTGCCAACAACCAGAAACGGTATTGAGCACCTGTATAAATAGTGGGTGAATATTGCAGTTCATTGGTCGCATTACGTTGCAGCACGATCTCACCATCTCTTTCAATCACCCAGGTCAGATTTTCGCCTAAACTACCACTGCGAGAGAGAGTGTTATTGGTGAAGGACAAGGAATAAGCCGCCACAATATCATCTACCGTATAAGTCACGACATTGGAAACCGGGGTATACAAACCATCCATTGCAACCAGAGATACTGTATAGGTCGCACCAGGGATGTTGGTATAGTCTACCCACTGCATGGAAAATGATGCATCAAAATAGTCTAGCAGTGCGCCATCCACCTCAACCTTCCACAACAACGGCTCGCCTAGATAACCTGTCCGTATGACGCGATGACTTTGATCGGTCAATACTTCATAGGAGGGGGTTACACCAACAGTATAATCAATGTAATTGGATACACGTTGATATTGACCATTGATTGGTTGTTTAAGCCAAACACGGTACAGTGACCCAGCTGCGTTATTGAAGTAAGTATAATCCAGCTCATTGGCTGCATTCCGCTCTAACACTACAACACCATCCCGCTCGATCACCCATGTCAAGTCCTCCCCTAGCATCCCACTACGGTGTAATCCATAGATCGAATCTACAGATAGTTGATGACTAAAGGTCTCATCGACAGTAAATTCAATAATATTGCTGACCTGTGCTCCTGATTCTGTCAACCAGATCCTGAATTTACTCCCGGGAGAAAGAAGCCAGTACTTGTGGTGCATGACGTACTTCCCATAGTACTGCAGCACAATAGCACCGTCTTTCTCTATCACCCACGTAGGAGCCGCATCCAGAGGGCCATTACGGTATGTGGTGTAGTCTGCGCCAACGCTAAGATCATAAAGTAACGTCGGTGTTGGCTGAGGCAGTGCCGACGCATCCATAACCGTGACAATATTTGAGACACGTTGATAACCGCCGTCGACATATTTTTCCAACCAGAAACGGTATTGCGAACCGGAACTTATTGTTGGCATATATTGCAATTCATTTGAAGCATAACGCTTCAGAATAATGTGGCCGTTTTCCTCAATCACCCAATACATTATCGATTCGCCCACAATGCCACTACGCATTAGATAACCATCCAACAGGTCGAGAGAATAGGTCGTTGGCAAATCGTCAACTGTATATTGCACAGTGTTGGAGACAGGCGTTGCCATGCCATCCATTGTGACCAGCGTAATAGAATACGTGGCCCCAGGCACATTCTCATAATCCACCCATTGCAGATTAGTGCCAGCCTCAACTTCGGTATAAAAACCTCCATCCCGTTCGATATGCCACATTACAGGTTCACCGAGATATCCTGTACGCATGACACGATGACTTTGATCAAGTGTGAGCTCATAAGCGGGCTGACTATCAACAATATACTCAACATAGTTGGATACGCGTTGGTATTGCCCATTAATATATTGCCGTAGCCATACTCGCACATATGATCCTGGTGTGTTGTTGTAATAGGTATAGTCAAGTTCGCTTGCGGCATCACGCTCAAGAACCGTCGCCCAGTCTTTTTCAATCACCCAGGTCAAGTTATCACCCAGTATGCCGCTACGGTGCAGACCATAGTATGGGTCTACGCTCAGCTGATAGTTAAACGTTTCACCTATTGTATATTCAATGATATTGGAAACCTGAGTACCAGTGTTGTCATTTAGCCACACCCTGTATTTGGTACCTGCGCCACCATAGTCGTTGTGGGTTTGCATTGAATAGGTCGCATTTGCCTGTAGTGCAATCACACCATCCCTTTCAACCACCCAGGTTAAATTGGCATCAAGCGGACCCGTTCTGTAAACCGTATAGCTATCGTCAACACTGATCGTGAACGGCATTGCCGGTGGTGGGACTGGAGGTGGCGACTGATTTGCATCGGTTAGAGTGACGATATTTGAGACACGCTGATAACCGCCGTCAATAAATTGATTTAGCCAAAAGCGGTACTTCTTTCCGGACATAATACTCGGTACATACTGCAACTCACTATCGGCAGCACGGTCCAGAACAATACGTCCATCTTCCTCAATTACCCAGCCAAGAGGCTCCCCAAGGCTACCACTACGGATCAAAGTACCATTGATGAAATCAAGCATATGAGTTAACGGTAGATCGTCAACAACATACTGTATTGTGTTGGAAACAGGAGTATCCATACCATCGGTGGTCACCAGGGTAACCATGTACATGGAACCTGGTGCATTATCGTAATCGATCCATTGCAGATCGAATGACGCATCGGCATAACCGTAAAGCAAACCATCCCGATCAATCCGCCATTGCACAGGTTCACCTTGATAACCGGTACGCATAATACGATGGCTCTGATCGATGGAGATTTCATATGCGGGCAGAGCTCCAACATCATATTCGACGTAGTTGGAAACACGCTGCTCCTGGCCATTAATAAATTCCATCAGCCATGCACGAATATGTGTCCCCGGTATATTACCGCTGTACACATAATCCAGGGTGGCACTGGCATCATCTATCATTACCAGCACTCCATCCTGTTCAATCATCCACTGAAGTGGTTCACCCAATGAGCCGCTACGTTTCAGGTTGTACATATTATCCACAGATAGCTGATGACTAAATGTCTCACCAACAGTGAACTCAATGGTATTTGAAACTTGTTGACCGGTGTAATCATTTAACCAAATTCTGAACTGGCTTCCTTCCGTAAGAAGATAATACCTCTCACTCATGTTATAGGTGGCATTACTTTCCAGAACGATAGCCCCATCCTTCTCAACCACCCAAAACAGGTTCGCATCAACGGGGCCATTTCTGTAAACCGTATAATCAGGGGCAACACTCAAAGAAAACTGTGGTAGCAGATCTGGTGGTGGGGTTGACGAAGTTGCTGAAATGGTTACAACGAAGTCTTCAGTTTCACCATAGTAATATGTGCCACATGCCTGTGGGTCGTTACCCCAGCTCATGACTACCCGCATAGTGGTATCGCCTAACATGGCGTTCATTGGAACAGGAATAATGGTAGATAATGTCTCGGTATTAGCAGTAGTTCCGGTATAGACCTGCTCGGAACCGTCAAAGATTCCGTCCTGATTCCAATCAACCCATACCCCCCATTTCTCTGAGTATGTGCCATAACCGAAACCTGACGTCATTGTCAGAGCAATCTGATCAGAGTCAATATACTGAGGGGTAGAGTGGGAAATATAACCGCCATTGTTACCCGTATAATAGGGTGAGCCATTAATCGTAACAGCATCAACCCACTCATACATGGACATGTTGGAACTAGAGTCACAATAGACCGCTGAATAGGCATTCCCTGTCAGCACCAATGCCATCATTGCAATAGCATGCAATACGAGTTTCATCGTACAACCTCCCTGTTATCATTTTTTCTTAATCCGAAGACTACTATCTACTACGTTCGTTAGGCAAGTGCCTACTACTTTTTTCTGAAAAGAGTTATGCGTTCACCTGCACCGCTATATCCTTAGGGGTTAGATAGTATATTAGACTGATTCGATATACTTATCCGTCGCCGCCAAAACCGCCAGAGATTACGGCGTTTCAGCAACCATTGGCGTCCATCGGCACTATTAATTCTTAGGGATTCAATTTCATTATTTTTCAAAGCAATGAGTAATGGATCGAACCAATCGGCTTCCCAACGAAGAAGTGTTTTTACAGCGTCACCAGATGTGTTTCCCATAAGAGTGACGAGTTGTTCGCCGTCACAGTTCTCTCGCAGACACTGTCCCAGAATGTCAGATAGATCATATGTTGGTAAATTGCTTAGACGCGCCAAACTATATGCCATAGGCTCATTGGTCCACACATTTGCCCAATGCTGTGCTGTGTTTGTATCAGGCATCTCGCCGATACCCCACAACCACACACCATTAACCGGTAGTTCTCCCCTCTCCTGGCGTGCCTGATTCACTGGACTGGCATGCAGCAGCATCTGCATTTCATTTAAAACACGATGCCATTGCAATGCCTCGTCGCCTTGCGGGAGTTTGTCGTGAATGGTTTTGCCATCAACCCCGCGCAACGGTGTCGTGCGAATAGCAGGCTCTTCAGGAATACGCAGGTACCATTGGGTACTGGTGTGTTGCACAAACTCCCAGCCATCCTCTTTGTATAGCTGATTCAATTCGGCAATCAATTGCGACGCTTCAACTTCACTCAGCGAGGCATCTTCAATCGTATTCAGGTAAACCCGGGATTGATCGGCGAAAAGGTGTACCGGGGCGGCACAAAGCCAGATGCCTTCTGGTTTTTCGCCGGTTTGCGCATATCGGCCAAGCGCGCCTTCTGGAACATCACGACCCGCTGATTGCGGCAAGCCGAAGAGATGCATCAAAGTGCGTTCGTAACCAACAGGAAGATCGTCTCGATAGTCGGCACGGGCAAGCAGTGTTTCAAGCGCAGGAAGGCGCGGTGCGGGGTCCGGCAAATTATCAAACAGGCCGGGGATGACGAGGGTAATGGATTTAGCCATGGCTTTCTGGATTCCGGTCTGCGCCAGAATCAATTCACCGTCCCGGTACTATCTGTACCGGGACGGCAAACAATCAATCGACCATGTTATCGAGGATGGATTTTTTCACCGCATCCAGGGTGGCATCGATGGTGAAGACACCTTCGTCTTTGCACTGAGCAATGGCGGTGTCCGGATCTTTCAGACCGTTACCGGTGAGGGTACAAACGATCTTGGAACCTTCCGGGATCTTGCCGGACTTAATGTCACGCATGGCGCCGGCCAATGAGGTGGCAGAAGCCGGTTCGCAGAACACACCCTCTTTCTGTGCCAGCAATTTTTGCGCGGCGAGGATTTCTTCATCGCTGCACTCATCGAACCAACCGCCCGACTCTTTCTGCACATTCCACGCCTTGTCCCAGGATTGCGGATGACCGATACGAATAGCGGTGGCGATAGTTTCCGGATTGTCGACCATACCGCCACGCATGAATGGCGCCGCACCGGCAGCCTGATAACCAACCATGGTCGGTGCATTGCTAACGATACCGCTATCGCGATATTCGCTGTAGCCCATCCAGTGTGCAGTGATGTTACCGGCGTTGCCGACTGGAATGCAGTGGTAGTCCGGCGCACCGCCCAACTCTTCGACGATTTCGAAGGCTGCGGTTTTCTGTCCCTGCAGACGGAACGGGTTGATTGAGTTCACGATGGTTACCGGTGCCTGCTCGGCAACTTCTTTTACCAGACGCATACCGTCATCGAAGTTACCGCGGATCTGCAGGGTGGTCGCACCATACATCATCGCCTGCGCCAGTTTACCCATGGCGATCTTGCCGTCAGGGATCAATACGAACGCGGTAATACCTGCACGTGCAGCATAGGCCGCGGCGGCGGCGGAGGTGTTACCGGTCGAGGCGCAGATAATAGCCTTCGAACCTTCTTCGACTGCTTTGGTCACTGCCATGGTCATACCGCGGTCCTTGAAAGAACCCGTCGGGTTGAGACCTTCATATTTAACGTAGATGTCGACTTCTTTGCCCAACAGTTTCGGAATGTTGTGCAGACGAATCAGCGGGGTGTTGCCCTCGCCGAGAGAGATAATACGGGTGTCGTCATGTACCGGCAGGCGATCACGGTAACGGTCGATCAATCCGGTGTAACGGGTACGAAAAGGCATAGCTATTCCTCAATCAAATCAATTCAGTTGTTCGACGCGGATACGGGTCACGTCGCCAAAAATGCTGTTTAGTTTTTCGAAGCGGGCCAGAGCCTGCATCATCTGCTTCTCCTTCACCACGCGAGTGAGGAAGATGATGTTAACCAGGGTCTCGCCCTCGGCGGGTTCGCGCTGAATCACCGCCTCGATACTGATCTCCAGTTCGGCGAAGATAGCGGTCAGTTCCGCCAGTACGCCGGGGCGATCCACTACTTGCATGCGCAAATAAAAAGCGGTCTCCACTTCTTCCATCGGCAACAGGTTGAACTCTTCCAGTTTGTCCGGCTGGAAGGCCAGATGAGGGACACGTGCCTGCGGTTCGCAATCAAGCGAACGTGCGACATCGATCAAATCCGCCACCACCGCCGAGGCAGTCGGTTCGTCTCCGGCGCCGGCACCATAATAGAGGGTCGGGCCGACTGCATCGCCCTGCACCAATACCGCGTTCATCACGCCGTCGACATTGGCCAGCAGGCGACTCTTCGGGATCAGGGTGGGATGAACACGCATCTCAATCCCCTGCACGCTACGGCGGGCGATACCCAGATGCTTGATGCTGTAACCCAGCTCGTCGGCCACCGCCACATCTTCACGGGTGATACGTGAAATACCTTCGGTGTGTACCGCTTCGAAGTTAAGTGGCATACCGAAGGCAATGGAGCCGAGAATAGTCAGCTTGTGTGCCGCGTCGATGCCTTCGACATCGAAGGTCGGATCGGCTTCGGCATAACCGAGACGCTGCGCCTCGGCGAGTACGTCGCCAAAGTCACGGGCCTCGTCACGCATCGCGGTCAGAATAAAGTTACCGGTACCGTTGATAATCCCGGCCAGCCAGTCGATATTGTTGGCGGAAAGTCCCTCACGGATCGACTTGATGATCGGAATACCACCGGCCACCGCCGCCTCAAAGGCAATCATCACGTTTTTCTCGTGGGCAGCATCGAAGATTTCGTTACCGTGTTTGGCAATCAGCGCCTTGTTGGCGGTGACCACATGCTTGCCGTTGTTAATCGCACGCATCACCATCTCGTGGGCGATGGTATCGCCGCCGATCAGTTCAACGATGACGTCCACATCGGGATTATCCACCACTTCGGCCGGATTGGTGGTCAGCTGGATATCACCGGTATCGCAAATGCGCGGCTTGTCGAGATCGCGCGCCGAGGCGTGAATAATCTCGATAGCATGACCGGCACGGCGGGCGATTTCGTCCGCGTTACGTTGCAGCACATTGACGGTGCCACCGCCAACGGTACCCAGTCCCAGCAATCCAATCTTTACAGCTTTCATGACAACCCTTGTGTTTACGTGTTGAGTGCGCCTCAGGCGTGGCGCTTGCGATAGTGATCCAGAAAACGTTCGATGCGGCTGACTGCCTCCTGCAGATCGTCGCCATTGGGCAGAAAGACCATACGGAAATGGTCCGGCTCAATCCAGTTAAAACCGGTCCCCTGCACCACCAATACCTTCTCGTCCTTCAGCAACTCCAGTACGAACTGCTGATCATTGGCGATAGGATACATCTTCGGGTCCAGGCGGGGGAACAGGTAGAGCGCCGCGGAGGGTTTCACACAGCTCACCCCGGGCAGCGAATTGATCATCTCCCAGGCCATATCACGCTGACGACGCAGGCGACCACCTTCAGCCACCAGGTCATTAATACTCTGGTAACCGCCCAGAGCGGTCTGAATGGCGAACTGCCCCGGCACGTTGGAGCAGAGGCGCATCGAGGCGAGGATATCCAGCCCTTCGATATAGTCGCGGGCGTGTTCGTGTTCACCGGAGACCACCATCCAGCCGGCGCGATAGCCGCAGGCGCGGTAATTTTTCGACAGGCCGTTAAAGGTAACAAACAGCACATCATCGGCCAGCGAGGCGATGGAGGTATGTTCACCTTCGTAGAGCATTTTGTCGTAGATCTCGTCGGCGTAGACGATCAACTGATGCTGACGGGCGATCTCGACCAGTTCCTGCAACAGCTCCACCGGATAGAGCGCACCGGTCGGGTTGTTGGGGTTGATAATGACGATGGCGCGGGTGTTTTTATTGATCTTGCTGCGGATATCGTCCAGATCCGGCAACCAACCGCTGCCCTCATCGCAGATGTAGTGACGCGGTTTGCCACCACCGAGACTGACTGCGGCGGTCCACAGCGGATAGTCCGGCGTCGGTACCAGCACCTCGTCGCCGTTCTCTAGCAGACCGTGCATCGCCATCACGATCAATTCAGACGCGCCGTTACCGATGTAGATATCGTCCAGGGTAACACCTGGAATTCCCTTCGACTGGGTGTAGTGCATGATCGCCTTGCGTGCGGCGAAGAGCCCCTTGGAGTCGGAGTAGCCCGAGGATTGCGGCAGGTTGTGGATCACATCCTGCTGGATCTCTTCCGGGGTATCGAAACCGAACGGCGCCAGGTTACCGATATTGAGCTTGATGATCCGATGCCCCTCCTCTTCCAACTGGCGGGCGTGCGCCATTACCGGACCACGGATGTCATAGCAGACGTTGGCAAGCTTGGAGGATTTCTGGATCGGGCGCATAGGTTCGGTGTCGGGGGCAGGTTTATTCAAATCAGGCCATCCTTGCGGAACATATCGCGTATGCCGCGGATCGCCTGACGGGTACGATGTTCGTTTTCAATCAGGCTGAAACGTACGTGGTCATCGCCGTATTCACCGAAACCGACGCCGGGAGAAACAGCCACCTTGGCCTCCTCCAGCAGTTTCTTGGAAAACTCCAGCGAACCGAGATGACGATAGGCTTCAGGGATTGGCGCCCAGACAAACATGGTCGCCTTGGGACGCTCCACTTTCCAACCCACCGAATCGAGGCCATCGCAGAGCACGTCGCGGCGTACCTGATACATATCGCGAATCTCGCGTACGCAATCCTGATTACCTTCCAGGGCGCTGATCGCCGCCACCTGGATGGGGGTGAACATGCCGTAGTCGAGGTAGGATTTGATCTTCGCCAGGGCAGCGACCAATACCGGATTGCCGACCATGAAGCCGACGCGCCAGCCGGGCATATTGTAACTCTTGGAGAGGGAGTAAAACTCCACCGCCACATCCTTCGCCCCCTCCACCTGCATGATCGATGGCGCCTTGTAGCCGTCGAAGACGATCTCGGCATAGGCGATATCGTGAATTACCCAGATCTCATGTTCGCGAGCGATAGCCACCACCCGCTCAAAGAAATCGAGCTCGACGCACTGGGCAGTGGGATTACCGGGGAAGTTGAGCACCAGGAATTTCGGCTTCGGCCAGGAGTCACGGATCGCTTTTTCCAGCTCGGCGAAGAAATCCTTGCCCGGCACCAGCGGCACATGGCGAATATCGGCACCGGAGATCACGAAACCGTAGGGATGGATCGGGTAGGCCGGGTTGGGCACCAGGATCGCGTCGCCGGGGCCGGTGGTGGCCAGTGCCAAGTGGGCCAGCCCCTCTTTGGAGCCGATAGTGACGATCGCCTCCTTTTCCGGGTCCAGTTCGACGTCGTAGTTATCCCGGTACCAGTTGCAGATTGCACGGCGCAGACGGGGGATACCCCGCGACATGGAATAGCGATGGGTATCGTTGCGTTGCGCCGCTTCCACCAGCTTGTCGACGATGTGCGACGGGGTCGGCTGATCCGGGTTGCCCATACCGAAATCGATGATATCCTCACCCCGTGCGCGTGCCTTGGCCTTCAACTCATTGACGATGGCAAAGACATACGGCGGTAAGCGCTTGATTCTCTGGAAATCTTCTATCAAGGTGACGGTATCCACAATCTGCCCGCCAAAGCGGGAACAGGCACTCAGTTCAGGGAAATGAAGGTTGCTAACATTACTGGCGCCTATTATACCTGTCAATCAGCGAAACGCCGATAAGCGATTAATTTATTACGGAAAATTGTATGCAAGTACGCAGAGAAGAGAGTGACGGGATTTACACCGTCCACGCCTACCGCAGCGAAGAGGTGATCCTCAACGGCCCACAGCCGGGTGAACTGGTCGCGATGCGCCACAGTTTCGTCATTACCCCGGAGCAATTGCTCGACGACTGGGCACCGGAATCGCTGGAACAGGCCCGTGACGAAGATCTGGCTGCGTTGGCGGAACTGGATGCAGAAGTGCTGCTGCTGGGTACCGGGCAGAAACTCCATTTCCCCGGCACCGAGCAACTGGCGGCGCTGATCAGTCTCGGCATCGGTTACGAGGTGATGAACTCCGCCGCTGCCTGCCGTACCTATAACATTCTGGCCGCGGAAGGCCGCCGGGTAGCCGCCGCGGTGATCCTCGAGAAATAGCACTCCACAAACACAAACGCCGCCATAATGGCGGCGTTTGTCACTCATATCACTGTTTCAGTTAGAGCACATCACCGCTGTAACCCTGACTCTCCAGGATCTCACGCAGACGACGTAGCGCCTCAATCTGAATCTGGCGCACCCGTTCACGGGTGACACCGATCTCGGCACCCACCTCTTCCAGAGTCGAGACATCGTAACCATGCAGACCGAAGCGACGCTCGACCACTTCGCGCTGCTTGTCACTGAGTTTGCTCAGCCAGAGGTCGATGTTGCCGCGGATATCCTCGTCCTGCAGCAGGTCGGAGGGGTCCATGTTGTTTTCGTCGGGAATGGCGTCGAGCAGCGACTTATCCGCATCGCGGCCCATCGGCACATCGACCGAGGTCACGCGCTCGTTGAGGCCCATCATGCGTTTCACATCGTCGATGGGCTTATCCAGCATCTCGGCAATCTCTTCCGGGCTGGGCTCATGGTCCAGATTCTGCGCCAGATGACGGGCAGCACGCAGATAGACGTTGATCTCTTTTACGACATGGATCGGCAGACGAATGGTGCGGGTCTGATTCATGATCGCCCGTTCGATGGTCTGACGAATCCACCAGGTGGCGTAAGTAGAAAAACGGAAGCCGCGCTCGGGATCAAATTTTTCCACCGCACGGATCAGACCCAGGTTGCCCTCTTCGATCAGATCCAGCAGCGCCAGACCTCGGTTGAGGTAACGGCGAGCAATCTTCACCACCAGGCGCAGGTTACTTTCGATCATGCGCTTGCGTCCGGCCTCTTCACCACGCTGTGCCATGCGTGCGTAGTAAACCTCCTCCTCTGCACTCAGCAGCGGAGAAAAACCGATTTCGCTTAAATAGAGACGGGTAGCGTCAAGCTGCCCTTCAGGGATCGCGCCGGCCTCGAAGGTTACCTCCGAATCGGCTTCGTACTCCTCTGCCTCTTCCTTGACCTCATCTTCATCACCCGAGTCGAGAAGCTCTTTGTCTTCGTCTTCAGAGAACTGCTCGTTATCTTCAGGGGTATTGTTAGTGCCCATATATGCTTCCTCAAGAGCCTCGTCTTGGCAGATAACTCATCGGGTCCACCGGCTTTCCGTTACGGCGGATCTCGAAATGCAACATAATTCCTTCTTTACCGCTGTCGCCCATTTCGGCGATCACCTCTCCCTGCTTAACCGAGGCGCCCTCCTTGACCAGTAGTTTACGGTTATGACCGTAGGCGCTGAGATAGGTATCGTTGTGCTTGATGATAACCAGGTTACCGTAACCAATCAGGCCATTGCCGCTGTATACCACCGTACCACCCGCCGCAGCGCGAATCTGCTGACCCATGCTACCACCGATATCCAGCCCTTTCTTGCCGTTACGCGGTGAAAACTCATTCACCACTTTGCCGGTAGTTGGCCAGGCCCAGTGTACGGTGCCGCTCTTTAGCCGCTGATAGGTCGACTCTACCTTGCTACGCAAGGTGTTAACTACCGTGGATGTCGCTGGTGCTGAACTACTTGTCGCAGTGCCGCCACTACTATCGGCCGCGGCTGTCTCCACTTGAGCGCTATCCCCGGCAACTCGATCCCGCGGCAGAGCAGTACGCACTTCGCGCCCCGGTGGTATCAGGTAGATATGGTCACCGGGATGGATAATAAAGGGCGGCGGAATATTGTTCCATGCCGCCACTTGCTGATGGTCGTAGCCGTAGCGCCAGGCAATAGAGTAGAGCGTATCGCCCGTCATCACCCGGTAATCGATCATCTGGCCATCGGCAGACAGCGGTTGCAGTTCGCCGCAGGCGCTCAACAGAACGCCGCAGAGCAATCCCACACCCCATCTGTATGCCGCTTTAACCATTTCCACCACTATTAATAATGAAATAGAGCACCAGCAGAATCACTACCAATGCCCAACTGATGCGATCAATATAGAGACGCAGAGTCTGCTCCATCTTTTCCCCGCCCCAGCGCATTAAACCGGCAACCAGAAAGAAGCGTCCACCGCGCCCGATGGCCGAGGCCAGAACGAAGGGGAAAAAGGCCATGCCGATCACCCCGGCGCTGATGGTGAAGAGCTTGTATGGAATCGGTGAAAAACCAGCCAGAAACACCGCCCAGAAGCCCCACACGCCAAACCACTCGCTCACTTTTTCATAGGCAGGCCCGTAACCGGCCTGTTGCAGCCATGGCTGCACCACATCGAAGGCATAGACACCGATGAGGTAACCCAACATCCCGCCCAGTACCGAGGCCAGTGTGGTCAACAGGGCAAAACGCCACGCCTTCAGCGGTTGCGCCAGCGACATTGGTGCCAGCATCACATCGGGCGGCACGGGAAAGAACGACGATTCGGCAAAACTCAATCCCCCCAGATACCAGGGGGCATGCGGATGACGCGACCAGCCCAGCACACGGTCGTAGAGCTTGGCGAAAATATTCATCGGGATCCCTTGCTATCGGTACCGCCCAGCATCGGTACAAAAGTCACGAAATCGAGCAACTGGCTGGTGAATTCGCCGCCCTCACGGGTAATACGCAACAACTCCTGTCCACTGCCAGCACCGACCGGGATGATCAGATGGCCGCCTTCGGCCAGTTGCTGTAACAGTGCTTCAGGCACCTCCGGTGGCGCCGCGGTAACCAGAATAGCGTCGAAGGGCGCCTCCGACTTCCAGCCCTCGTAACCGTCACCGTGACGCATTCGCACTGGGGTATGTTTGATCTCGCCGAGAATACGCCGCGCCTTGTCGTGCAGCGGCCGAATGCGCTCGATGGTAAAGACCTGCAGCCCCAGACTGACCAGGATCGCGGTCTGATAACCGCAGCCGGTCCCCACCTCCAACACCTTGCGTGGGTTGTTCAGCAGTAACGCCTCGGTCATCCTTGCCACCACATAGGGCTGGGAGATGGTTTGCCCACTGCCGATGGGTAGCGCGGTGTCTTCGTAAGCCCGGGAAGACAAGGCCTCGTCGATAAACAGGTGGCGCGGCACTGCGCGGATAGCGCCAAGGACGCGCCCATCGGCAATCCCCTTCTCCTGCAGCCGTTGCACCAGCCGTTCGCGGGTGCGCTGCGAAGTCATGCCGATTCCCTGAATGCGCTGCGGCGTCATCTCAGGCGATCCCTCCCAACCACTCGGCCACATCATCGAGCAGGCTGTGGCGGGTCAGATCCACCTGGATCGGCGTCACTGAGACCCGTTGCTGGCGGATGGCGTGAAAATCGGTGCCGGGACCGGCATCCTGCTCCACCCCGGCAGGACCGATCCAGTAGATCGGGCGGCCACGGGGGTCGGTATCGTGGATCACCGCCTCCGCCTTGTGGCGATGACCCAGGCGAGTCACCTCATATCCCTGCAGTTGCTCGTAGGGCAGATCGGGGACATTGACGTTGAGAATGGTGTCTGCAGGCAGTGGATTCTCCTGCAGCCGCTGCAGCAGGCGGATCGCCACCCTGGCGGCGCTGTCGTAGTGAGTAAAACTGTGTCCCGATGCGGCACAGAGAGAAACCGCCATCGCTGGCAGGCCGAGGAAACGCCCCTCCATCGCCGCCGCCACGGTGCCGGAGTAGAGCACGTCATCGCCCAGATTGGCCCCGGCATTGATTCCGGAGACCACCATATCGGGCTCATCCTCGAGCATCCCGGTAATGGCAATATGCACACAATCTGTAGGGGTTCCATCGACACGATAGACCCGTTCGCGCACAGGCTGAACACGTAGGGGAATATCCAGAGTCAGGGAGTTACTGGCACCGCTGCGATCGCGCTCTGGCGCCACCACGGTCACCTCGGCGATGCCAGCCAGATGCTCCGCCAGGCAGTTGATGCCAGGAGCCAGATAACCGTCGTCGTTACTTATCAGTATTTTCATTCTTTCGTCAGGCGACCGGCATTGCGATGGTCTATTTGTTATTAATCCTTGCAACTATACCAGTGTCGGTCCTTCGGCATGAAGCCCAAATGCGTGTGATAGACTCGGAACTACCACGATACTATTGCGTCAGCCCCGATGAGCAAAAAAAACAATCTCAGCAGTGAGGACAAAGACCTGTTTCGACAGGCCGTGGCCGATGCCGTGCCGTTGCCGCAGCGCCATATCACACCACATCGTGCTCCACTGCCCGCCCGACCGCTAAAGCGTGAAGAGGATGAGTTACAGGTGCTGGACGATATGCTCAGCGGTGATATCGATCCGGCGGAGCTGGAGACCGGGGAAGAGCTGTTCTACTGTCGCGGTGGCCTGCAACACAGCGTGTTAAAGAAACTGCGGCGTGGGCACTACGCGGTTGAGGCAGAGCTCGATCTGCACGGTCTGCGCGTAGTGGAAGCACGTCAGGCCCTGACCGCCTTCCTTCACAGTGCCCTGGCACAACGACTCAAAACCGTGCGTATCATTCACGGCAAGGGTAACGGCTCGCTGCACAAACAGCCGGTACTCAAGGGCAAGGTTAATCACTGGCTGCGTCAACGCAACGAAGTGCTGGCCTTCTGCTCCGCCCGTCCCGCCGATGGAGGGACAGGAGCGGTATATGTATTACTGGGCAAACAAAAGGGTTAATCGCTCAAGAACTTCGCCGAAAAGGTCGATAACTGGAAAGTCCGCCAAACCCGGACCATTCTTTATTCAGTAACAGGTAACGACAGGCACGCAAAATGGGCCGACTATTTTCCAGTATCCGCTTCAAAATGTTGTTAATCACTGGCACCGGCACGATCCTGCTAATTGCTTCGGCCCTGTATGGTTTCTGGGGCGCGGACAAAAACCAGCAACAATACCAATCGCTCCTCAATCATGAAGTCGCGCTACAAAGCGATCTTTTCAAAATACAGCACAGCGTCGATCTTCAAATCACCACCTGGCACAGCGCCCTGCTCTCTGATAATCGCAATAACGGCGAACAGCGATTCTCAGAACAGGAACGCAACGTCCGTACGGCAACCACCGCACTGTTAAAAAAACTGGACGGCAATCCGATACGCCCTGTTCTGGAACAGTTCAGCGAACAACACACAAAATTCAGCCAGCGCGGTCGTGAACTACTAACGGCGGCGAGCAGCGGTGAGTCGATAGCAAATCGACTACCCAATATTGAACGTGAACAGATTGCACCGCTATTCAAACTCCTCGAAACCGCAGCAGAAAATCTTGAGCAACAGGTCAAACAACAGAGCGAATATAGCGCCAGTCATGCACGCGACACGATCAAGACAGGGCTCATCGCCATGGCACTGGCAGTGTTATTTGCCTTTATTCAGTTCAATGTCTTTCTGCAGAAATTCATCGTCAAACCCTCCCATGAACTCTCACTCAAGCTGAAACGCATGGCGGCACATGACTTCAGTGTCGATATCCGCCGTCACTCCAATGACGAACTGGGGGATATTGCGGAAAGCGCCGCAACGATCCGCGAGGCGATGCTCGACATGATTGAAGAGTTACATGAGTCGAGCAGCCAACTGGATACCGCTGTCGGCCAACTCACCGAGGTGATCGAAATCACCCGAGAAGGAGTGGAGAAACAGCTGCGCCAAACCGAACAGGTCGCCACCGCGATCAACGAAATGACCGCCTCGATGCAGGAAGTCACCGAACATGCAGGCGTTGCAGTAGATTCAGCTAACAGTGCTGATGGCGCCGCTCAGGATGGCCGACGTATCGTCACCCATACCATTGAAGATATCGAGTCACTGGCGATGGAGATGGATAACGCCACCAATGCGATCAATGGCCTGAAAGTCGAGAGCGAAAAGATCGGTGGTGTGCTGGATGTGATCAAGGGCATATCGGAACAGACCAACCTGCTGGCGTTGAATGCTGCCATTGAAGCCGCACGCGCCGGCGAACAGGGACGCGGTTTTGCTGTGGTCGCCGACGAAGTCCGTGCCCTGGCGACACGTACCCAGCGATCCACGGAGGAAATTGAAGAGATGATCGATCATCTTCAGGCCGGTTCCGCACGAGCAGTCGAAGTCATGGAGAAGAGTCGCCAGCATACCCAGTCGAGTACCGCGCAGTCGGCCGATGCGGGTACCTCACTGGAACGTATCGCAGTGTCGGTCACCCAGATCACCCAGATGAATGCGCAGATCGCCGAAGCAGCTGAGCAACAGTTACATGTTGCCGAGGAGATCAACCGCAACATTATCAATATCAGTGAAATCGCCGAACACTCATCGGAAGGCGGCAAACGGATCTACGAGGCGAACACCAACCTCAGCAGTATTTCCCAGCGTCTAACAGAACTGGTATCAAAGTTCAAAACCGGTTGAGCGAATTACGCTTCGAACTCAACCAGTTCACGTAAGACACTGGTTGCATAGGCTCCAGCGGGCAAGGCAAAAGAGAGTTGCAACACATCCTGCTCAACAAACTGCCAAGCCAGTTTCCTGACCGGTAATCGCAGGGCACGACGCTCCTGTTCCATTCCGGCCATCTCCAGCCCTTCACGTAGCAACAACTCCTGCTCCAGCACTGTCTGCTCCAGTGCCAGGACCTCCCCCAACGAGGCAGGCTTTCCTCTCCCCCATAGCGGTCCGCTTGGATGGAGTTCGCCTGTTGCCACTTTGCGCTCGATCTCGCTATTAAGTAGACGCACGGTAAAACTACTCGAGGTGTTATTGATCAACAGTGATTCACCGGGCAGGGCCTGATTCCAGTTACATGCGGCGACTCGCGCACTCAATACCTGATTGAAGAGCCAGGAACGTGCGGCAGAGAGATAGAGTCCACGTAGATGGCGATCAGTCTCGCGCTGTTTGCTGCGAAACATCGCCTCCGCTTTCTGCAGGTTACCGCCATCGTGTCCGAAACGTTGTGGTCCGAAATAGTTGGGCACGCCCTGTTCCGCGATCATCTCCAGGCGTGCAACCAGATAGTCGCACTCACCCGCCAGTTGACGCAGGGTTAGCTGAAACTGGTTTTCCAGCAGATTGCCACGCTTTAATTTTCGGTGGTGACGATCAACGGAAAGGATAGTGATCTCATCCGATGCCAACTGCTGCCAATCCGGTTCGTTTTTTCCACTCAGATTGATTGAGAAGTACTGCGTGGTAGCCGCATTGCGATCCTTGAGTCCCGCATAACCGACTTCCGAAACCGGCACCTCAGCCAAAGCCGCCAGTTGTCGCGCCAGCCACTCGGTATTGGTGTTGCGCTTGCGGATATGGATCAGGGCGTGATTACCGTCGCCGTCGGGATCGAAACCTAATATTTCATCGACGATAAAATCTTCAGGGGTGGAACGAATTACAGCATGACAGGCAGGCTGACCAAAGGCATAGGCCCATTGCGGCGGGAAAACAGCATTACTCATGTGTCAGTAAGACAATAGCGTGGGCAGCTATTCCCTCTTCACGTCCGGCAAAGCCCAACTTTTCCGTAGTGGTCGCCTTGACGTTCACCTGACCGATTTCGGCCTGTAGTTCCTGCGCCAGATTCTCACGCATGGTATCGACATGCATATAGAGTTTCGGTGACTGGGCGATAATGGTCATGTCCGCGTTACCCAGGCGATAACCCTGCTGCGAGACCAGCTCCACCACCCGGCGCAACAGGATGCGGCTATCGATGCCGCGAAACTCCTCACTGCTATCTGGAAAGTGACGACCGATGTCGCCCAGCGCCAATGCGCCGAGCAGTGCATCGCACAACGCATGAATCAATACATCGCCATCGGAGTGCGCGGCAAAGGCATGGTGATGCGCGATCTTTACCCCGCCAAGGACGATGTGATCGCCTTCGGTAAAGGCGTGTACGTCGTAACCGTGTCCGATTCTCATGGATTACTCTCCGCAGCACCGGGCTGGTGCGTTTCACCCATTTTAATGATTTTGACTTCACGTTGTGGGAACGGAATCTCGATCTGGTTCGCCTTCAATGCATCCCAGATCATCAATAGCAGATCGGCGCCGACCCGATTAGGACCGTCGTCGATGCCTTCCATCCAGAACTCGATCAGGATATCGACACCGGAATCACCAAAGCCACTAATCTCGGCATCGGGTCGGAATTCAATTGGAATATCATCACCGCTCAGGACCATGGGATGGCTGGCCACGACCTCGCGCAACAGGTCGAACAGATGATGCAGGTCGGTCGAATAGGCTACCTGGAAATTGAGCGAATAACGTTGCTTTTTATTGGAATGAGTCCAGTTTGTGAACGAGGTCGTAATGAATTTCTCGTTCGGCACCATGATTTCCTTGCCATCGAAGGTTTCCAGCATGATGAAACGCATACTCATCTCGCTGATCGTACCCTTACGCCCATCCTCCAGTTCGATGTAATCACCGATAGCCAACGAACGATCCAGCAACAGGATTAAACCGGAAATAAAGTTTGAGGCGATGGCTTGCAGGCCGAAGCCCAGGCCGACACCGACTGCGCCACCAAATACCGCCAACGCGGTAATGTTGACCCCCATTACCTGCAACAACAGCAAAAAGATAACGACAACCAGCACCACCTGATAAATCTTGGCGAATATCTCGCGGGTGCCGATATCCAGGCTCTCCTGCTGGCGAATGACCCGCTGACCGACACTGTTGGAAATCCGACCCAGCCAGAACAGCAACGTGCCGAAAATCAGTACACGGAATAATCCGTAAGCGGAGATACTGATATTACCGACTACCAGTTCCTTGGCTTGCAGATAAGTAATCACATCACCCAATAAACCGAAAACCTGTAGCAGGGTGATCGGTACCAGCACCAGCTTGAACAACTTTTCCAGTAAGGCGTGTCGGACATAGCGACCGATCAGGGTGTAGAGCAACATCACCATCGCGAGACCTTCGGCGACGCGTACCAGCCAGCTCTGCTTGAACAGATAGTCGCTAAGGTCGACCGCGCCCATTAACAGCAAGATGGTAAACAGCGGGAAAGCGAGTTCACGCAGTCCCTGTAGGCCGTTACGTAGTAGCTGACGTATGCCCTGTTTCCTCGCCTCGACGGAGGAAGCTGGTTTCAGATTAATCAGGCGGGCAAGCAGGTAGGCGATGATAACCGCAGCAAGCACGATACCTGTCTGGGAATAAAAAGCAGGATTGGTCATCCAGGCTGAAAGCTCTGAGCTGAGCTTTTCCAGATACTGCTGAATACTCGATATTTCCATCACTGCCTCCGTCGTATTCCCTGCGGCTAGTCCAGACGCTCCTGAAGATAGAGTTCTGCCAGACGCAGATCCTGCGGTCGGGTGATCTTGATATTGTCGCCATGCCCTTCAATCATTTTAGGCATCTTGCCTGCGAGTTCCATTGCCGAGGCGTCGTCGGTCACCAGTGCGCCTTTCCCCAGAGCATCATTCAGTGCCATACGCAGCTCCGCAAGGCGAAACATCTGCGGTGTCAGTGCACGCCATAGATGTTCACGCGAAACGGTTTCGATCACAGCATCATCATCGCCGGTACGCTTCACTGTATCAGCTACCGGCAGACCGAGCAGACCACCGACAGGATGTCCCTGTAGTGCATCGAGTAGATGATCGAGATCCTCGCGCCGCAGACAGGGACGCGCAGCATCGTGGACCAGTACCCAGTCATTGTCATCTGCCTGTGACTGTAATCCGTTCAACGCATTGAGTACCGAGTGGCAGCGCTCTTCTCCACCCAGCGCGGTATAGAGTTTTGCGTGTTGCAGACCCAGTTCTAGCCACCAGGGGTCGTTCTCACTCAGGGCAACCACCACGCCTTCGATCTCAGGGTGATCGAGAAAACAGGCCAGGGTATGTTCCAGCACTGTCTTACCGTGCAACGGCAGGTACTGTTTCGGGCGATCGGCCTGCATCCGGCTACCGACACCGGCAGCAGGGATCACCGCCCAGAATTTCTGTCCCGTTGTCATGGCTGATTAACCTGCACTCGCATTCCCAGGGTTACTCTTCCACCACCTGATAGAAGGTTTCGTCTTTCTTGATCATACCGAGATCGGCACGGGCACGTTCTTCGATCGCCTCCATGCCATGCTTGAGATCGCGCACCTCGGCCTCCAGCGCTTTGTTACGCTCCTGCAGTTTTTCATTTTCCGCTTTCTGCTGCTCGACCTTCTGTTCCAGCTGCCAGCCGCGCAACAGGCCATTGTTGCCGAACCACAATTGATATTGCAGCAGCAAAAACAGGGCAAACAGAATTCCGGCGAGCCATTTCATGGGATGGATAATATCAGCCCAGGGTAATCTTGTGATGGTCCAGATAGTATCAGGCCCGGGCAACCTTGTGGTTGACCGGGCCTGTTATTGTGAAATGAAGCGCAGTGCTCACTAATCATTCAGATTGTAGAAAGCTCCGCGGCCAGGATAGCTCGCCTTGTCACTCAGCGCCTCGGCAATGCGGATCAGGCGGTTGTATTTGGCAACACGGTCGGAACGGGACATGGAACCGGTTTTGATCTGACCGGCATTGGTCGCGACCGCCAAATCGGCAATGGTGGTGTCCTCGGTCTCACCGGAGCGGTGGGAGATCACCGCGGTATAACCGGCATCCTTGGCCATCTGGATCGCTTCCAGTGTCTCGGTCAGGGTACCAATCTGGTTCACCTTGATCAGGATGGAGTTACCGATACCCTTTTCGATACCCTCTTTAAGGATCTTCGGATTGGTCACGAACAGGTCGTCACCCACCAGTTGCACCTTCTTGCCCAGGCGCTCGGTGAGCAGCTTCCAGCCGTCCCAGTCGCTCTCGTCCATACCGTCCTCGATAGAGATGATCGGATACTTCTCCACCCAGTCTGCCAGCAGGTCGACGAACTCAGCAGCGGTCAGCTCCTTACCTTCGGAGGCAAGAATGTATTTGCCGTCCTTGTAGAACTCGGAACTGGCAGCATCGATGGCGATCATGATGTCTTCGCCCGCTTTGTAACCGGCCTTGTCGATCGCCTCGAGGATGACCTGAATCGCTTCCTCGTTGGAAGAGAGGTCGGGAGCAAAACCGCCCTCATCACCCACAGCGGTATTCAGGCCCTTGCCACCCAGCACCTTCTTCAGCGCATGGAAGACTTCGGAACCATAACGAATCGCCTCATTAATGGAGGATGCACCCACCGGCACAATCATGAACTCCTGCAGGTCGACACTGTTGTCGGCGTGCTCACCACCGTTGATGATGTTCATCATCGGTACCGGCATGCTGAACTCATGGGTTTTAACTTCCGCCAGATAGCGGTAGAGCGGTAACCCCTGAGCCATCGCAGCCGCCTTGGCGCAGGCCAGTGAAACGGCAAGGATGGCGTTAGCGCCAAGTTCGCCCTTGTTCTCAGTACCGTCGAGTTCGATCAGGGTCTGGTCGATGATCTTCTGGTCGGTCACGTCCATACCGTTGAGGGCCTTGGCGATCGGGCCATTCACATTGGCCACCGCATCAAGCACACCCTTACCGCCGAAACGCTCGGCATCGTTGTCACGCAATTCGATGGCTTCACGGGAACCGGTTGATGCGCCGGATGGCACCGCAGCGCGGCCCATGGCGCCACCTTCCAGGATGACGTCGGCTTCTACGGTGGGGTTACCACGGGAGTCGATGATTTCACGGGCACGTACGATTGCGATTTGGGTCTTGTTGTCACTCATTGATAGTTACTGTCCGGATTTAATGATTAGTTAGTGAATTGGATTTAATTATTTTCTTCGATAAAGCCCTGCGCCTTGACCGTCTCGTCCAGCGCCTTGAGCGTCGCGAGCAGCGGTTTCATCTGCGCCAGCGGCCACATGTTGGGGCCATCTGAAAGTCCCTTGTCCGGGTCTGGATGGGTTTCCATAAACAGCCCGGCGATACCGGTAGCGACCGCGGCACGTGCCAGTACCGGCACAAATTCCCGCTGACCGCCGGAGCGTCCGCCGAGTCCACCTGGCTGCTGTACCGAGTGGGTGGCATCGAACACCACTGGACATCCGGTGGCACGCATCACTGCCAGACCGCGCATGTCGCTAATCAGAGTATTGTAGCCAAACGAAACGCCGCGTTCGCAGACCATGATCGCGTTATTGCCAACTTCTCTGGCCTTTTCCACCACATTGGCCATGTCCCACGGGGCGAGAAACTGTCCCTTCTTGATATTCACCGGCTTACCCTGACGTGCGACTTCCTGAATGAAGTTGGTCTGGCGGCAGAGAAACGCCGGGGTCTGTAACACGTCGACCACCGCGGCAACCTCGGCCAACGGGGTGTCTTCGTGCACATCGGTGAGTACAGGCAGGTTGTACTGTTTTTTCACCTTTTCCAGGATCGCCAGCCCCTGCTCCAGTCCCGGTCCACGGAAGCTGGAAGTCGAAGTACGGTTGGCCTTATCGAAGGAGGATTTGAAGATGAAGTTTATCCCCAGTTCATGACACAGGGATTGCAGTTCGCCAGCGGTATCGAGCACCAGTTGCTCGCTTTCGATCACACAGGGACCGGCGATGAGGAACAGCGGTTGGTCGAGGCCTGCCTCGAAGCCACATAGCTCCATCAGCCCTGGCTCTCCTTATGCTTGCGCGCTGCAGCGACAAAACCGCTGAACAACGGATGCCCATCACGCGGCGTGGAGGTAAATTCCGGGTGGAACTGGCAAGCGACGAACCAGGGATGGTTGGGCAGCTCCACCACTTCCACCAGAGATTTGTCCTCAGAAAGACCGGCAAAGATCAGCCCTGCCTTATTGAGCGGCTCGCGATAGTTGTTATTGAATTCGTAACGGTGACGGTGACGCTCGACGATGTTCTCCTTACCGTAGAGATCGCGCACCTTGCTGCCATCCTGCAGATGACAGGTCTGACCACCGAGACGCATGGTGCCGCCGAGGTCGGACTGTTCGTCACGGGTCACCACGGTGCCATCGGCTTCAACCCACTCAGTGATCAGGGCGATAACCGGATGGGCCGCCTCTTTGCGGAATTCGGTGCTGTGGGCACCTTCGAGTCCGGCCACATTGCGGGCGTATTCGATCACCGCCACCTGCATACCGAGGCAGATACCGAGGTAAGGAATATTGTTCTCACGGGCATAGCGTACTGCGGCGATTTTGCCTTCGACACCACGCTCACCGAAACCGCCGGGAACCAGGATGGCGTCTTTGCCTTCGAGGCAGCCGATACCGTTCTTCTCCACATCCTCGGAATCGATATAGACGATGTTGACCTTGGTGCGGGTTTTAATCCCGGCGTGGATCAGCGCCTCGGAGAGAGACTTGTACGCTTCAGTCAGGTCGACATACTTGCCGACCATGGCGATGGTGGTCTCGCCAGTGGGATTATGTAGCGCGTCGATCACCTCGTCCCATTCGGTGAGGTCGGCCGGTTTGGCATCAATGCGCAGTTTCTCCACCACGATATCGTCCAGCCCCTGCTTGTGCAGTTCGGCCGGGATGCAGTAGATGGAGTCGACGTCGATAGCGGAGATAACCGCCCGCTCTTCAACGTTGGTAAACAGGGCAATTTTACGTTTTTCGTCTTCCGGCATCTCTCGATCGGCGCGGCAGATCAGGATATCCGGCTGGATACCGATGGAGCGCAGCTCTTTGACCGAGTGCTGGGTCGGCTTGGTCTTCAACTCACCCGCGGTGGGAATATAGGGCAGCAGGGTCAGGTGCATAAACAGGACATTGTCCTGTCCCAGCTCAACCCGCATCTGACGAATGGCTTCGAGGAACGGCAGCGACTCGATGTCACCGACGGTACCGCCGATCTCCACCATCGCCACGTCGTAACCCTCGGCACCCGCCTTGACGCTACGTTTGATCTCGTCAGTGATGTGCGGGATGACCTGCACGGTGCCGCCAAGGTAGTCGCCACGGCGCTCCTTGCGGATCACGTTTTCGTAGATGCGACCGGTGGTGAAGTTGTTGCGCTGGGTCATGGTGGAGCGGATAAAACGCTCGTAGTGACCCAGGTCGAGGTCGGTTTCCGCGCCGTCTTCAGTGACGAACACCTCACCGTGCTGGAACGGACTCATGGTCCCCGGATCCACGTTGATGTAGGGATCCAGCTTTAGCATAGTGACGGAGAGACCGCGGGCTTCGAGGATAGCCGCAAGGGAGGCGGAAGCGATGCCCTTGCCAAGGGAAGAGACCACACCGCCGGTAATAAAAATGTACTTCGTCATGAAACCGTAACAGTTTGAAGTTCAGGGAAAAAGTTTTCGGCGCCGGGCCGGACTAATTGTCGTCGTTTTGCTCTTTCTTTTCAATGGCGAATAACGACCATTGCAATAAAATTCCCTCTTCATCTTCTGCAGCGGCGAATTTTTCCGCGGTCCAGCGCCCTGCTACCTGTGCCAGTTCGCCATCAATATAGAGTAGTGGGCAACGCTCCCGCTCCCAGGGAGGAACCCCGGCCTCCTGATAAAGCTTCTTCAATTCATGGTGGCCGTAACGCCCAGGCAGAACCAGCAACTCACCGCCCCGGCGTAGTTGCAGGGTAGCGCCCGCACGGAGTTTCTGTGGCGACACGCCACGTCCGTGTACACGGACAACCCGCAGCGCCCCTAACCCGGCAGGCCAGTCCGGCGTCTCCACCCCATTCCACTGTATCGCGATCGGTTCGTCGGATAGCGGCAACAACGGTGGCATAAACCAGACCCCGTCACGGTAGCGGCGTACCTCGACCCCGGGCCAGCTCACCAGCGGTGTCGCATCCTCTGCTGCGGGCAGCAGTTCCGCCACCACCTGCTGCAACTGTGCGGTTTCCGGCAGTGGCAATCCCAACTGACGGCAGTGGTAACGCAGTAGATTACGACAGCGGGACGAACTCATGGCACGCAGGCGATGCAGCGATAACACACCACCCTCCCCCAACGCCTCCTGTCGATCCTCGGCGGCCAGTTCATCCAGCAGATGGGCACTTTCGGCAAAATTGAGCGCGCTGCGCGCCAGCACCTTGTGGGTACCGGCACGTCGCTGTTCCAGCTGCGGTAACAGGCTATGGCGCAGGTAATTACGTTCCAACGCAGTATCGAAATTGCTTGGGTCGTCGATCCACTTCAGGCCCTGCGCATGGGCGTAGGCTTCCAGTTCGCTACGGGGCAGATCGAGCAGTGGACGCAGCAGTCTACCTTTACCCAGGGGACGTTGCAGCGGCATCGCCGCCAGACCATGCACCCCGCCGCCGCGCAGCAGTTGCAATAGCACCGTCTCGGCCTGGTCATCGCGATGGTGGGCGCTGAGCAGGGCATCTCCCTCGGCCAGAACCGTTTCGAAAACCGCATAGCGGGCGTGACGTGCCGCGGCCTCCAGCCCCTTACCGTTATCCTGTGCAACGCTCACCCGCTCCGTCATCAGCGAGACATTCAGTGCATCGCAGACATCACGGCAGTGACGCGACCAGTCCGCGGAGTGTTTGGAGAGGCCGTGGTCCACATGCAACGCCAGCAGCGGCGCATCCAGGACATCACGTAAGGAAGCCATCAGGTGCAACAGCACTGTCGAATCGAGACCGCCGCTAAAGGCGACCCAATAGCGCGTTGCAGCAGCTTGCGATTGCAGCAGAGTGAGAAGATGTTGGCGGAGGGATTGCGGCATGGTTAAGACTCACCCCCCGATGAAAGCTCAAACAGCTGGGCATCCTGCCCAGCCTGAATGCGTCACTATTTCGTTTCGAAATTACCGAAGGACATCAAACGACGATAACGATTATCCAGCAGTTGTACGGTATCGAGGCGATCCACCTCTTCCAGCTTACCCAGCAGGGCGCGTTTGATATTCGCCGCCATCGCCTCGACATCACGATGGGCACCACCCAGCGGCTCGGCGATGATGTAGTCGATCAGGCCCAGTTCCTTGAGGCGGGCGGAGGTAATCCCCAGTGCCTCGGCAGCATCGGAGGCCTTCTCTGCACTCTTCCACAGGATCGAAGCGCAGCCTTCCGGCGAGATAACAGAATAGGTGCTGTATTGCAGCATCATCACCCGGTCACCAACACCGATGGCCAGTGCACCACCGGAACCACCTTCACCGATCACGGTGCAGATGATGGGGGTACGCAGTTTGGACATCTCCAGCAGGTTGCGGGCAATCGCTTCGGACTGACCGCGCTCTTCCGCGCCGACACCTGGATAGGCGCCGGGGGTATCGATAAAGGTCAGGATCGGCAGGCGGAAACGCTCGGCCATCTCCATCAGGCGCAACGCCTTACGGTAACCTTCCGGACGCGGCATGCCGAAGTTGCGCGCCACCTTCTCTTTGGTGTCGCGACCTTTCTGGTGACCAATCACCATTACCGGGCGGCCATCGATTCGGGCTACGCCACCGACGATTGCCTTGTCGTCGGCAAAGGCACGGTCACCGTGCAGTTCTTCGAAATCGGTAAAGATCGCCTCGATGTAGTCGAGGGTATAGGGACGCTGCGGATGGCGCGCCAGTTGTGAAATCTGCCAGGAGTTTAGATTGGAGAAGATCGATTCAGTCAGGCTCTTGCTCTTGGCCTGCAGGCGTGCGATCTCTTCGCCGATGTTGATCTCGGCGTCGTCGCCAACGTAACGCAGCTCTTCAATCTTCGCTTCCAGTTCGGCGATCGGCTGTTCGAATTCAAGAAAATTTAAGTTCATAACCTTCGGATTCTGCTCGCGTTTTGATTCTGTTAATTGCGAATCGGAGAATTATACGTGAATGTAACATGGTTTGTCGCCTAGTCCGATTTAGCCTCGCACTAGCGTGAATATTCAATGTGAACCCGCTCCTCCCCCAACAGATGTCGCAAGCGCTTCAGCAGCTCGTCGCTGGGACGCACCCGCCACTCATCACCCAGTCGCACGCGGCCCGTGGCGTCGCTACCCTGATAGTTAATCGCGATGGGACAGCTACCGTCGCGGAATGGCGACAGCACCTTTTCCAGATTACCGGCAAAACCGTTACTCGCCTGCTCCTGCGACAGTTCAAGCAACAGGTTACGGGCAAAGTGCTCACGGGCATGCTCCATGTCGCACAACTCCTGGCAGCGCATCACCAGACCGCCGGAATAGTCGTCGTGACGAACCTCGCCGCTGACCACTACCACCTGGTCCATCAGCAGCTTGTCCTGATAACGGGCATAGACGTCACTGAACAGGGTCACCTCGATACGTGCGGTGCGGTCATCGATGGTGAGGAAGGCCATCTTGTCACCACGCTTGGTGGGGCGGGTACGCAGGGCGATGATCAGGCCTGCCAGGGTCACGTTCTGTGCCTTGTCGCCATTGAGTTTGGCGATGCGGCAGCTGGTGAAGGCGTTGATCTCGGTTTCGTATTTATTGATCGGGTGGCCGGTAAGGTAGAGGCCAAGGGTGTCCTTTTCGCCGGTCAGG